>JBGPCZ010000099.1:0-22326 GCA_041482015.1 Planctomycetota bacterium | reverse complement strand
GGGGCGTTCAAGGACGTCGTCGAGCTCAAGCGCCTGCTGCTCAAGGACGAGCGGCAGATCGCGCAGAACCTGGTGCGACAGCTCGTCGTCTTCGCCACGGGCAAGGCCGTCCGATTCGGCGACCGGCCGCGGGTCGAGGCGATCCTCGACGCCGCCCGGGAAAGCGGCTATGGCGTGCGCTCGATCGTGCGGGAAATCGTCCTGAGCGGGCTTTTCCAGCGTAAGTGATATAGATGAATCTCGATCGTCGGCAATTCCTGAAAGGCGCGGGCGTGGCGCTCGCACTGCCGATGCTCGACGCGATGAGGCCTGCCTTCGCGCGGGGGAACGACGGACCGCCGCCCCGGCGGATCCTCGCGGTCTGCAACAACCTCGGGTTGCTGCCCGACCGGTTCTTCCCGGCCAAGGGCGGGCGCGACTACGCGCTCTCGCCCTACCTCGAGGTGCTGAAGGAGCACCGGAACGACTTCACCGTCTTCAGCGGCGTCATGCACCCCGACGTGGACGGCGGCCACCCGGCCGACAACTGCTTTCTCACCGCCGCGCCGCACCCGGGCAGCGGCGGATTCCGGAACACGATCTCGCTCGACCAGTACATCGCGCAGTACATCGGCCACCTCACGCGGTTCCCGTCGCTCACGCTCGGCGTGAACGTGCAGGCCGGGCAGCGGAGCCTCTCGTGGACCGCGGCGGGAGTGCTCATCCCGGGCGAGGAGAAGCCCTCGGCCGTGTTCCAGAAGCTCTTCCTGCGCGGAAGCCCCGAGGAGATCCAGGCGCAGATCCGCCGGCTCGAGCTCGGGCAGAGCATCATGGACGCGGTGGCCGACCAGGCCAAGGGCCTGCAGGGCGGCGTCGGCGCGCGCGACCGCGAGCGCCTGGACCAGTACGTCACCGGCGTGCGCGATCTGGAGGCCCGGCTCGCGAAGGCGCGCGAGTGGGAGGACGTTCCGAAGCCAAAGGTGAAGGCCGAGGCGCCGAAGGATCCCGCCTCGCCGCGCGAGTACGTCGAGAAGGTGCGACTGCTCTACGACATGGCGCGCCTGGCGTTCGAGACCGACTCGACGCGGCTGATCACCCTGATGCTCGACAGTGTCAACTCGCCCGCGATCGAGGTCCCGGGAACGGAGATCAAGGACGGGTACCACAACCTGTCGCACCACGGGAAGTCGGCGCCGAAGCTGGCGCAGCTCGAGGCGATCGACCGCGAGCATATGAAGCTGCTCGACGGGCTGTTCACGGGGCTGAAGGGCGTGAAGGAGGACGGCGCGCCCCTGCTGGACCGCACCATGATCCTCTACGGCAGCAATCTCGGGAACGCGAACACGCACGTCACCACGAACCTGCCCGTGCTCTTCGCGGGCGGCGGGTTCAAGCACGGCCAGCACCTGGCCTTCGACCGCGAGCGCAACTACCCGCTGCCGAACCTCTTCGTCTCGATGCTCCAGCGCATGGGGATGGAGACGGACCGCTTCGCGACGAGCACCGGGACGATGCGCGGCCTCGAGTTGGCTTGAGCCCGCGTTAGAGAGCCTTTCTCGCGGTTAGTTCCTCTATGAAGATCCTCCTCGCTCTCCTCGTGTCGGCGCTCGCCCAGGACGCGAAGCCGACATCCGCCAGCTCCAACGTGCGGGGCAGCGCGTTCCCCGCCGTCGATGCCGAGGGGCGCGTCTCGTTCCGGCTGAAAGCGCCCGAGGCGCGCACCGTGGAGTTCCGCGGCCGCGGATCGCTGTGGGGCGGGAAGGCCTTTCCGCTCGCGAAGGACAAGGACGGAGTCTGGACCGGGACGAGCGATCCATGGGAGCCGGGCTTCTATTACTATGACCTCCTCGTCGACGGCGTGGCGGTCAACGACCCGGGGAGCGAGACTTATTTCGGCTGGGGGCACGAGACGAGCGGGATCGAGATCCCCGACCGCACGCTCGATTTCTATTCGATCAAAGACGTGCCGCATGGCGAGGTGCGCGTCCGCACGTACTCCTCGAAGACCACGGGTGCGCCGCGGCGGGTCTTCGTCTACACGCCGCCCGACTACGACCGGAAGCCCGACGCGCGGTATCCGGTGCTCTATCTCCAGCACGGCTCCGGCGAGAGCGAGCGGGCGTGGACCGCTCAGGGCCGGGCGCAGTACATCCTGGACAACCTGATCGCCGACCGTCGCGCCGCGGAGATGATTGTCGTCATGGAGCAGGGCTACGCGACGAAGGCGGGGGCCACGCCGGCGGCGAACGCGCGGGGCAACGAGGCCTTCGAGGAGCTGGTGGTGAGCGACCTCGTGCCGATGATCGACGCGACGTACCGGACGATCGCAAAGCGGGAGTCCCGCGCGATCGCGGGTCTCTCGATGGGCGGCGGCCAGGCGATCAAGATCGGCCTGGGCCACACGGACCTCTTTGGATCAGTCGCGGCCATGAGCGGCGGCGCCGCTTCAGGCGGACCGAACGCGACGCGGCCCGACGGCATTGCGAAGGCGCTGGCCGATTCCGCGGCCTTCAACGCGTCGATGAAGCTTCTCTGGATCGGATGCGGACAGCAGGATGGCGGCTACGCGCGGGCCAAGGAGGCGCACGAGGCGCTCGAGAAGGCCGGCGTGAGCCACGCGTGGTTCGAGACGGTCGGCGCCCACGAATGGCAGGTGTGGCGGAAGAGCCTGCACGACCTCGCGCCGCTCCTCTTCAAAGGTCAGTAGAAGACTTCCTCGTTCGCCCGCTCGATGAGCGCCTGCATGTAGCCGACGGTGTAGGCCTCGCCGGCGCGCGGGCCGGTCGTCGTGGACGGCACGTGGTCGGCGCTCAGCACGCCGTCGAAATCCACCTCGGCGAGCTTGCGGATGATCTTGTACATGTCGTAGTAGCCTTCGTTGAGGAACGTCTCGCGGAACTTCGGGAGCGTCCCGTCGACGTTCCGGAAGTGGATGATGAAGAGCTTCCGGCGCCGGCCGAAGTATTCGATCATCTCAAGGACATCCTTCCCCACCGTGTCGCCGCCCTCGAGCCAGGTCCCGCAGCAGAGCCCGACGCCGATGTTGGGGCTGTCGGCGATCTCGAGCGCGCGCTTGTAACCCTCGAACGTGCTGAAGATGCAGCGGGGGACGTTCCCGAGCGTGAGGCCCGGGGGGTCGTCGGGATGGATGCCGATCCGGACGCCGGTCTCCTCGGCCACGGGCGCGATCCGGCGGGCGAAGTACTCCCAGGCGTCCCACATCTCTTTCTCGGTGTAGGCATGCTCGAAGACGGCGCGATTCGTGGAGGACTCGCGGTCGGGAAGCTTGCCTTGTTCAAAGGTGCGGGCGAGCGCGCCGCCGCGGACCGCGGCGCGACCGGTGTTGTGGGTGCCGGTCGCCATGTGGGCGTAGAGCTGGAACCCGATGCCGGCTGCGGAGAGCGCGCGAAGGTTCCCTTTGAACTCCTCGATCTTCTCGTCGCGTCCGGGGAGGCCGAGCGCGAGCTCAGCGCGGTTGTGGACGCTGTTGTTCCCGATCTTGGCCATCTTGAGTCCGGCGCCCTCGACGCGCGCGACGAGGTCCTTGTACTTGGGCGGCGTGGACCACGTGTGGACGTATTGCATCCCGAGCTGCTTCGCGAGGGTGAGGTCGGTGTCGTCCGGCACGACCTGGATCGAGTGCTTGACCTTGAAGCGCATGGGCCGGCCGGGCTCCACGCTCCAAAAGCCGTCGCGCTTGGGCGCGGTGCAGGCGCCGAGGGTCGCGGCCGCCCCCGCCAGAAATGCGCGCCGTCCGATCATGCTTATAGATACTCGCCGCGACTCCGCGGAATTGAACATCATCACTCGCTCTGCTTTCTCGAGGGACTCAACCTGGCTGGTTCGGTCTCGTGGTAGAGTTACCTCCGTGGCACACCGGAGGCTCCTCCTTCTCCTCCTCGCGCTCTCCCCGGGTTGCCATCGATGGTCCAGCGACGGCAGCGCGGCCGCGGGGCTGAAGACGCTCAATTCCGCGCAGCAGGACTTCCAGGCCCACGACCGGGACGAGGACGGGGTGAAGAACTTCTGGGTCCGGGACGTGGCGGGCCTGTATGGATTCGATCCGGGAAAGGGTCCAATCAAGCTCACCGATATCAGTCTTGCCCAGGCGGACCGGACTCTGGGGAAAGGCCGATATGCGTCGGTGCCAAAGGAAGCGCCCTACGTGGAGTCCTACTCCTACGCAGCCCTGAAGCGCTATCGGGAGAGTGGAAAGAGCGTCGCTTACGATGACGGCACCGGCCGCAACCCGTCGCATTTCGGGATCGTGGCCTTTCCGGAGGAATACTCGGAGTCGAGCAAACTGACCTTCATCCTCAACGAGAAGAACACCCTCTATTCGAAGGACACCCGAGGCAGGCCCCCCGAGGAGTTTCCCGAAGACCCCCTCAAGGAGGGCTGGAAGCCCCTCTCCCCCTGACCCCGGCGACTGGAACGGGCAAGGGGCTTGACCCAGCGGTAGCATTTTGCTACCTTTGGGGCATGAGCCAGCCGGTGAAGCTCTCCGACGACCTGGTCCTGGACGCCCGCCTGACGGGTGAGATCCTACGACGGTCGATCGCCGGGCAGATCGAGTTCTGGGCGGCGCTGGGCCGGGCGATCGAGCCGCTGCTCGAAGGAGCCCAGGCGCTCGCGCTGCAGAAGTCGGGCCGGGTCCGGCCCCTCTCGGACTGCCTGACGTCGGTCGACTCCCCCGAAGGCCGCCGCCGCGTGGCCGATTATCTCAAGAGCCGGCCGTTTCCCCACTATGAGGCGGCTTCCGGGAAACCCGGAATGCTCGTCCGCATCGACGCCAAGGGTCGGCGGACCGTGGGGCGCTTCGTCGGTCGCCGGTTCCAGGCCTCCCGTTGAGAAACGACTCCCGGTTCGACCAGCGGCCGATCCTGGTCGCCCTGGCCGGGCCGAACGGAGCGGGCAAGACCACCTTCTACCATTCCCATCTCAAGCCCGCCGGTCTGCGGTTCGTCAATGCGGATGTCCTGGCCGACGAACTGGGCCTCGATCCTTACGTCGCGGCGAAAGTCGCCGACTCCGTGCGCCGCGGGCTGGTGAAGCGCAAGGAGAGCTTCGTCTTCGAGACCGTGTTCTCCGATCCCGCGGGCGACAAACTGAGGTTCCTGAAGGAGGCCGTGGCCTCCGGGTACTCCGTCGTGGTCTGCTTCATCGGACTGTCCAGCGCGCGGCTCTCCGGGGAGCGTGTCGCCCTGCGCGTCTCCCAGGGGGGCCACGACGTCCTGGACGAGAAGCTGAAGTCCCGATTCCCGCGCACACTGCGGAATCTCAAGGCGGCGATCCGCGGACTCCCGCACGTCCTGATTTTCGACAACAGCGACCTGCGTCACCCCTTCCGGGAGGTCGCCGAGTTTGAGAACGGCCGCTGCGTGGCCCGCCGGGGGGCTCTCCCCACCTGGCTTCGTGCGCTTCTGAAAGATGGCCTGGCCGGGACCCCGTGACGCGATTCTTGCACCGGTTCCGGATCCGGCAGGCACCTATAGATGCAGGGCGAATCCAAAGGAGAGTTCCATGCGCACGATCGCGATCTGCATGATCCTCGGGATCCCGGCGCTCCGCGACGACGCCGACCGCGTCCTCTTCGACTTCGAGAAGGACGAGGAGGCGGCCGCGTGGTCCGCCTTCGAGGACCCGAAGGAGCCGGCGGCAAGGATCGAAGCCTCGACCGAGCACGCCACGTCGGGCGCCCGATCGCTCAAGATCACGTTCGCGGGCGGCCGCTGGCCGTCGGTCAAAACCTCCTCCGTCCCCGACGACTGGTCGGCGTGGAAGACGCTGACGGCGGAGGTCACGGTCGCCCGGAATTGCCTCGTCGGATTCCAGGCGGTCCAGGAGAAGAGCCTCCGGGGCAACGGCTGGGACGCCGACATCAGCCGCTGGGCAAGGACCTTCTTCCTCAAGCCCGGGCGGAACGACCTCCGCGCGAGCCTGGAGGACCCGAGCCGGAACGGCTACGGACTCAACCCGAAGAAGTACGGCAAGGTCACGTCGCTCGAGATCTTCTTCTACACGCCCCACGCGGGCGAGTCAGTCCACGTCGACCGCATCCGCCTCCTCCGCGAGGCGACGCCGGCCGTCAAGCCCGCGGTCTCGTTCAAGGTCGCGGGCGCGGGGATCGAGGTCTCCGGTGTCCAGGAGCTCGGAAAGAAGCTGAAGGAGAAGTGGACGAAGCCCGAGCCCAGGACGGTCGACCAGGTCGAGGCCGACTTCAAGGCGCAGGTCGAGTCGCTCAAGGCGGCGCATCCGAAGGCGGTGCTGGCGACGTTCCGGGAGGGGGAGAACGGCTACCACGGGTGGCAGGACGCCCACATCAACAGCCACGGCCCCGACACGGCCCTCGAGGGCCGCTCGAAGAACACCGGCTCGAGCGGGACGCAGGAGATGTTCATGCGACACCGGAGCGCGATCATGCGCGCCGACCTGTCGTCGATCCCCGCGGGGTCGACGATCCTGGCCGCGCGGCTCATCGTCGTCGCGGCCGACGAGAAGTTCGAGAAGGGGCGCGACCCGCGGGTCGACCCGAACATGTGGGTCGCCGAACCGTGCAACCGGCCGTGGGTGGAAGGCGAGGTGAACGCATATGAATACGCGAAGGACAAGTTCTGGAAGGCGGTGGGCGGGATGGACTACGGCGACGACCCCGACTTCCTCCCGCTCTATCTCGCGCACGGGCCGGGGAACGCGCCGGTGAGCACGTGGGACTTCACCGAGGCGGTGCGGTTCTGGACCGACGGGACGCACCCGAACCACGGCTTCATGCTGCACGGCGACTCCTATCACTACATGGGGAGAGCGCACTACCGCGAGTCGGCGGACGTGAGGAGCCGCCCGGCGATCCTCGTCGCGTACGAGCCGCGTTGAGCGCGGCCGTCGGACCATCTGCCCGCGGGAGCGGTTAAGCGCTGGAAAGCGCGGGAGAAGCGGCGCGGCCCGCCGAGACGATCCGCTCGGCCGTGAGCGCGACCGCGTCGTAGCGCGACTCGACCTTCCCCACGACCTCATAAGGGCCGAGCGTCCCCAGGTACTTCCGGCACTGGTGGAAGACCTGCGGGAAGAGCACCGCCTCGAAGAGCCCGTGCTCGTCCTCGAGCGTCACGAACTCCATCGGCTCCTCCTTCGCCGTCATCGCGATCCGCGACGTCGCCATGATCCCGACGATCCGCACGCGCCGGCCCGCCGACCCGGCGAGCTGCCGGCTGTCGAAGTCGCGCGTACCCGGACTCAGATAGGAGAGGATGTGCCGCCGCGCCGAGAGCCCCAGGATCTCCAGCTCGTGCGCGAACTTCTCCTCCTCCGTGAAGTCGGCGATCGCCGGCACCTTCTGACCCTTCGCCCGCGCCGCCATCAGGACCTGCGGACGCGGCAGGCCCGCCCAGTCGAGCGCGCCGCACAGCACGAGGTTCCGGAGCGACGGCCGCGAGATCTTCGTCCGCGCCAGGAAGTCGGCCAGCGACTCGAACGGCCGGCCTTCCATAATCTGCGCCACCTCGCGCTCCTCGATCCCGAAGATCCGGTTGAAGCCGACCCGGATCGCGCCGTGTTCCTCTTTGAATTCGATGCCGGACGCCTCCGTGCACGGCAGGAGCACGCGGATCCCCTCGCGCTTCGCCTGCTCGAGGTAGACCCGCGGCTCATAGAGTCCCTGGTTGTTGTTGAGCGCCGCCACCCAGTGGGCCGTCGGGTGATGCGTGGCCAGCCACGCGCTCGCCCAAGCGAGCACGCCGTACGACGCCGCATGCGCGCGGCAGAACGAGAACTCGTTGAACTTCGCCATCTGGATCCAGAGATCCTTCGCGAGCTCGAGCGGCGTCCCGTGCCGGACCGCCGCCGACAGGAACTCGCGCGAGACCGCCACGCGCTCCCCGTCAGTCCGCAGCTTCTGGACGCGCCGGCGGAACCGGTCGCCCTCCGCGAGCGAGAGCCCCGTCAGCGCGCTCGCCACCACCATCGCGTCATCTTCGTACAGCATGATCTCGTGCGTGTCGGGCAGGAGTCCGGTCGACGGCACCGGGTCGAGCCCGCGCTCGCGACGCACGAACGCCTCCTTCATCCCGAGCGACGCCGCCCCCGGGCGGATGAGCGCGAGCGCCTTCATCAGCCCTTTCGCGTCCGACGGGCGCATCATCCGAATGAGCGACCGCATCGCCGGCGACTCCAGCTGGTTGCACCCGAGCGTCCGCCCCTCCCGGAGCATCGACGCCGTCGCCTCGTCCCACGGCAGCCGCTCGACGTCGAGCCGCACGCCCTCCGTCCGCTCCACGATCTCCACCGTCTCCCGGATCGTCGAGAGCGCGCGGTTCCCGAGGAGATCGATCTTGACCAGGCCCGCCGCCTCGACCGAGTCCTTGTCGTACTGCGTGACGATCACGCCCTTCTCGGCCCGCTCCATCGGCGCCACGCCGTCGGGCCGGAGCACGATCCCGCCCGGGTGGACCGAAAGATGCCTCGGATGATCGAGGATCGCGCGCGCCGCGGCCTCGATCCTCGGGAGGTCGTGCGGCGCGACCTTGCGCTTCTGCATGAGCGAAACCTGGTCGTCGGAGTAGCCGAACGCCTTCGCCGCCTCGCGGAAGGCCGAGCGGTGCTGGAACGTGATGTGGGTCGAGACCATCGCGACGTCGCCCCAGCGCTCGAAGACGTGCGCGATCACGTCGTCCCGCACGCGCCACGAGAAGTCGACGTCGATGTCCGGGTAGTCCGCGCGCCCCAGGTGGAGGAAGCGTTCGAACGGGAGGTCGAACGCGACCGGGCAGACGTTCGTGATCCCGAGCGCGTAGGCGACGACGCTCGACGCGCCCGACCCGCGCCCCGCGACGGGGAGCCCGCGCGCGCGGGAGTACTTCACGATCTCGTGGACGACGACGAAGTAGTCGGCGTAGCCCAGCGTATCGATCACCGCGAGCTCGCGCTCCAGGCGTTCCCGGGGCGGATTCCGGGGATACCGCCACGCCATCCCCGCGCGACAGAGCTCGCGGAGGCGCTCCATGCCGCCCTGCTCGCGCGGGAAGACCTTCGGCGCCGGGAGGAACTCCCAGTCGCACGACTCGACGATCGCCTCGTCCTCCTTGGAGACGGGAACGTCCGCGCGCAGGTACGCTTCGGGGTCGGCCAGGTTCTCCACGTGGGCCACGAGCGTGTTCTGGCGGATGGCCGAGACGAGCCGGTGGATGCGCCACTCGCGGCGGTCGGCGAAGAAGACATTGTCCACTCGGTCGAGGACATGGAGACCCGTCGTGTCCTCAAAAGGACGCCTGAACTTTCTCGCCGTGATGAGCCGGCAAAGATTGGCGTAACCGGTGCGGTCCTTGATGAGATGGACGACGCCATCGACCCGCGCGCCGAGGACCGGCTTGATCCCCGCGGCCTTGCACGCCGTCCAGAACTCGACCGAGCCGTGGAGCGCCTCGTCGTCGGCGAGCACGAGCCATTTCATCCCGAGCTCCGCCGCGCGGGCGACCAGCACCGCCGGCGACGACGTGCCGCGCAGGAAGCTGTACCAGCTGCGGGCGACGATCATTTCGTCAAAGAGGGGGTCCGCAGCACGTAGCCGTACGCGTCCTTGGGCAGCGTCCCGACGAGCTCGATCGCGCGGCCGGCGACGATCGCGCCGTGGCCGAACTTGTCGCGGACCGCGTCCATCGCGGAGTGGAAGCGGGCGAGCGACTCGTCCTCGAAGAGCCGGAGCTGGCCCTCCTCGGCCTGGAAGTTGGAGAAGACGGCGCCCACGAAGCGGACCGTGACGCGCCGCGTGTAGAGCTTCGCCAGGAGCGCCCGCGCGAGCGGCTGGATCTCCTGGTCGTACGCGGAGGGCGGGAACGAGATCGAGAGCTCGTTCTCCACCCAGTCGGAGTAGCGGAGGCGGACGCGCATCGTGCGGGTGCGGAGGCCGAGCTGGCGGATCGCACGGATGGCGCGGTCGACGAGGTAGAAAAGCATGCCTTCCAGCCACGAGCGGTCGGCCGTCGGCTGCTCGAGGGTCGTCTCGCGCGAAACCTGTTTCGGGATCTCGCGTTCCTGGACGACGCGGGAGTCCTCGCCGCGGGCGCGCTCGTGGAGCGCCGCGCCGACCTTCCCCAGCATCGCCTGGAGCGTCGCGAGCGGGATCGCACGGAACTCGCGGACCGTGCGGACGTTCATGTCGCGGAAGAGGGCGGAGGTCTTCGGTCCCATGCCGGGGATCTTCTCGATGGGAAGCGAAAGGAGGAACGGCTCCTCTTCCTCCGGTCGCAGGAGCCGCAGGCCGTCGGGCTTGACCGATTTCGCGGCGAGCTTGGAGAGCATGCGGTTGCGGGCGATGCCGATGGAGACGGGCAGGCCGACCTCGTCGCGGATCTCGCGGCGGACGCGACGGCCGAGCTCGAGGAGGTCGGGGTAGACGTGGTCGGTGCCCGAGAGGTCGCCGAAGGCCTCGTCGAGGAAGGTCTCGAGCGCGAAGACGTAGCGGCGGACGATTTCCCAGATCGCCTCGGTGAAGCAGCGGTAGACATCCTGGCGGCCGTCGAGGACGACGAGTTCGGGGCAGACGCGCTTCGCCTGGTGGAGGGGCATCGCGGTCGTGACGCCGCGGGCGCGGGCCTCGTAGCTCGGCGAGGCGACGACGCCGTTCCCGACGGCGACGGGCCGGCCGCGGAGCCGCGGGTCTTTGAGCTGCTCGACGGACGCGAAGAACGCGTCGACATCGAGATGCATCACGGTCGAGGTCATGCCAGCACGCTTTCGACGTACCACAGGGCCTCGCCTTCGCGATGGGAGAGGATCACGACCTCGCCGGTCGCCAGGGTCACCGAGAAGAAGTACTTGAAGGGCCGCGTGACGCGGTCGGTCCAGTGGGCGTTGACCGACTTCACCGCGAGGTCGCGGACCCCCCAGCGGAACTCGAGAGGCTCGATCCGCCCGCCCTCGTAGCGAACGACAATGCGCGCGAGCTTTTCGTGGACTTCGGTCTCGGCCATGGCATAGCGGAGTTTAGCACCACCCCGCCCAAATGTTAGCTAAATGTTATAGATCGGCATAAAGCGCCCCGGGCCGCATCTTTATGCACCCCCTTGCATGCCCATGCACCCGGCTGCATGGATATGCGGTGGAAATGCATGCGCCCGATTTCCACAAAGCGTACACTGCCCCCGGGACCGTATAGGACACGGGGAGGACGGATGAAGCTTTTCCTGGCGACTCTACTCTTGGCCGCGGCGGCCCAGGACAAGAAAGACCCGGCGTTCGAGCCGGTCACCGACGACCCGAAGCTCCCCCGCGTCCTCCTGATCGGCGACTCGATCTCGATCGGCTACACCCTTCCCGTCCGGAAGCTCCTGGAGGGCAAGGCCAACGTCCATCGCATCGCCGAGAACGGCGGGCCCACCTCGAACGGGACCGCGAAGATCGACCGGTGGATCGAGGGCAAGTGGGATGTCATCCACTTCAACTGGGGGCTCCACGACCTGAAGCTCGTCGACGGAAAGCACCAGGTGTCGCTCGAGGACTACGAGAAGAACCTCCGCGAGCTCGTGAAGAAGCTGAAGGCGACGGGCGCGAAGCTCACCTGGGCCTCGACCACGCCCGTCCCCGAGGGAAAGACCAACCCGCCCCGCGTGGCGGAGGACGTCCCCCGCTTCAATGAAGTGGCGAAGAAGGTCATGGACGAGAACGGCATCGCGATCGACGACCTCTACGCGTTCGCCCTACCCAAGCTCAAAGAGATCCAACTCCCTGCCAACGTGCACTACACGACCAAGGGTTACCAGGCCCTCGCCGGCGAGGTCGCGAAAAGCGTCCAGGCGGCGCTGGCAAACAAGTGAAGAGGATTTGATGGGGCTCGAACCCACCGCCCTCCTCGCCGCAACAATCGATGAATGCGTCGCGCCCCACCGCTTCAAGCGAATCGAGCCGACCCCGTCCAGCCCAACCCTCTCCTGGGTGGCCGCCTGGAAACGCAAGACGTGGAATACGAACCGCGGCATCGCGCTCATCGCCCTGCCCGAGGGAACGGGGCCTGCCGGCGACTACGCCCTCGACGTCCGGGCGGCCGTGGGGAAGGAGATCGGCTACATCCCTTTCCTTTATGAGCTGGGGCTCCAGCTCATCCTGTGCGGCACCGACGTTCTGAAACGAGGCGACGGCCTCGATCGCTATGTGACCAAGATCAACAACAGCACCGTGCTCCTTCAGAGCATCCACCTGGTCGATCTCCAGGGAGCGGGCCACCGTTCGGTACGCACGTGGGGACAGGTCATCACCGGACCTTTCATTGATGCCATCGAGTCGGCCCTCTCCCGATACAGCACCTCCCCGCCCGGGAAGATATAAGAATCCATGCCTCCCTTCACCGTTCCATATCCATGCGAATGACCTTGGCCGCCCTACTCGCCCTCGCCGGCTGCCACGACGTGCAAAGCGGCGACTACGACCTCGTCCTCCGCGGCGGCACCGTCATCGACGGGACCGGCGCGCCCGGAGTCAAAGGGGATGTCGCGATCAACGGCGACCGCATCGCGGCCGTCGGCGCCGTCCCGGGGCGCGGGCGGCGCGAGATCGACGCGCGCGGCCTCGCCGTCTCCCCCGGCTTCATCGACATGCACTCTCATTCCGACCTCCTCCTCCTCGAGGACGGCCGCGCCCAGAGCAAGATCCGGCAGGGCGTGACCACCGAGGTCCTGGGCGAGGAGACCTCCGAGGGGCCGTTCAAAGGGAAGCTCAAGCCCCACCGCACGTGGACCACGCTCGGCGGCTACTTCGACGCGATCGAGAAGAGCGGCGTCTCCGTCAACGTCGCCTCGTACGTCGGGCAGGGCAACGTCTGGCGCTGCGTGATGGGCGACTCGTTCGACCGCCCCACCCCGGCGCAGCTCGCGCAGATGCGGGCGCTCGTCGCCCAGGCGATGGAGGACGGCGCGTGCGGGCTCTCGACCATGCTCGCCACGGGTCCCGGCTTCGCCGCAAAGACCGACGAGCTCGTCGAGCTCTGCCAGGAGGTCCATCTTTACGGCGGCATCTACTCGTCGCATATCCGGAACGAGGGCCTGGCCGTCTTCGAGGCCATCAAGGAGGCGATCTCGATCGGCGAGCGCGCGGTCGTCCCCGTCGACATCATCCACATCAAGATCGCCGACCAGAAGAACTGGGGGCGGATGAAGGAGATCGTCGCGCTGATCGAGGACGCGCGGAAGCGCGGCGTGCGCGTCCAGTCCAACATCTACCCGTACACGCGCGGCAACAACAACCTCTCGAGCATCATCCCCCAGTGGGCCCACGACGGCGGCCACGACCGGTACCTCGCCCGCCTCCGCGACCCGGCCGAGCGGGCGAAGATGAAGAAGGACATCAAGGACGGGATCGAGGGCTGGTACAACCACTACACCGCGGTGGGCGGCGACTGGAGCCGCATGCTGGTCAACGGCGTCCTCTCGGCGAAGAACAAGGCGTTCGAGGGGACGACGATGGACAAGGTCATCGCCGCGAAGAACCCCTCGGCCGACCCGCTCGACGTCCTCTTCGACTTCCTCCTCGAGGAGAACGGTTCGGTCCCGACGATCTACGCGCATCACCAAGAGGAGGACATGATGCTCGCCCTCTCGCAGCCGTGGTGCTCCATCGGCTCCGACGGCCTCGCCCACGCGACCGAGGGCCCGCTCCGCCGCGGCACGCCCCACCCGCGCAGCTTCGGCACGTTCCCGCGCGTCCTCGGCGTCTACGCCCGCGAGAAGAAGCTCCTGACGATCGAGGACGCGGTCCGCAAGATGACCTCGCTCAGCGCCGAGAAGATCGGCCTCGTCGACCGCGGCGTGCTGAAGGCCGGCGCCTTCGCCGACATCACGCTCTTCGATCCCGCCCGCGTGATCGACAAGGCGACCTACCTCGATCCGTTCCAGTACCCCGAGGGGATCGAGGTCGTCATCGTGAACGGGCAGGTCGTGATCGACCACGGCACGCACACGGGCGCCCTCCCCGGCCGGGCCCTGAGGCACGGTCGATAGCCTGTCACAAACACGCCGCGCGTGTTCGTCAACACGGAGTGCGCTCCTCCACGGTCGGCAAGTATCTCCACATGGAGCCACGTTAAGGGCTATGATAGGACAGTATCCGAAAGGAAATGATTATGGCCTATGCCCGTGAACTGCCTCTGGGAGTCCAACCCGTCTCGGATCTCGAGATCGCAGCTCGTGCGGGGTTTATCACCCGGACCTACTGCCACCTTTTGGGCGCCATCCTCGTGTTCACGGGGATTGAAGTCGTCCTCTTCAAGACGGGAGTGGCCGAACGCATCGCGATGTCGATGATGAACGCATGGATCGCGGTGCTGGGCGCTTTCCTGATTGTCGGATGGATCGCATCGGCCGTGGCCCATCGCGTCACGTCACGGGTCGGACAATACGCCGCGCTCCTCGCCTATGTCGGCGCGGAGGCCTTCATCTTTGTTCCTATCCTCTGGATCGCCAACCGGTTCGCCCCCGGCGTGATTCAATCGGCGGGCATTGTGACCGGGGCGGGCTTCCTCGGACTCACGCTGATTGCCTTCTGGACGAGGAAGGATTTCTCCTTCCTGGGAGGCCTTCTCCGCTTCCTCGGCGTCTGTGCGATACTGGGGATCTTCGCGTCGCTTGTTTTCGGCTTCACGATGGGGACATGGTTTTCGGTCGCGATGATCGCCTACGCGGGCGGCGCGATCCTGTACAGCACGACCAATATCATGCGCTACTACCCTGAGGATCGTCATGTGGGGGCGGCGCTGGAGCTCTTCGCGGCGGTTGTTCTGATGCTCTGGTACGTGATCCGGCTATTCCTCAAGCTGCGCGACTGAGGAGAGCGCTCACCCCGGAGAACGACCACGGTCTCATCTCCCACTCCCCGGCGGGCTGGTGGGAATCAATCAGAGGTCCTTCTCCGTGCCCCCGTGTCTCTGTGGTTTTCTTATCCGATCGTGTCCCGCAGGAACTTCGCGCTCTTGAGCTCACGCTCGAGGTGGAACCGCACGCACGCGTCGAGGATCTGGCGGATCTCGACGATGAGCGGGCGCTTCATCGGCTCCTTCGGCATGTCCCCCTCGCCGAACCGCGCGATCGACTCCAGGGAGACGCGGCGCACCGGGAACCACCGCTCCTCCCGGGGACGGCACTCGACGCAGAGCGCTCCGCCGTCGCGGACCGAGAAGTAGGCGTCGGGACGCAGGACCGCCTTCTGGCAGACGCCGCACTCCCGCACCCGCGGGAGGTAGCCGAGCGCCTTGAAGGCCTGCGTCTCGAACGAGAAGACCGCGTCGGGCACGGGGCCGCCCGCCTCGAGCCGCTCGAGGGCGCGGAGGAGCTCGTCGTAGAGCCCGTCGACCGGCTGCCCGTCGGGCGCGAACTCGTCGACGAACTCCGCCGCGTAGCATGCCGCGACGTAGCGCGGGTACTCCTCGCGGATCTTGGTGAACCCGCGCTGCCGCTCGGCCCGCGTCAGGATGTCGAGCGTCCCGGGCCGCTTCTCGATGCGGATCAGGTCGTAGATCGAGAGGATCTCAAAGGGGGCGAGGAACGCGCTCTTCTTCCGCTTCGACCCCTTCGCGATGCAGCTGATGCGCCCCTGGGCCGGCGTGAAGAAGCGGAGGACCTGGCTCGTCTCGCTGAAATCGACCTTGTGGAGGCAGAGGCCCGGAGTCCGCTGGAACTGCATCCGCTACGTGAGTTCCTTGACGAATTTCTCGAGGCGGTCGAGGCCGCCGGAGATCTTCTCCATCGAGGTCGCGTAGCTGAGGCGGATGTAGTCGTCGGCGCCGAAGCCCGAGCCGGGCACCGTCGCGATCAGGGCCTTTTCGAGGAGCGTCTCCGACATCGCGAGCGAGCCGGTGATGGCCTTGCCCTGGAACTTCTTCCCGTAAAGGGCGCTGACGCGCGGGAAGACGTAGAACGCGCCCTGGGGCTCGCCGCACGCGACGCCCGGAATCTTGCGAAGGCGGCCGACGATATAGTCGCGGCGCTTGGCGTACTCGACCCGCATCTTCTCGACGCACGCCTGGTCGCCCTCGAGCGCCGCGATCGTGGCGTACTGCGCGATCGAGGTCGCATTCGACGTCGACTGGCTCTGCATCCGGCCCGCGGCGGTCATGATCTCCTTGGGCCCGGCGGCGTAGCCGATCCGCCAGCCGGTCATGGCGTACGCCTTTGAAGCGCCGTTCACGACGACGGTGCGCTCCTTCATCTCGGGCCGCGCGGTCGCGATCGAGGCGAACGGGACGCCGAAGACGAGCTTCTCGTAGATCTCGTCGGAGATGACGAGGAGGTCCTTCTCGACACAGACGTCGGCGAGCGCCTTGAGCTCGGCGGCGGAGTAGACCATGCCCGTGGGATTGGACGGGCTGCAGAGGATGAGGCACTTGGTGCGCTCGCTGATTTTCTCGCGGAGCTGGTCGGGCCGCATCTTGAGCCCGTCTTTTTCCTCGGTGTTCACGATGACGGGGGTCGCGCCCGCGCACTTGACCATCGCGGGGTAGCTGACCCAGTAGGGGGCGGGGATGATCGCCTCGTCGCCCTCTTCCAGAATCGCCTGCATCACGTTGTAGAGCGAGTGCTTCGCGCCGCAGGAGACGACGACCTGCGACGGATCGTACGTGAGGCCGTTGTCCCTCTGGAATTTCGCCGCGACCGCCTTCTTGAGCGCGAGAAGGCCGGTGGCGGGAGTGTACTTCGTCTGGCCTTTCGCGAGCGCGTCGGTCGCGGCCTTCTTGATGTGGTCGGGGGTGTCGAAGTCGGGCTCGCCGGCGGAGAAGGAGATGACGTCGATCCCCTGGTCGCGCATCGCGTTGGCCTTCGCGGTCATCGCGAGGGTGACGGACTCCTCGACCTCGGAGGCGCGGCGGGAGAGGACGCTCTTTTTCGCTGCAGTTGTCATAGGGGGAATAGTCTAGGGCAGCCGGAATCAACATGCAAGCATGGTAGAATCCGGGGCGTGAACCGGTCCCGATGGGTCTTCCTCACGCTCGTGGTCGTCTTCGGAGGCGGGCTCATCGCCGCGTTCCTCGGGCCGCGCGGGCCGGAGGAGTTTCCGCTCGCCGAGCTCGTCCCCGCCGACGCGGTCTTCTACGCGGGCTTCCCCGACGTCCACCGCCTCGAGGAATTCGCCGCGAAATTCCCCGGTGCCGTGAAGGAGGAGGACCGCAAGCGGTTCGAGGAGGCGAAGCCTCACCTCTCGGGCGCCGTCGCGTTCTACGTCGATTCAAAGGGCGAATGGGTCGGGCTCGCTCGGCTCACGCGCGCCGCGGCGCTCGTCGCGGGCGCGCAGGTCGAGGGCGACGCGGCCGTCTTCGCTCAGACCCCGGCGGCCCTCGAGCGACGGCGCGCGCGGACCGGCGCGCTCATCGATGTCCCCGAATTCCAACGGCTCAACTCGCACCTCTTTCTCAACCTCGATGCGCTCGGCGTCGGCGGCCGCCTGGCCGATTTCACCGCCGCGGGATTCCGCCTCGAGGGCGGCGATCCGCTGACCCTGCGGGGTCGCGCGCTCTACCGGCCCGACCGCTACCGCCTCTACCTCGAGCGCTACGTGCAGGCGCCGCGCGAGGCGGGGACCGCGCCGGGCGGCCCGCCCCTCCAGCTCGCGATGACCGACCCGTTTCTCCGCCTCTGGGACGAGATCCTGGATGGGCTCGACGCGTCGGACCGCGACCGCGTCGAGCGCGAGTGCCAGCTCCTCCGGCGCGACGTGACGGAAGGCCACGACGTGCGCGAGGTCCTCGGCCGGCTCGGCCCGCGCTGGGGGATCGCCCTCTCGCCGGGCCCGGCGCTCGTAGCCTGGGTCGAACTCCCGGACGCCGCGACCGGCGAGATGCTGGGCCGGATGATCGAGCGCGCCGCGCAAGATGCCAAGGGACAGGCCCGCGGCCGCGGCCAAGCCCCACCCTTTGAGCTCGAGAAGGGCTCCTCGTCGTGGCGCCTGAAGCTCCCCAAGATCCCCTCGCTCCGGCTGGGAGACTCGTTCTCGCCGGTCCTCGCGATCACGAAGGACCGGCTCATCGTGGCCACCCGCGCCTCCGCGCTCGAGGCGCCGGGCGTCGTCGCCTCCGACGCCCACGCGGAGCTCTCGATCCGCGTCGCACCGGCGATCGAGCTCGCGCGATCGATGGTTCCGTTCCTCGCGGACCTCGCGTTCCGCTCCGAGGCGGACGGGATGGCGTGGGCGCGCCACCTGCGGGAGTACGGGCCGATCGACAGGGCGTCGCTCTCGCGGAAGATCCCCGATCCCATGGAGCGGGAGCAGTTCCTCCAGGCGAAGCGCGCGGAGTTCACGGCCGACGCGCTGGCCGAACTTTCGCGGACCGACCGCTACAAGGGGGAAGTGGAGCGCCTCGAGAAGTCGATCGCCTCCGGGTCCGAGCGCCTGTCGGGAATCGACCGCCTCTCCTGGACCGGCCGGTTCACGGGCGAGGGCCTGCAGTTCGAGCTGCGGGGATGGGTGAAGAGCCCGCGCGCGAAGTGATTGGTGGGCGGGGCGAGACTCGAACTCGCACGCCTTTCGGCATACGCCCCTCAAACGTACGTGTCTGCCAATTCCACCACCCGCCCACGCGCGCTTGGTGAGGGAGGGATATTCTTATCCGCGTGCGGAGCCCGAGGCAAGCATTTTCTCCGGCAGGGCGCCGGAGGCGTCAGAAGTCCCTTCTCTTCGGGGCCATCTTCGTCTTGAACGCCAGGCCGACCTTCATCTCCATCGGGCCGCCCAGCGCCTCGGACTCGGCGGTCATGTCGGCCTTGAGCGCGAGGTCGAGGAAGCTCTTCTCGACGCGGCCCGCGGCCGGGAGGAAGCGCGTCTCGCCCGTCCCCTTGTAGGTGAGCTTCGAGATCTTGAGCGACACCTCGCCGCCCACGCCGTCCATCTTGCCGGCGCACTCGATGTCCTTGAACTCGGCGTCGACCCGCGTGGAGAGGATCGCGACGCGCGTCGCGCCCGCGCCCTCGAACCGCTCCAGCCGGTACTTGACCGGCACCTTGATCGGCTTGCCCGCCAGCTTCATCTCGCCGAGCGCGGAGAGCTCGTTCTCGTGGATCCACTCGTCGCCGGCCCCGACGGGCTTGTCCGGGAGGACGAACGGGTACAGGTTTCCCGACGAGGCCACGCCCTGGACGATCTTCGGCAGCGGCTTCCCCTTCTTCGGGTCCTTGAGGAGCCCGCGTGCGTCCATCTCGATCTCGACCGTCTCGCCGAATCCGCCGAGCTCCTTCAGGATCGGCTCGGCCATCTCCGGGTGGACCTCCTTCTCGGTGTCGACGATGACCTCGCCGTCGGGGCCCTCCATCTTCACGTCCTTGCCCCGGATCTTCACCTTGATCTTCTGGTCGCCGACCTCGACCTGCTGGTCCATCTCGAGGTCGCGGAACACCGCGTCGACGACGTAGCCGCCCTCGAGGACCTTCTTGCAGGTGGTCCGGAAGGTGAAGAGGATGCGCCCGTCCATCCCCTGCTTCAGGTGGATCGCGTCGGAGGCGAGCTCCAGGGTGACCTTCATGTCCAGGTCGAACCGCATGTCCTCATGCTCGCCCGCCTTGAACTCGAGGCGGAGCGGGACGCCGTCCTGCCGGAGCGCGAAGGAGAGGATCGCGAGGGCTGCCAGGCGCATGTCCCACCCCCCGAAAATGACGCTCAACTCTCAACTATACCACACCACCACAAACCACCGGTCACCGGATGGCGATGGGGCGGAGCGTGAATCCCGCCGTCGCGCCCTTGATCTTGTTGGTCGCGCAGACGTACGTAAACTCGTACGCGCGGTCGCGCGCGAGCTCCTCGAGAAAGTGGAACTCGGCAATGTGCACGCCCTGCTGGATCAGGAGATAGTTGTGGCAGGGCATGAACGATCTGTACTTCTCGCGGAACGCCTTCGTGTCCTCGGGCTTCGGGCCATACTCGAGGCCGCTCGTGTCGGAGCCGAGCATCATCGCGCCCTTCTCCTCGACCAGCCACCGGGCCGACTCCAGCGTGATGCCTGCCGAGTCGGGCGGCCCGAGCTTCGCGTGGTCGGCCCCCGCCTCGCCCCAGAAGCGAAGCGTGCCCGTGCGGATGAGGACGACGTCGCCCGGACGGAGCTCGGTGCCCTGCTTCTTGAGCGCCTCCTCGAGGTCGGCGGGCGAGATCGGCGTGTTGGGGGCGAGCGCATCGACGCCCTTTGAGCCCGCGACGTCGATCATCACGCCGCGCGCGACGACGGGAGGGATGGTCGAGGCGTCGCACTTCCGCGGCCCCCAGTTGCCGCCCCACTCCTTCTCCTTGTACCCGTTGTACCAGTGATTGTCCTCGCCCTCGGTCGCGTGGCCGAGGCCGTCGATCTGCGTGGCGACGTTGTCGTTGATGAAGAGCGCGCAGCTGTGCCACGCGGTGCCGGTCGGGTTGTCGTGGACGAGCGCGGGAAGATCGCCCTGCCGCTTGACGCCCTCGGGCGTGCGGAACGCGATGATCTCACCCGGGCTGTGGCCGGGCCACTTGTAGGAGCTCCGGTCGTAGAGGATCCCGAGATCGTAGACCTTGCCGGTCTTCGCGAGGCGGAGCGCGGCCAGGCGCGACGCGTCGGTCATCTCGTTCATCGAGCCGAGCTCGTCGCCCTCGCCCCACACCCAGCCCCAGCCCTTCCCCTTCTGCCACTTCCTCGCGTCCTGCGGCGTCACGGCGGCGACCGCGCAGCCGGCGGCCACGATCCCGATCACGACCCACGCGCGCTTCATGCAATCCTCCCTCGAAAGCTTGATTCCCCCCCATTGATCCATCATTCTGTGTCCCATGCAACGAAAGAAGGCGCTGATCGCGAACGAGTGGGTCGACACGAAGGAGACGATCACCGTCCGCTCGCCCTTCTCGGGCGAGGTCGTCGCGGAAGTCGCGAAGGCCGGGCCCGACGAAATGGAGCGGGCCGTGCAGGCCGCCGTCCGCGCGTTCGGGGAGACGCGAAAGCTCTCGAGCGCCCGCCGGTCGGAGATCCTCCAGAAGGCCGCGGCGGGGCTCCTGGGCCGCAAGGAGGAGATCGCACGGACGATCACGCTCGAGAACGCGAAGCCGATCCGGCTCTCGCGGGCCGAGGTCGACCGAGCGATCGGGACCTTCACGATCGCGAGCGAGGAAGCCAAAAGGATCGGCGGCGAGGTCCTGCCGCTCGACCTGAACGCCGCGTCCGAGGGCCGCCTCGGGATCACGCGCCGCTTCCCGCTCGGCCCGATCTTCGCGATCTCGCCGTTCAACTTCCCGCTCAACCTCGTCGCGCACAAGGTCGCGCCCGCAATTGCCGCGGGAAACTCGGTCGTCCTGAAGCCCGCGAGCTCGACCCCGCTCACGGCGCTCCTCCTGGGTGAGATCCTGGTCGAGGCGGGGATGCCCGCGGGGATGGTAAACGTCACCCCGTGCGCCGCGGCGCTCGCCGACCGGCTGGTCGCCGACGAGCGCTTCAAGCTGGTCACGTTCACGGGGAGCCCGGCCGTCGGGTGGGAGCTCAAGAGGAAGGCGGGGAAGAAGCGGGTCGCGCTGGAGCTGGGCGGGAACGCCGCGGTCGTGGTCCACGACGACGCGGACCTCGACCTCGCGATCGAGCGCTCGGTGAACGGCGCGTTCGCCTACTCGGGGCAGGTCTGCATCTCGGTCCAGCGGATCTACCTCCAGGAGAAGATCGCCGACGCGTTCGCCCGGAAGTTCCTCGAGCGGGCGCGGACGCTCGTGCTCGGCGACCCGATGGACGAGAAGACCGACCTCGGGCCGATGATCGACGAGGGCGCGGCCGCGAAGACGCAGGAGTGGGTCGACGAGGCGGTCCGCGGCGGGGCGAAGGTCCTCTGCGGCGGGAAGCGCAAGGGGCGGTTCTTCCCGCCCACGGTGCTCGAAAGCGTGAAGCCGGACATGATGGTCCACTGCTCGGAAGCTTTCGCGCCGCTCGTCAACTTCTACCGATACGGCGACTTCGCGGAGGCGCTGGCCGCGGTGAACGACTCCCCTTATGGACTCCAGGCGGGCGTCTTCACCCGCGACATCGGCCGCGTCTTCCGTGCGTTCGAGGCGCTGGAGGTCGGCGGCGTGATCGTGAACGAGGCCCCGACCTGGCGCGCCGACCACATGCCCTACGGGGGCGAGAAGGACTCGGGCTTCGGCCGCGAAGGCGTCCGGTACGCGATCGAAGAGATGACTGAGCTTCGAATTCTAGCGTTGAATCTCAAAAGTCCATAAACACGCCGGACGCTTTTATGGACATCTGGTGTCCATAAGAGCGTCCGGCGCCTTTGTGGACACGCTTATGACCCACTTTCCGCAGAGTTGACACACGATATCGCGCCACAGCCGCTACGGCTTGAGACGGAAGGCGGCCACTGGGACGCGCATGAGGGCGAGGACCTT
>JBGPCZ010000098.1:0-22474 GCA_041482015.1 Planctomycetota bacterium | reverse complement strand
GTCACGGGGGGCAAGCTTGACTTCGGCCCCTGGGAGCAGGTCTTCTACGGCGAGTTCGACGGCCGGCGCCGCAAGCGGGTTCTCGTCAAGGTGATCGGGGAATGACGGCGGGGGGATCTCTCGGTTTTCGGGAATATCCGTACATTTTCCCGTGTACCATCGCATGAGGTTAAGGAGACGCGCGTGAAGATCAGGGAAGCATCGATGGCGATCGCCCTCGCCCTGGGTCTCGCCTCCGCGGCGGCGGCGCAGGATGGGATGGAGGAGAAGCGGGACAAGAAGCTCAAGTCCGAGTTCTTCTCCAAGGCGGCGTGGAACACCGATTTTGCCAAGGCCCGCGAGGAGAGCAAGAAGGCGAACAAGCCGATCTTCGCCTACTTCACGCGATCGTACTCGCCCTGACCCCCCTGCCTGCAGCTGGAGGGCGGCGCCCTCCTGAAGGACGACTTCGTCGCGTTCTCCAAGGACTACGTGCTCTACTGCAACATCACGACCCACGTCCCGGCGGACAAGGACCAGGACCTTCTCGAGAAAGCGGGCGGCCAGGGGTTCCCGCACCTGGTCTTCATGGATTCGGAGGGAAAGGTCATCGCCACGCACGAGGAGGAGCGCGACGCGGCGGGCTTTGCCAAGACCGGGAAGAAGGCCAAGGCGTTCCTCGAGCTCAAAGCCAAGGCCGCGAAGGGGGACAAGCCGGCGCAACTCGACTTGGCGATCGCCCAGCTCGAGCTCGGGCACATCACCGCCGAGGAGGCCCAGAAGAAATTCGCCGGGCTCGGCAAGCTCTCGAAGGCCCAGCAGGCGAAGGTGGACGGACTCATGACGGCCGCCGAGGTTCGCGAGATCCTCAAGGGCGTGACGCGCGAGAAGGAGTCGCAGCTGGCGGCCGGCCAGAAGTTCCTGGAGATGAAGAAGGCCGGCAAGGCGGCCCCCGAGGGCGACGAGGCCCAGTCCTTCTGGATCCTGATGATGAACTACGCCGAGGAGCAGAAGGACGCCGCGACGTTCGCCGAGGCGCTCAAGGCGCTGAAGGCCAAGTACGGCGACAACCCGCAGGCGGCCCAGTTCTTCAAGACGAAGGAAGCCACGCTCAAGAAGCTCCAGGACGAGAAGAAGTAGCGGTCAGTCCCGGAGGAGGCCGTGGAGCCGGCCGTGCTCCACGGCCACGGCAGGATCGCCCTGGACCCTCGCGCGGTACGCCCCGGCGAACCCCGCCTTATCGCTCCCGATCAGCTCCTGCACCTCGTGT
Organism: Planctomycetota bacterium; assembly: GCA_041482015.1. Taxonomy (GTDB): domain Bacteria; phylum Planctomycetota; class MHYJ01; order MHYJ01; family JACPRB01; genus JACQFK01. The sequence goes on along the minus strand of JBGPCZ010000098.1, from coordinate 21,225 downwards.
CGCGCGCCCAGGAAGTCGTCGCTCCCGACGGGCGCCGACTTCCGGCCGGCCAGGTCCTCGAGGTCCACGATGAGCCGCGTCATCGGCTGGAGCCAGGCGAACGCCGGGTCCTGGGCGACGAGCGTGAAGAGCGCATAGGGGTTGGCGATCCGCCCGTGGACTTTCTCGTAGTCGCGCTGCGTCGCGTCGATGAGGGACTTGTGGACCGAGCGCAGCGTTTCCACGAGCCGGCCGAGCTTTGCCGTCCACGAACTCCCGAAGAGCTCCTGCGCCATGCTCAGCGCCCGGTGTGGCCGAAGCCGCCCTCACCGCGCGCCGTCGGCGGGAGTTCGGCGACCTCCTTCCACGCGACCCGCGGCACGGGGAGCACCAGCATCTGGGCGATCCGCATCCCGCGCGTGACGACGAACGGCTCCCTCCCGTGGTTGACGAGGATCACCTTCACCTCGCCGCGGTAGTCGGGGTCGATCGTGCCGGGCGTGTTCACGATCGAGATCCCGTTCTTCGCCGCGAGGCCCGAGCGCGGGCGCACCTGCGCCTCGTGGCCCGGCGGGACCGCCATCGCGAATCCACAGGGGACGGTCGCGATCGCCCCCGGCGCGATCGCCACGTCCGCCGTCACCGCCGCGTGGAGGTCCATTCCAACGGCGCCCTCCGACTGGTAGGAGGGAAGCGGCACGTCCTCGTTGCCCGGCAGCCTCCGGATCAGGACTTGAAGTTCGGCCATCGCGTCAATGCTCCAGCGGCCGGACGATCCTCTTGTGGAACCGCCGGTCGATCTCCATCACCTGCGCCCCCATCTCGGCCGCGAGCTTCGCCACCGCGGCCCGCACGTCCAGCGGGTACGCGCTCACGATCTCGTACTCGCCGCTGTACCACGAGAACTCGTCGTCCCACAGGCGGCGGATGTAGACGTAGCACTTCCGCAGCACCTTGAGCGCGGCGTCGTGAAAGGCGCGCCGGGGCATGCCCTCGACCTCGAACCCGTCCGGCAGCTCCTTCGCGACGAGCAGCCCGCCGAAGAAGCCCCCGTCGGTGTGCAGGTCGGCGGCCACGGGCATCGCGGGGTTCTTGAGCTCGAGGAGCGCCCCCCAGCAGGCGATGTCGCGCCGCTGGAACGCGTATTCGAGGTACGAAAGGTCCTCCGTGTCGCTCATGTAGTACATCGGCGCGCCGTCGGCCAGCATCGTGAAGAGCCGGACGAGCGGCGGGTTGAGCAGCGGGCTGTCGTTCCAGTACGAGACGCAATATCGCGTCACGTCCTTCGGCAGCTTCGGCCGCTGGTCGTGCCGCCAGTGCCACTGCGGCACGCCCTTCTCGAACCCCTCGCGGATCGTAAACGTCCCGCCCCGCCACGCCTTCTCGAGCGGCTGCTTCGCGAGCCCGGCCAGGAACTCGATGTCCTCCGCGGCCGGCGGCTTCCCGGTCACGCCCGCGGCGTAGCACTCGGTGAACATCTTCCCCGCGCTCGCCCAGCGCTCCAGGAGCGGCGCGTACGCCTTGAACTCCTCCGGCACCGGCTTCCCCCGCTTGAGCTCGAACTCGTGGATCGTCGACGACCAGGCCGCCAGGCGGATCGTGAAGCCGCGCGCGAAGAGCGGGTTGGTCGAAAGCTCGAACTTGAAGCCCTTCATGTTCCGGCGATACTTGCCGTAGCCCAGCGGTTCCCACCCGGCGCCGGTGAACACCTTCTGAACTTCCCAGTAGAAGGCCGTCATGGCCTTCTCCTTCCACTTGAGGCGGCGCCAGACAGCGAGGACCACCGCGACCGGGAGGAGGACCAGGACGGCGACGCCGATCAGTCGCATGCGCAGGGGATCGCCGCGCAGCGGGGACAGCCCTTGCCGTACTTGGCGAGCGCCGCCTTCTCCAGGTCGACGCCCGAGATCGAGCAGATCGTGCAAAGCCACGCGAGGACGTCGGCCGCCTCCGCGTGGATCTCCTTCTTCTCGCGCTTTCGGACCGCCTCGGCCAGCTCGCCGACCTCCTCGGTGAACCAGAGGAAGTCCTTATCGAGGCCCCGCTTCTTGTCCCGGGCGTGGTACGTCCGGCGGATCAGCGTCTGGAACTCGGCGATCGTCATGGCGTCTCCGAAGGAGCATCCGCGCCTCGTCCATCCGGAGAAGCCGCGCGAGCGCGAGGTAGACGGCCGCGCCCGCGGCGACCGGGACGAGCGCGAGGACGAGCTTCCGGCCGATTGTATCGCCGAGGCCGCCGCCCAGCAAATGGTAGACGCCCCATGCCGCCGCGCCCATGACGATCCCGGCGACCGCGCTCTTCGCAAACCCGATCGTGACGGGCTTGAGGTCGATGTCGCCGTGCTTCCTCCGGAGGAGCGCGTTGAGCGCGAGGAACGACGCGAACCCCGTCGCCGAGTTGGCGATCGAGATCCCCTTCTCGCCGAGCGGCCCGACCAGCGCGATCGTCAGCCCCAGGTTGAGGAGCACCATCGTCGCGCTCACCTTGACCGGCGTCATCATGTCCTTTTTCGCATAAAAAGCCCGCACTTGGATCTGGTTGGCGCAGTAGCACCAGAGACCCGCGGAATAGCAGAGCGTGACCCACGCCGTCCGATTCGTCGCCTCCTCCCCGAAGTGCTCTCCGTGCTGGAAGAGAAGCGAAACGATCGGCCGCGCCAGCACCATGAGCCCGATCGTCGCCGGGACGGAGAGGAACAGGACGAAGCGGAGCGACCGCTGGAAGACGTCCTTGAAGTCCTCCTTGGGGGACGCGAAGAGCGGGAAGACGACCGTCGCGACCGCCGTCCCGATCAGCGCGAGCGGGAGCTGCGTGAGCTGGTTCCCGTAGTAGAGGACCGAGACGGCCCCGTGGCCGGGCACGGCGTACTGGGCGATCAGGCTGCCGACCAGCTCGTTGATCTGGACGGGGGCGAGCCCGAAGATGATGGGGAGCGACTTGCGCATCACGTCGCGAAGCGCCGGATCGGCCAGGTCGAGCCGCGGCCGCAGGCGGACTCCCCGGGCGGCGAGGGGCGGGACGAGGATGAGCATCGTCAGGATCCCGCCGCCCACCACGGCCCACGCCTGCGTGCGGATGTCCCTCCAGAAGGGGAGCAGGGCCGCGATCAGGACGACGTTCAGCATGACCGGCGCGAACGCGGGGGTGAAGTAGTGGCGCATCCCGTTGAGCGCCGCCCCCAGGATCGCCGCGACACAGATGAGCGGAAGGTACGGCAGCATGATCCGCAGGAGCGGTGCCATGAGGTCCGTCTTCGGATCGTGCGGGAGCAGGTATGTCACCGCGATCCCCGCCGCGGCGCCGACGCCGAGGAGGAGCGCCAGGGCGGTCACGAGTCGATTGAGAAGGGCGTGCGCCTCGTCCTTCCGCCCTCCGTCGTACCGCTCGACGAATGCGGGCAGGAACGCGGCCGTCAGCGCCCCTTCGCCGAAGAGGCGGCGGAAGAGGTTGGGGATACGGAACGCCACCGAGAACGCATCCCACAGCATCGACGTGCCGAAGAAGCGCGCGCAGAGCATGTCGCGCACGAAGCCCAGGATGCGCGAGAGGAGGGTGCAGGCGCTGACGACGCCCGCCGAGCGGATGAACGAGGATTTCCCCATCTCTCTCTCCGCTAGAGTGTGGCCCCGACCCGCGTCGATGTCAAGGCGGCTCCCTTTCTTCGCCGCGCGGCGGGTGGTACAATCGCCCGCGTGAACCGGGAGATCCTCGGGCAGTTCGCGCGGTTCCGCCGTCGCCACGTCTGGGTCCGCGGGCGCGACCTCTTCCTCGAGGCCGCCTACGTGATGACCGTGACGGCCGGCGCGATGCTCCTCGTCGACCGTCTCGCCTTCGAGCTCGGGCTCGCGGCACCCCACCTCTCGAGCCCCGCGATGCTCGCCGCGACGCTCGGGGGAACGCTTGCAATCGCGATGCTCGTCGCGGCCGCGGTCGTCCTCCTGCGCCCGACCCCGCCCGCCGAGATCGCCTGGCGCGTGGACCGTGCGGCGGGCGGCGAGGAGCGGGTCCTCTCCGCGCTCGAGCTCGCCGTGGCGGGCGACGGCCGCGGCCCCTTTGCCCAGGCCCTGTGCAAGGACGCGGTCCGGATCGCGGAGCGGGCCTCGCCGCGCCGCGTCCTGCCGCACGTCCGGATTGGGTACCGGTGGGGGATCGCCCTGTCGCTCGCGGTGGGCGGGCTCCTCTACGCGTGGCCTCCGCAGCTCTACGACGCGCCAATGTGCGATTTCGAGGCCTCGCCCCTGCGCGGCCCCGCGTCCCTCGAGGTCGCGTTCCGCGACGGCTCGATCGGGGCGATCGACGAATTCAGATGGGAGTTCGGCGACGGGCAGGAGGGCTTCGGCGAGGGAGTGACCCACGTCTACGAGAAGCCGGGCCGCTACACGGCCCGGCTGTTGCTCCGCGGTCCGGGCGGCGCGTCCTCGAAGAGCCGCGAGATCGAGGTGCTGCCCTCCGACCGCTCGGTCGCGGACTTCGCCGCGAAGCCGCTCAAGGGCCGCATCCCCCTCGAGGTCCGGTTCGAGAACCTGTCGAAGAACGCGAAGGCCTTCTTCTGGGAGTTCGGCGACGGCGCGACGTCGACGGAGCCCGACCCGGTGCACGCGTACGCGCAGGCGGGGTACTACGACATCCACCTCACCGTCGCCAACGACATCGGGAAGGACGAGAAGGTCCGCGCGAAATACATCAAGGCGAGCCATCCGGACGAGCCGCTGGCGAACTTCGCCGCGCTTCCCCGTGAGGGGAATGCCCCGCTCACCGTCGACTTCGAGGACCGGACTGCGGGCGCGGTCGACGAGTGGCACTGGGACTTCGGCGACCTGCGCTCGGGCGACGGGAACCGGAGCGCCGAGAGGAACCCCAACCACGTCTACCGCTCGCCGGGACACTACACGGTCCGCCTTCGCGTGAAGGGCCCGCACGGCGAGGACGAGGACGAGAAGGTCCGCTTCATCCACGTGAAGGACTCGGGCGAGGGGCCCGGCGGCGGGGGAGGCGGCGCGAAACCGAAGACGAAGCCCCCTCCGGACCCCAAGAAGAATCCGGGCGGCGCCGGGAAGGAGCCGGGGAGGGATTTCGGGGATCCGCCCCCGCCGAAGCCCTACAAGTTCGACGACGCGGACATCAAGAGCCACAAGCCGGGGGAGGCGTCGAAGATCGAAGCCATGAACGTCCTCACGCCCAACCCCACGACCCCGGGCGGGCTGGAGGAGAAGCCGCTTAAGACCGTCCTCCCGCAGTACCAGCGCGCCGCCGAGGAGTCGATGAGCCAGGAGCGGATCCCGCCCGCCCTCCGCGACTACGTCCGCCGCGTCTACGAGGACCTCCAGCAGAAGTCGAAATGATCTACCTGGACAACGCGGCTTCCACGAAGCTGCACCCCGACGTTCAGGCCGCGATGGCGCCCTGCCTGGCGGAGCAGGAGGGCAATCCCTCGAGCCCGCACGCGGCGGGCCGCCGCGCCCGCAAGCGGATCGAGGACGCGCGCGAGACCGTGGCCGCAGCGCTGGGCGTCGATCCAAAGGAGATCGTCTTCACCTCGGGCGCGACCGAGTCGAACAACCTCGCGATCGCCGGCGTCGCGGAGGCGCTCCGCGGCCGCGGCGACCACGTCGTGACGAGCGCGGTCGAGCACCCCTGCGTCCTCGGGTCGTGCGCGAGACTCGAGGCGCGCGGGTTCCGCGTCACGCGCGTGTCGGTGGACCGCGACGGCCGGGTCGATCCCGCGGAGGTCGCGCGCGCGGTCACGCCGCGGACGGTCCTCGTCTCGATCCAGTGGGCGAACCACGAGGTGGGGACGCTCCAGCCGGTCCGCGCGATTCGCGAGGCCGCGCGCGGGGTGGCGTTCCACGTCGACGCCGCGCAGGCGGTGGGAAAGGTGCCGGTCGACGTCCGCTGGTGCGATCTCCTGACCTTCTCGGGACACAAGATCCACGGGCCGGCGGGCACGGGCGGGCTCTGGGTGCGCCGCGGGACGCCGCTCGCGCCGCTCCTCGTGGGCGGGGGCCAGGAGTTCGAATGGCGCGCGGGGACGGAGAACGTCGCCGGGATCGTCGGCCTCGCGGCGGCTGTGAAGATCGCCTGCCGCGACCTCGACGCGAACGCGAAGAGGATGGCGTCGCTCCGCGAGCGGCTGGCCGGGATCGCCGGCGCCCGCGTGAACGGCCACGCGGAACAGCGCGCGCCGCACCTTCTGAACGCGACGTTCGACGGCGTCGACGGCGAGGCGGCGATTGTCGGGCTCGACGCGGAGGGCGTCTGCATCTCGTCGGGGTCGGCCTGCGCGTCGCTCAGCCGGGAGCCCTCGCCCGTCCTTCTCGCCATGGGGCGCGCGGTCGGGGAGGCGAAGTCGTCGCTTCGGTTCAGCGTCTCGTCGATGACGACGGACGAGGAGGTCGCCGTCGCGCTCGGGATCGTGCCGCGCGTCCTCGAGCGCCTCCGGAAGCCGCAGGCGGTGCCGCGGTGAGGGAGACGGTGACCCTCGTCGCCTGCCGGAACCGGGCGCAGGCGCGGCGGATCGCGAAGGCGCTGGTCGAGGAGCGGCTGGCGGCCTGCGTGAACGTCGTCCCTGGGGTGACGTCGATCTACCGGTGGAAGGGAAAGGTGGAGGCGGCGTCGGAGGTGCTCCTCGTCATCAAGTCGCGCGCGGCGCTCGCGAAGCGGCTCGCGACGCGCGTCCAGGCGCTCCACACGTACTCGGTCCCGGAGGTCGTGACGCTCCCCATCGTCTCCGGGAGCGCCGCCTATCTCCGCTGGGTGAGGGAGTCGACGCGATGAGGAAGATCGCGATCGGCGTGGCGGTGTTCGTGGCGGTTGCGGTTGCGGCGGTGCTTCTCCTCCGGTCGAGCGACGAGGAGAAGATCGAGAAGATGCTCCGCGCCTGCGCCGACGCGGCGGAGAAGGGGGACCCGGAGGGGATCATCCGCCACCTCGATCCGGCCTGCACGATGGGCGAGACGGACTATGCGGGGTTCTGCGCTCGGATCCGCCGGGAGATCGGCCAGGTCAAGGGGACGCAGATCCACCTCGGGCTTGCGGCGCAGGTGGAGGGGGACGAGGCGGACGTTTCGCTCCAGGTCGGGGTGCACGCGGCGATGCACGATCTCGGAAGCACGGGCTACAAGCTCAGGGTCAAAAGGATCGGGGGCGAGTGGAGGATCGCGAAGGTCGACGAGGTCAGATGACCTTGCAGGCCTTGAGGATCTTCTCGAGCTTCTCCTCGTTGGGGGCGGACATCTCGCACATCGGCAGGCGCATCTCGCCGTTGTACATCCCCATCTTCTTGAGCGCGATCTTGACGGGGATGGGGTTGGTCTCGATGAAGAGCCCCTTGAAGATCTCGAAGTAGCGGTCGTGGAGCTGGCGGCCCTTTTCGAGGTCGCCCTTGAGCACCGCGGCTGTCATGTCGGCGACTGCTTTGGGGATGATGTTCGCGGCGACGGAGACGACGCCGCAGCCGCCGAGGCAGAGGATGGAGAACGTGAGCGAATCCTCGCCCGAGAGGATCTGGATGTCGGAGAGGGCGCGGAGCTGCGTGACCTGCTCGACGTTGCCGCACGCGTCCTTGAGGGCGACGATGTTCTTGATCTTGGACAGGCGGGCCGTCGTCTCGACGGCGAGGCTGACGCCCGTGCGCGCGGGCACGTTGTAGAGCATGATCGGGAGGCCGGAGGCGGCCTTGGCGACCGCCTCGAAGTGGAGGTAGAGACCCTCCTGGGTGGGCTTGTTGTAATAGGGCGTGACGATGAGTGCGCCGTCGGCGCCGAGCTCCTTCGCCATCTTCGTCTGGGCGATCGTCTCCTGCGTGTTGTAGGTGCCGGTGCCGGGGAAGACGAGGGCCTTTCCGCGGGCGGTCTCGACGACGGCCTTGATGACCGCGGCCTTCTCCTCGTGGGAGAGCGAGGGACCCTCGCCGGTCGTGGCGACGGGGCAGATCCCGCGCGTGCCGTTCTTGACGTGGAAGTCGACGAGCTCCTGGACCTTTTTGAGGTCGACATCGCCCTTGGAATAGGGCGTGACGAGCGCGACGAACGAGCCCTCGAGCTTCATAGGGCGGTAAATCCTAGGGCGGGGGTGGGTGGAAGTCAACGGGAAGAAGGCCGAAGAAGAGTTCGGCCGTCTGCGTCGTTTCGGTGGCCACCTGCTCCGCCGGCCGGCCCGTAGCTTGCGCGACGGCGTCGAGCACGTGAGTGAGGAACGCCGGCTCGTTCCGCCGCCCGGGGGTGTGGGCCTGGGGCGGAGTCAGGAAGGGCGCGTCGGTCTCGATCATGAGACGGTCGGCGGGCACCTTGGACACGATCGATCTCAGGCCGAGCCCGCGCCGCTCGTCGCAGATCCATCCGGTGATCCCGACATGGAGATCGAGCGCCAGGCAGGCGTCGAGCTCGCGCGCGTCGCCGGTGAAGCAGTGAATGACCGCGCGGCTGAGCCGGAGCCTGAATCGCCCCAGGATCGAGACGAACCGGTCGTGGGCGGCCCGCTCGTGGAGGAAGACGGGGAGTTTCAGCGTGCACGCCAGTTCCAGCTGCGCTTCGAACGCCGCCTCCTGCGCGGAGCGCGGGGAGAAGTCGCGGTCGAAGTCGAGCCCGCACTCGCCGATCGCCCGCACCCCCGGGGATCGGGCGAGTTCGGAGATCTCCAGGAGGGCCGCGTCCGAGGCGGTGCTGGCCTCGTGCGGGTGGATCCCGGCGGTGGCGAAGAAGACGCCGGGGCGCTCGCGCGCCAGGGCCACCGCCGCCCGGCTCGCGGCCACGCTTGTCCCGGTGATCACCATCCGCCGGACCCCGGCCTCGGCGGCGCGCCGGATCACCGCCTCGCGGTCGGTGTTGAAGCGTCGGTGGGCGAGGTTGACGCCGATGTCGACGAGGTCCATCTATGGAGCTGGAGAAGAGAAGGCCCTCACCACCGGCACGAGCCCCTCCGTGACGCGGGCCAGCGAGTCGAAGTCGACCTTGTCGACCGTATCCTGGGGGGTGTGGTAGTGGGCGTAGCGGAACGGCGCCGTGTCGGTGACCATGAACGCGGGATAGCCCTGCTCCCAGAAGGACCAGTGGTCCGACCAGCCGATCCCGGGGAGCATGCCCGGGAGCGCCGCGCCCTCCGACGGAAACTTCACCTGGTCGCGGAAGACGCGGATCGCCTGCTTGACGAGGCGGCGCGACGAGACGTTGCTCACGAACGCGATGAAGTTCCCCTTCGACGGGTAGAAGAGGCTGAGCGGGGCCGGGTAGGACTGGCTCTTCTCACGGTCGCTGTAGCAACCCATCGTCTCCAGGCTCACCATCGCGACGACATTCTCCTTCCGCTCGCGGCACCGTTTCGCGTAGACCACGCTTCCCATCTCGTCGGTCCGGTAGTGCGGCGGCTCCTCGTTCGTGAAGGCGACGAAGCGGAGCGTTCGCGCGGGCTTCTCCTTCGCGAACGCCGCGGCCAGCGCGACCGTCGCGGCGGCGCCCGTCGCATTGTCGTTCGCGCCGGGACAGGAGACGACCGAGTCGTAGTGGCCGCCCACGACGACGATCTCGTCGGGCGCCGTGGCGCCGCGGATCTCGACTTCGAGATTGTGGAACGGATTGCCGTCCACGGTGTAGGTCTGCCGCGAGACGGCGAAGCCGGACTCCTTGAGACGCTTCTCGAGGTAGTCGGCCGCGGTCTCGAGGCGCGCATGGGTCAGCCAGTTCCGGATCCCGATCGTCGAGGCGAGCTCGGTGACGTCCCGCTTAAGCGACGCCGAGAGCGCGGCTTCCTCCGCCGTGAGCGGGGGAAGGGGGCCATCATAGGACTTTCCGGGCATCCCGATCATGCAACCGTAACCCCAGACGGAAAGCCCTGCAAGGATTGTGAAGAGGATCGCGAGGCGGACCGCCCCCCGCTTCGTCAGGATCGGGAGGCGCCGCCCGCGGGTCATCCAATGTTAGACGCCCGCATCGCCCCGGGGATGGCTTACGGGGCGAACCAGCCCTTCGCGGTCGGCTCGGCCTTGAAGAACTTGAGGAGCATCTGGGCGACCTTGTCGCGGCCGGTGTCGGAGGGATGCGTGCCGTCCTTCCCGAGGTCCGACTCGTTCCAGACCAGGCCGTCACACTTCCGCGCGTTCACGCCGTCGCCCCAGAGGTACGGGCCCCAGAGGAGGACGGGCGCCTTCATTTCGCCCTTTGACGGGTCGGCGTTCAGCTCCTTGGACCCTTTGAGCTGGTCCTGGATGATCCAGCGGACCGAGAACGCGCCCTCGTAGGCGTACGGCTCGGGGTTGAGCTGCGACTTCGCGTAGCCCGCGTAGATGCGGCTGGAAAGATAGGCGAGGCGGAGGTTCGGATACTTCGACTTCGCGAGCCGCACGGTCTTCCCGAGCTCGTCCTGGAACTTTTTCGCGTGGGCGGGGAACTCGCCGTGCTGCCCCTGCTGGATGAGCGCCTGCTTGACCAACACGACCTGCACCTGCGCGGCGGTCACGCCCGTGGCCTGGAGCCGCTTCTCGACCTCGGCCCAGGGCCGCGACTCGGCCGTGTCCCACTGGATGGCCGCCTGTCCGCCCTGCGCGCCGTCGACGATGACGAAGGTCCCCCCGCGCTTGGCGCCAGCCACCTGCATGAAGCGGCTGAACTCCTGCGTGGTGTTCGACATGCCGATTGAGAGGAGGACCACCTTGCCGCCCTCGGCGGGCTTGCCCTCCGCGTCGAGCGGCTTGATCTTCGCCGCCTCCGCCTTCGCGAGCTCGGCGAGCGCGGCGGGCGGTTCGTTCTTCCCGCCGCCGTAGAGCCCGCCGTCCTCGCCCTTGTAGCGGTCCTTGTCGGTCATGTCGCAGAGCGGGACGAACCCGGTCTTCGGGCCGGGCGACTGCTGTTCCGCCCGGCGGGCGGCCTTCTCCTGTCCCAGCGTCGCGAGGAGTGCGATCGTCAGCCACATCGTCTTCATGCCGCTATCCTCCCGAAATCTCGTCCCTTTGCATGTTCCCGACCATCCGCGCGAGCGCCCGCTTGGCGAGCGTGACTTCCTTCGAGGTGAGACCGTCTCCCAGGACCGCGTTCAGGCGGGCGAGCGCCTTCCAGCAGCGCGACTCGATCGACCGTCCCAGCGCCGAGAGCCGGACGCGAACGGCGCGCCCGTCATGGTCGTCGGGCCGAAGTCCGACCAGCCCGACCTTCTCCATCCGCCGGAGCATCACCGTGATCGTGGGGGACGAGAGGCGCGTCTTCGCCGCGATGTCGCGGAGGATGCATTCATCCTCCTCGAAGAGGGCGAAGAGGATGTGGCCCATCCCGGGGCTGACGTGACGGTCGAGCCCGAGCCCCTTCAGCGTCCGCTCGAGGAGCAGCCTGTAGTTGTAGTAGGCCCGCCCGATCCAGAAGGAGAGCTCCTCGAGGGCGGCGGCGCGGGGCCGGGTCGCAATCATGTAGGTACCTAACTAGTTGCCTAGGGATTCAACGGTGGTGGGGGCCGGAAAGTTTCCCGGATTCTACGGGCCGTCGAGGAGCTTCGCGCGGAGAAGGGTGCTGGAGTCCACCAGGGTGACGATCCACGTGCCATCCTTGTCCTGGGCCATCGTGCGGGTGGAGGAGGCGACCACCGCCGAGGCGCGGGCAAAGCGGCGCTCGCGGGGAGCGAACCAGGCGACCGTCCGGCCGCGCTGGAGGGTGGCCCCGAGCTTGGAGGAGGGGGCGAACTCGAATTCGCTCTCGAGGCGCACGCATTCGTAGCGTCCGACCTTGGCGAATCCCGCGGCCTTCGTCCGCACCCAGCCGTCCTTGAGCTTCCGCTCGCCGTCGCCGAGCGCCAGGAGCGCGTCGAAAAAGAACGCCGCGTCCGCGCGCCCCGGCGGCTTCATGATCTCCGCGGTCCCGTCCTCCTTCGCGATCGCCTCGTACTTCGAGTGGGGCGCCTTCTCGATCGCCTCGTGGGGGGCCGGGACGCCGTCGCGGATGGACTCCTCGGTGTGGAATTTGAGGAAGACCAGCGCCGTCCGGTCCTTTCCCGCGATGAACTCGAACGTGCCGCGGCTCCGTTCGCGGGCCTGGAACATGCCGGTCTTTCCCCCGCTGCGGCTCTCCATCCGCGTCTGGTGGGTCTGGGTGAACTCGTATCCGAACCGCTCGCCCGGGCCGAAATTCCAGCGGAGGGGCTCGAGGGCGGCGGGCCTCGGGAGATCGAGGAACGCCTCGTCCTCGACCTCGCTCCATTCGGGAAATTTCACCTCCGCCAGCGCCGGCAGCCCGGGCTCGGGCTCCTGCACCCGCGGCGGAGCGACGGGCGGCTTCGGCGGGGACGGAGGCTCCTTGCCGCAGGAGAAGAGAAGAAAGCCACAGAGGCACAGAGACACGGAGTAGAACCTCTTATGGGATTCCCCCCAGCCCCCCCCGGGGGGTGTGTCTCTGAGGTTATCTTCTCGCTTCACGCATCGCTTCCTTCATTTCGCGCACCGCCCGGGCCATGCCGACCGAGAGCGCCCGCGAGACGATCGAGTGGCCGATGTTGAGCTCCTCGATTTCCGGGATCGCGGCCACCGCGCGGACGTTTGAGAGCGTGAGCCCGTGGCCCGCGGCGACGGTCATCCCGTCGCGCCTCGCCGAGCGCGCCGCCGCGACGATGTGCCGGAGCTCCGGGCCCTTCCTCGCCGCGTTCGCGTACGCCCCCGTATGGATCTCGATGATCCGCGCGCCCGAGCGGTGGGCCGCGGCGACCTGGCCCGGGGCGGGATCGATGAAAAGGCTGACCTCGATCCCCCGGTCGTGGAACTTCTTCACCGCGCGGCGGACCTTCTCGAGCTGGCCCGCGACGTCGAGCCCGCCCTCGGTCGTCAGCTCCTCCCGCTTCTCGGGGACGAGCGTCACCTGGCGCGGCCCGACCCGGAGCGCCTCCGCGACGACGCCGGGCGAGAGTCCCATCTCGAGGTTGAGCCAGGTCGCGCAGCGCTTGCGGAGTCGCGCGACGTCGTGGTCCTGGATGTGGCGTCGGTCCTCCCTCAGGTGGGCGACGATCGAGTCCGCTCCCCCCTGCTCGGCGAGGAGCGCGAGCTCCACGGGATCGGGCTGGACGCCGCGCCGCGCCTGACGGACGGTCGCGACGTGGTCGATGTTCACGCCCAGCCGAATCGGGATCACGCGAGCTCCTTCTTCACCACGCCGGCCACGCGTTTCGCGAGGCGGTCGACGAGGGTCGCACGGGGCCCCTCCACCATGACGCGGCAGACCGGCTCGGTCCCGCTGTAGCGGACGAGGATCCGGCCGTCGGAGCCGAGCGCTTTCACGGCGGCGTCGATCGCCGACCGGAGCGGCGCGACCTCCTCGATCGGCGGCTTCTTCGCGACGCGGATGTTCAAAAGGACCTGCGGGAACCGGGGGAACGCGGCCTCGGAGAGCCGCTGCCCGCGCTCGGCGAGCACCTCCAGCACGCGGAGCGCGGTGAGCATCCCGTCGCCCGCGGGTGCGGCGTCGAAGAAGAGGACGTGGCCCGAGGGTTCGCCGCCCAGGATCGCGCCGGTCTTGAGCATCTCCTCGGCGACGTAGCGGTCGCCGACCCGGGTCCGGAGGAGCCGGATCCCGCGGGCCGCCAGCCAGCGCTCGAGGCCGAAGTTGGCCATGACGGTGGACACGACCGTGTTCTTCGGAAGCTTTCTCTTCTCCTTGAGATGGAGGCCGCAGAGGGCCAGCACCGTCTCGCCGTCGCGGACGATGCCCTTCTCGTCGACCATGATGAGCCGGTCGGCGTCTCCGTCGAAGGCGAAGCCGATGCGGGCCCGCTCCCGGCGGACGACGGCGGCGATCTTTTCGGGGTGCAGCGCGCCGCACTCGACGTTGATGTTCCGCCCGTTGGGCGACGCGTTCGTCACGATCGTTTTCGCGCCGAGCCGGTCGAAGAGCCGCGGCGCGAACGCCGAGGCCGCGCCGTTCGCGCAGTCGAGCGCGACGGCGATCCCCTTGAGGGGACGCGAGAACCCGGCCAGGAAATCGAGGTAGTCGGACGTTCGATCCGAGAAATCGCGGGGGGTGCGGACCTTGCCGCGGCCCGCGGGACCGGCGCCGTCCCTCAGGATCTTCTCGATCGCCTCCTCCGCCGCGTCGGGGATCTTGAACCCCTGGGGGGAGACGAACTTGATGCCGTTGTCCGCGGACGGATTGTGCGAGGCGGAAATGACGACGCCCAGCGCGCAGCCCCAGCGGCGGGTGAGGGCGGCGACGCCCGGCGTGGTGAGGACCCCGGCGGTGGCGACGGGGACTCCCGCGGCGGCGAACCCCCGGGCGAGCGAGGCCTCGATCGAGGGTCCGGAGGCGCGCGTGTCGCGCCCGATGAGGACCAGCCCGCGGCCGGGGACCGCGCGGGACGGGGACTCCTTCAAATGGCTGAGGGCGACGGGGATCGAGGTCCGGAAGCGGCCGGCGCCCTCTTTGAGCAGCTGTCCGGTCGCGCGCGCGATCCGGGCCACGTTGGCGGGCGAAAGCCAGCCGCGGCCAGCGCGGTCGCGGATGCCGTCGGTGCCGAAAATGGAACCCATGAGGAGGGAGAGTATACCCGAGGTCTACTTCGCGAGAACGGTGATTTTGACCTGCCGGTTCTCCGGCGTCACGTCGGGCATGAGGATCACGGTGACCATCCCGTACTTGGGGTCGAGGATATGGCAGCCGAGCGCGGGGAGGTTGATGTTCTTCGGGCCCGGCGTCGCGACGTCGGCATCGGTGATGACGGCGTACGCGGCGAACGCGGCCTCCGGGGCGCCCTGGATCAGCGCCTGCGGGCCGCGCAGTTCCGCCGTCACGGTCTTCGTGTCGAGCTTCACGCGGGCCAAGTTTTCCTCCCGGACCAGCAGGTGGAGGTCGAGCTGCAGCCGGCGGGTCGCCGGCACGGCGACGATCCGGACCTCCGCGCGGAAGGGCGTGAGCGGCACGATCCGCGATCCGGGCTCCAGCTCCCAGCGCTCCAGGGTGAAACTCTCGAAGCGCCCGGCGACCGGGACCCGGCGGACGGCGACCTTCTCGTCGGGCTTGATCGCGACGTCGGCCGGCACCTTCGCCTTGATCCGCGTGGGCAGCACGTTCACGGAGTCGACGCGGTAGTCCTCGCGCGGGTCCCCCTCCGTCGACGGACGGTCGAGATCGATCTCCCGGTCGGAGTACTTCACGTACTCCAGGGTGATCTCCTTCGAGGGAAGGGGCTGGACCTGGATCGCCGCGGGCAGGCCGAAGTGGTCGTGCTCGAGGGTGATCGGGACCGAGCCCTGGGGCGCTCCCAGGCGCTTGAGGTCGACGGGGAACTTGCAGGTGATCTGGGTGTGCGTCCGGACGTCGCCGCGCGGGCCGCTGAGGCGGACGTGCAGCGACGGCCCGGGCTTGATCTCACGGCCCTGCGAGTCCTTGTAGACGACCGAGGCGAAGACCTGCGGGTCCAGGAGGGGAGGCTGGAAGTCGACCTCGAAGTTGTCCGCCGTGGCGTTCCCCTGCGCGAAGAGGTAGACCCACGTCAGGACGGCCAGAAGGAGCGCCATGGCTTTCGTGGCCAGGTTCTCGAGGAGGAGCTTCTTCATTCGGGATGCTCCCCGTTTCCGTCCCCGGGACCTCCGTTGGCCCCGCCCGACCGGCCGCTTCGCGCATAGAGGTCGGTGAGCAGCTGGTGGAGCGACTCGCGGCTGAGGTCGCTCGTGAGCTTGCCGTTGGCGGCGACCGAGATCTTCCCCGTCTCCTCCGAGACGACAAGGGCGACGGCGTCGGTCTCCTCGGCGATGCCGATCGCGGCGCGGTGGCGGGTGCCCATGGACTTCGAGAGCGTCGCGTCGTCGGTGAGCGGGAGGAGGCAGCCCGCCGCGGCGGCCCGGTCCTGCTGGAGGATGACCGCGCCGTCGTGGAGGGCCGAGCCGGGGTAGAAGATCGTCTCGAGAAGCTCGCTCGTGAGCTGCGCATCAATACGGCAGCCGTTCTCGACGTACTCGCCGAGGCCCACGTCGCGCTCGATGGCGACGAGGGCGCCGATCCGGTTCTTCGAGAGCTTGACGGCCGCATTGACGAGCTCGTCGACGACGCGGGTCGAGTGGTCGCGGAGGAGGGGGGAGAGGAGGCGCGACTGGGCGAGGTGGGAGAGGGCGCGGCGGAGCTCGGGGGCGAAGAGGATGACGAGGGCGAGGGCGGAGCCCGAGAGGACCCAGCGGAGCATGTCGCGGAGCCGCTCCAGCTCGAGGACGTCGGCGACGTAGAGGAGCCCGAGGAAGATCACGATGAAGAGGAAGACGATGCCCTTGAGGATGCCGGCGCCGCGCGTGCCCCGGATGAAGGTGAGGATGATGTAGAAGCCGACCGCGAGGACGCCGATCTCGATCCAGGCGCGGAAGTGTCCGAACTCAGCGATCATCGGAGCAGGTCGGTCATACGGGCCACATCGACCATCTCGCGGACGTCATGGACGCGGACGACATCGGCGCCGCGGAGGATGGCGGCGGCGACCGTCGCGGCGGTGCCGCTGGCGCGCTTGCCGACGGGGCGTGCGAGGAAGTGGCCGATGAAGCTTTTTCTCGACGTCCCTACCGCCAGCGCGCAGCCCAGCCCGCGGAATTCGTCCAGGCGCCGCAGGATTTCCACATTGTGCTCCGGCGACTTGCCGAAGCCGAACCCCGGGTCCAAAGCGATCTTATCACGCGGGATTCCGGCCCTCAACGCGATTTTCAGTTTTTCCCGAAAATACCGGAGAATTTCCGCGACGACGTCGCGGTAGCGGGGGTTCCTCTGCATCGTGCGGGGGGTGCCCTTCATGTGCATGAGGACGACGGCGACGCCCGCGCGGGCGGCGGCGCGGGCCATCCCGGGGCTCCGGAGGGCGGTGACGTCGTTGAGGATCTTCGCGCCGGCCCCGAAGGCGGCCTCGGCGACGGCGGTCTTCGACGTGTCGACGGAGACCAAGACGCCCGCCCGGGCGAGGCGCTCGATGACGGGGAGGACCCGGCGGCGCTCCTCGGCGGCGGGGACGGCGCGCGCCCCGGGGCGGGTGGATTCGCCCCCGACGTCGACGAGGTCGGCGCCGTCGCGGACCATGCGGAGCCCGTGGGCGGCGGCGCGGCCGGGGTCGTCGAACCTCCCGCCGTCGGAGAACGAGTCGGGGGTGACGTTGAGAATGCCCATCACGTAGGTCCGGCGGCCGAGGGGAAGTTCACCCCCCGGGTAGCGGAGACGGGACGGGGAAGAGGTGCGAATCAAGAATCACGAATCAAGGGGAGGCCGCTCCGTGTCCCTTGGCGGACCGAGTCTAACGGCCAACCGAAAGAGGGGGCAAGGAAAACAGGGGAGTGCCCGGGCCCGCAGGCCCGGACACTCCCCCGGGAGGGTATCTGCCTAGAAGTGTACGTCGACCACGAAGTTCAGGCTGCGGTCCATGAAGGAGTCGTGGCCGGGCGGATCCGTCCGCCAGTAGACGTATTCGAGCCAGAGGGAGAGGTGCTTGTGGACGGCCGCCACCGTCGCCAGCATATGGAACGTCTCGCGGATGCGCGTGTCCGTATGGTAGTCCGCGAGGCTGTAGTTGTAGCGGAACGTGAAGAGGTCCCACTTGTACTCCGCCCCCGCCATCACGTAGCGGTTGTGGTCGGAGAGGACCCCGGCGACCGGGTAGTTGAGCACGTGGTGCCCGGACTGGACGGTGTACTCGGCGTAGAGCGTCGCGGGGCCGATCGAGACGGCCCCCTCGACGGTGTACCGTCCCACCATGTCGTTGGGCGGCGTCGCGGGGGGCGCGGTGTCGAAGTTCGCCTCCTCGTGCATCGCGGAGACGCCGAGCGTCAGGGCGACGTCGTCGGTGAACTTGTACGTGGGGGCGGCGCGGACCGTGAAGATGTTCCGCTCGCGGCTGGTCTTGTCGCCGATCGTGTCGCGGGGCTGGGCGAATCCCGCGCCGCCCTCGAGCGAGCCGTTCGTCCGGCCGTCGTTCGAGAAGTACTGCGCGGAGTACTCGACGCTCAGATCCTTGTTGAAGGCGTGGGTGTTCTCGAGCGAGAACCCGAGGTCCGGGTCGAGCTTGAGCCCGTCAAAGTAGGGAAGGTTTCCATAGAAGGACCCGTCCCAGAACCGGCCCTGCCGGTTGTACTCCTTGCCCACCTTCAGCGTGCCGATCCCCCAGGGCACCTTCCAGCTCGCGTAGATCTCCTGCACCCAGAAGTTGCTGTTGAAGAAGGGGCGCAGGTTCGTGTCGCGGAAGTGGGGCTCGAAGTAGAACCCGTAGTCGTCGAACTGGGCGCCGAACGAAAGCCAGGCGTAGTAGAGCGACGTGTCCGGCTTCGCGCCGTTGTCCAGGAACGGCTGGTAGTGCCAGAGGTACGCGCCCCCGTGCATGTCGAACGGCAGCGACTTCCGGAGGTCCTCGAACTTCTCGTCGATCGACTTCTGTTTCTCCTGCTCGGGGGCCATCTGCTTCGCGTCCTGGGCGAAGGCGGCGGTGGCCAGGGTCCCGAGGAACAGCAGTACGGCCGTTGCGTTCTTCATCTCCCTATCCCTTTCGCTGTGATCGAGTTACCGGGGGCTCATCGCGAACTTCCGGTTGTCGGGGGCGTAGACGAGGCCGCTCGCGACCTTGTCGGCCGCCTCCCGGCCGAGGACCTTCTCCACGACGTAGAGCGCGGCCTCGAACGCGGCCAGCCCGCCGTTCGACGTGACGAACTTGCCGGCGACGACGTAGCGCTGGTCCTTCTGGGCCTTGACGGCGGGGAACTTCTTCTGGAGGTCGTCCACCGAGGTGGGGAAGGTCGTGCATTCCTTGCCGTCGAGCATCCCCGTGGCGGCGAGTGTGAAGCAGCCCCAGCAATGGGAGGTGGCGTACTCCGCGGCCGCCGCGGTCTTCTTCACCCAGGCGACGTACTCGGCGTTCTGGAGGTCGGTCGTCAGGCTCCCCATGCCGCTGGGGACGACGAGGATGTCGATCTTCGGCACGTTGGCGAAGCAGTAGTCGGGGTGGACCACCACGCCCTCGTAGGTCCGGATCGCGCCGGCCTTCGGCGAGACGGTGAAGACGTTCATCTTGTCGCCGGTGTGCTTGTAGACGTCGAACGGCGCGGCGAACTCCGTGATGAAGACCTCGTCGAAGATCACGATCCCCACGTTCTTGGCGCCGGGCTTGAGGGCGGCGGGCTTGGCGTCCCCCCCGCAGCAGGCGCCGCCGGCCATGCCGGAGGAGGGCGGGCTGCTGCACGCGGCGAGGACCAGGGCGGATAGCGACAGGGCAAACGTTTTCACTCGAGTCTCCTTCCGTTCGATTCGTTCTTTAAATGGCACTCATTAAGAACGCTTATAGACTAAAGGGAACGGGCGCGTCCACGAATTTCATCCCCATTTCGGGGCCGCTACATGAAGTTGGGGGTGTGCAGGTCGGAGAGGGTCTTCGCCTGCCCCGGCGTGAAGCCCGCGGTCTCGAGGCGCTTGATCCGGTTGGCGTGCATGGTGTCGAGGAGTTCGCGGAAGGCTTCGTGGCCGCGGCGGACCTCCCGGGGCCCGGACCCGCGGGCGGCGAGGATCGTGAGCGCGTCGGCGATCGGCGCGGGGACCCCGCCCGCCGCGCTCATCGTGGCCGCGCGCCTCCGCACCGCCGCCTCGAGCCGCCCGTACAGAGACGGGTCGTGCGACAGCGCGTGGCGCACGTGCGCCATCCCGAAGTGGACGTGGCGGATCTCGTCGACCCGCGCCTTCTGGACGAGCAGCGCGGTCGGCGCGTCGGGCGCGAACCGCTCGACGTACTTCAGCAGGTCCAGGAACGTCCCCTCGCCAAGCACCGAGAGGAGGAACGCCGCCTCGCTGAAGTCCGTGAGTTCGAGGAGCGAGAGAAGCGACTGGGACGTCGTGACCGACGAGATGCCCGGCAGGCGGGCGCGGCGGAGGAAGACCTCGATGTGGCGCGCCTCGTCGTTGAGCTGCGTCGCCAGGAACATCGCCGTGTCGGCGTACGCGGGATGGATCTTTGGGAGGAAGTTCGAGGGCACGTAGAGCGCCGAGAGCTCGTTCTCCGCGAGGAACGTCATCACCTGCCCGACCGCGCGTTCGAGGGCCTCGGGCAGCGGCTGGATCGCGTCCCAGGGGATGTCCCGCGCGGCGTTCCACTGCGACGAGACCGCCTGCTCGTAGAGCTCCTTCACCTCGGGCGGCATCACCCGGTCGCGCTCGAGGAGCGTGAAGGGGTAGGAGGGACCGCCCGGCTCGACCCGCGCGCCGAGCGGCGCGAAGCCCGTCGAGGGGTCGGCGCGATCGGGGGCCGCGGGGCCGAGCAGGCGGGGGAGGCCGAGCGATCCGCGCGCGACGAGGTGCCGGGAGCGTCCTTCGTCCAGTTTTTCGCAACCGAGATACTCGTGCCGCTCCACCTTGCACCAGGTGGCCAGGTCCTCGCGGAGGGCGGGATCGGAGGAGAGGATCGCGAGTTGTCCCCCGGGCTTCAGGAGCGAGAGGGCCGGGCGGACGAGCGCCAGGAGTCCCCCGCCCAGCGGGAGATCGCCGCCGTCGATGGCGACCGCGGCCATCACGTCGGACGTCAACGCTTCTCCTCGCGGTCGAGCGCCGCGTGGAGGCTCGCGTAGCCCTCCTCGCGCGGGGGCATCCATTGCTTGAGCCCCTCGAGCTCGAGGACGCGGCGGTGTTTCGGGTTCTCCCAGGACATGCTCATGAGGGCCTTCGTGAAGCGCTCGCATTTCCCGCGGTCCGCCCCCGGCGGCGCGTCGAACATGCAGTGGTCGAAGCCCGGCGTGGTCCAGAGGGACTCGACCTTCGACGAGTCGACGCGGCCCGCAGCCTGCTCGATCACCCAGATGAGATCCCCCACCGTGCCGGCGTCGGCCCGGCCGTCGTGGAGCGCCTTCAGCACCTCGATCTCGCTCGTCCCGGTGTCGCCGTGCTTGCCCACGTCGGTGTCGAAGACGAGCAGCTTTGCGCGGTCGAGGTCCACGCCCTCCTTGTGGAGGAAATGAAGCGGGAGGATCCGCGCCTGCGTCGAGTCCCGGCTTCCGACCGCGAGCGTCCTCCCCGCGAGGTCCTTGATCGACCGGATGCCGGAACCCTTCCGGACGAGGACGCGGGATTTGAAGTCGCGGTCGCTGTCGCGCATGCCGAGCGAGATCGATTTTCCGTCCGTGCGGCGCCGGACGCGCGCGTGGGCGAGCGGCGTGTTCCAGGCGATGTCGACGTGGCCGGCGAGGAGCGATTCGACCTGCCGTTCGTAGTTCGAGAAGAGCACGAAGTCCATCGCGACCTTCTGGTCCGCGAAGTGCTCGCGGATCCCTTCCCAGATGGTGACCGCCTTGGGGTC
>JBGPCZ010000097.1:0-22549 GCA_041482015.1 Planctomycetota bacterium | reverse complement strand
CGAGGAGGTCGATCTCTTTCTGGGGCAGCCCGCTTGAATCGCGAGCGGGTGCCGACGTTGCCATCGAGATCAGGAGAAAAATCGTCCGGCGCATCTGTGTCAGGGAATTATCCCACATCCTCTTTGTGTTCCTCTCGCCTTTGTGCTGTAATTTCCGCTCCCATGACCGACATCAAGGAGTCGATCCTCGACTGCGTCGGCCGTACGCCGCTCATCCGGATCCGGAGGATGTTCCGGAAGGCGGGCGTCGAGATTCTCGCCAAGCACGAGGGCCTCAACCCGTGCGGCTCGATCAAGGAGAGGATCGCCGTCGCGATGCTCGAAGGTGCCGAGAGGGACGGACTGCTCAAGCCGGGCATGACGCTCGTCGAATCCTCCAGCGGAAACACCGGGATCGGCCTCGCCATGGCCGCCGCCGTGAAGGGCTACGCGTGCCTGATCACGATGGCGAAGAAGGTCTCCAGGGAGCGCCGCCAGATCATCCGCGCGTTCGGCGCGGAGCTCTGCCTCGTCGACGGCGGGAGCGACCAGGCGTGGGACAAGGCCGACGAGATCGCCGCGAGCGACCCCGGGAAGTACTTCCGCATCCATCAATACCGGATGAAGGACAACGTCGAGACCCACTACCGGACGACCGCCCCGGAGATCTGGGAGCAGGCGGGCGGGAAGGTCGACGTCTTCGTCTCCACGCTCGGGACGACGGGCACCGTGGTCGGCTGCTCGAGGTTCTTCCGCGAGAAGAATCCAAAGGTGCGGATCGTCTCGGTCGAGCCGACCCCGGAGAACGAGCAGCAGGGGATCCGGAACCTCTCCGTCCAGCGCGTCCCGGAGATCTGGGACCCGGCCTCGGTCGACGAACGGATGATCTCCGGGGACGGGCCTTCGTTCCGCCTTGCGCGCGAGCTGGCGACGAAGGAGGGCATCTTCGCCGGCATCAGCTCGGGGAGCGCGATGTGGGCGGCGATCGAGCAGGCGAAGCGTCTGGAAAAGGGGAACGTCGTCGTCATCCTTCCCGACAGCGGATCCAAGTACCTGAGCACCAAGCTCTTCGACTCTGCCGACTGAAGTGTTAACGAAATTGCGGCGCACTTTCGGTAACAGTTTGCTGCTGTTCGCCGTGCTCACGGTGGGCCTCTTCTGGCCCGTGTTCTTCCGGGGGAAGACGCTGATCGCGACCGATTTCCTCGCGGCCTCGCCCGTCTGGGGCGACGGCCAGGGTCGGGTGCGCAACCCCTTCCTCTCCGACACGATGGAGTACTACTACCCGTCGGAGCGGATCTACTCCGAGGCCGTCAAGCGGGGGGAGCTGCCGCTATCAAACCCGTACCTCTTCAATGGAGTCCGCATCCCGCACGGCATCCACATCTGGAACTCCGTCTGGCCCGTCAAGATCGCCTTCCTCCTCGCCTTCGACCCGGTCCGCTCGTACGACTTCTTCGCGCTCTTCCACTTCTGGCTGGCGGCGGTGGCCATGTTCGCCTTCCTGCGCGAACGGGGGATGAGGGAGTTCGCGGCGTTCGCGGGTGCGCTGGCGTACGTCCTGTCGAGCCGCTCGATGACGTGGCTCCACGGCCACTACCTCATGCCCACGATGGCCTACGCCCCGCTCGTCCTCCTCGCGGCGGATCGACGATCGCTCCTGGGGGCGATCCCCATGGCGGGCCTTTTCTTCACGAACCCCCACATGGCGCTCGCGGTCGGATTCGTCGCGTTCCTCTACGAGCGGAGCTCGTGGCGGGCCACGCTCGCGGGGATGCTCATGGCGGGGGTCGCCCTTGTCCCGCTCGCGGTCACGATGTCCGAGGGGCAGCGCCACCCCTTCTGGGAGGCGAACTACTTCTACCGGGACCGCTGGAAGTGCTGGCTACTCCTGGCCGGCCTCGTCGAGCCCGACCTCTTCCACGGATCGATGACGCCGAACGAGTGGAACGCGTACCTCGGGCTTGTGCCCCTCGCGGGGGCGGTCGCGGGAATGCGGAGGGAGCGCTTCTTCTCGCGGCTCGGGGTCGTGGCGCTCGCGATCGCGACGCTCTGGCCCCTGCCCGTCCTCCTGTCGCCGATCTCGATCAGCCTCCCGACCCGCTACCTCTTCTTCTTCACGTTCGCGGCGTGCGTCTGCTTCGCGCGGGCGCTCGAGGACCGCGCCTTCCCGGCGTGGGCCAAGGCGGCGGTCGTCGTCCTCGTCCTGGTCGATCTCGTGCCGCGGTATCTCAAGTACAACGAGCCGTACGACCCGGCGCCGCTGCACGCGCGGCCGCCCGTCGCCGAGGTCCTCAAGGGCCGCGTGGGCTGGTCGCTCAAGGACCATTCGCAGCTTCCGCGCTCGATCTTCCCGCCGCTCTCGATCCTCGGCATCTCCTCGGTCCAGGGCTACGACGTGACGATCCCCCGGTCCTATGAAAACACGATCCGCCGGGCGGCCCGCGTCACCGGGGACCGGGCCATCCTGCTGAGCGACCCCGAGAGCCCCGTCCTCTCGGAGCTCGGAATGAAGTACTTCATCACCGACCGCCCTTTCGAGCCGAGGCGGTTCCGAAAAATCTGGTCGGGGCCGGTCGACGTCTACGAGAACCCCGACGCGCGCGACGTCCCGGCCCGCACGTATTCGCTCGTCCCGCTGCGGGTCGGCCTGGGGGTCACGATCGCGGGGTGCCTTCTCGCGGCCCTTTGGGGGCTCCTTGACCGGGGCCGCCGAAAGGGGTTATAGTTAACCCCGGATGCGATTCCTGCCGCTGGTCCTCCTCCTGGCCGCCTCCTGCAGCAAGGACGATTCGCCCCCGCCGGACATCGGGGCGAACAAGCAGAAGATCTGGGACGTGATCAAGGCCTACCACGAGGCGGGGGACAAGGCCGACGTCCCAACGATGATGACGTACTTCGCTCCCGAGATCACCCTCTTCAAGGGAGCGGAGGATTTCGTCCGGAACAAGGACGAGGCCGAAAAGGAGCTCACGGAGCGCGTGAAGTACTACCAGGGGCAGAGCCGGAACACGCTGCTCGGCCGCGAGGTCATCAACATCACGGGCGACATCGGCGTGGTCACCTACGTCGCGAGCGTCGGTACGCAGCGGGCGGCGATCACCGCGGTGCTCCGGCGTTCGCAGGGGAAGTGGCTCCTGTCGCACCTTCACGAGAGCTGGCCGGCGATCGAGAAGCCGCACAAATAGGAGGCGGGCGTGGAAGTCACCGGCGATCTCCCCATCAAGGGCGGCCTGCTCCGCGTCGCGATCGTCCCGGGCGACGGGCGCAACCAGATCCAGTCCGCCCGCTTCACCGGCCCCTTCCGCGACGAGCCCGCCGGCACGCTGGAGCGTTTCCAGGAATCGCTCGCGGGGTCCACGATCGACGAGGCGCCCACGAAGATCGAGGACTTCTTCGCGCAGAACGCCGGCGCGCTCCCGGGCGTCGAGCCCGAGGACATCCTGACCGTCCTCACGCTCGCGTTCATGAAGGTCCGCCGCGCGGCCTCGAGCGCCCCCGACCCCTCCGACTGGAAAAAGAACAAAGCCTGAATGGGGATCCGGCGCGCCCGCGCGGGGGATGTCGGCGCGATCGTCCGCCTGTGGCGCGAGATGTGGGATTTCCACGCGCCCTACGACCCGCGCTTCCAGGCCACGCCCGCCGCCGATGTCGCCCTGGCCGCGTGGGTGGACCTTCACCTCGAGGCGGAGCGGTCGGTCGTGCTCGTCGCGGAGTCGGACGGCGTCGTGGAGGGATACCTCCTCGGCATGATCCTGGAAAACTTTCCCGGCCTGCCCGCCCAGTTCTACGGGCGCGTCTCGGAGATCGCCGTCCACCGGCGGCGCGCGGGGGTCGGCACGGCGCTCCTGGACGCCGCGCACGACTGGTTCCGCACCCATGGGGTACCCTATGTGGAGGCGGACGTTGCCGTGAAAAACCCGGTGGCCGGGGCGTTCTGGCGGAAGCGGGGATACGGGGAGTTTCTCGAACGGCTTCGGATCGAGCTGTGACGCGATGATCGGACAGGACCGGGACCTCAAGATCGAGCGGATCCCCCTGGGGAGGATCCAGCTGCGCGGGTTCGAGGCGCGGCGCGAGGCCTCCGACGCCGAGATCCAGCGCCTGGCGGCCTCCATCAAGGCGCACGGGCTCCTCCACCCGATCCTGCTCCGGCCGGCGGGCCGCGGCTACGAGGTCGTGTGCGGCCAGCGGCGGTTCCGCGCCTGCAAGGCGCTGGGGATGGGCGAGGTCGCGGCGGTCGTGCGGGCGCTGGACGACAAGCAGGCCCTGGAACTCTCGCTGGCGGAGAACTCCCGGCGGGAGGGGCTGACCGAGGGCGACCGCCGCTCGCTGCTCCGGCGCCTGGGGGATCTCTTCCCGGGACGAAGGCCGGAGGAGTTGGAGTCTTGGGTCGGGCCCGCGGACGGATCCTCGTCGGGCACCGAACTGCCCGGGTGGCTGGACCGGATCCCCGAGACGGAGGCCAAGCCCGTCTCCGTCATGGTGACGGGGGACTCCCAGGAGTCGGGGGCCGTGCCCGGGAGCGACACGAAGGTCATGGTCGCGCCGGCGGGCATGACGATGGGCCGCCGGAGCCTCGTCTCGCGCGTGCGGCTCCTCCTCAACAAGCTCACGAAGTCGGGCCGGCTGGACGTCGACCTCCTCCACGCGATCGTGGCGGAGCTTTCCCAGCGCCTGGAGCAGCAGCCGCTCTACGAGTTCCTGGACCTTACCTACCGCTCGCGCACGAAGCGGTACGTCACGCGCCACTGCCTCAACGTGGCGAAGCTCGCGATGTTCCTGGCGCGCGAACTGGGACTGCCGAAGCCCGAGATCGAGCAGGTCGGGGTGTGCGGAATCCTCCACGACGTCGGCATGATGAAGGTGAAGGAGGAGGTCTTCACGAAGCACGCGGCGCTCGACCACGAGGAATGGGAGCAGGTGAAGGGCCACCCGGTCGAGGGGGCGCTCCTTCTCACCAAGGAGGTGGTCCTCCGCGACGTCGTCGCGCGCGTGGCCCTCGAGCACCACGAGAAGCCCGACGGAACCGGCTACCCGCACGGGAAGAAGAAGGAGGAGATCCACCTCTACGCCCGCCTGATCAACGTCGTGGATACCTACGGCGCGATGGTCTCGCCCCGCGCCCACCGCCTCCCCATGCTGCCCCACCAGGCGATGAAGGTCGTGATGGACGACGGCGCCAAGGGGATGCTCGACTGGGACCTCGTCCACGCGTTCGTGAAGGCGATGTCGGTCTACCCCGTGGGCAGCTACGTGCGGCTCGAGGGCGGCGAGATCGCCCGCGTGGTGCGCGCGAGCTCCGAGATCCCCGAGAAGCCCGTCATCGCGGTCGTGGCGGACGCCCAGCGCTTCCTCTTCAAGACGCCCGTCGAGATCGACCTGGCGATGACGGAGCCGGCGCCGAAGTTCGAGCCGATCGCGGCGCCGATGTAGGCCGGAACCTCCCCGCCAAAGTAAGCAAATATTCACTTTCATCCGCGACGGCCCCGGCCCGTGGGGCGTAAAGTAAACACCCGTGAAGCACCTTCCCCACCACGAGCGGCGCGCGAAGATCGTCCGCGGAGCGATGGCGGCGTTCGCCCGCTCGGGCTTCAAGGGGACCCGGAGCCGCGACCTGGCCCGCGCGGCCGGGGTGAGCGAGGCGCTCATCTTCAAGCACTTCCCCAACAAGCGGGCGCTCCAGAAGGCGATCATCGAGGAGCGCCTCCGGCAGTCCGGCCCCTTCCTTCCCCGCGAGATCTACGAGGCGACGCTCGCGGAGGCGCTGCCCGCGGTCGCGGCCCGGGTGATCGAGCTCAGCGAGCGCGACCCGGACTTCATGCGGCTCCTCTACTACTCCGGCCTGGAGCGCGAGCCGCTGGCGCCGATGTTCTTCCGCCGCCGCGTCACCAAGAGCATCTCCGAGGTGTCGGGCCTCTTCCGGCAGTGGGCCCGCCGCGGGTGGGTGAGGAAGTCGGTCGACCCACTCCTCTTTGCATGGACGTTCATGGCCTGCCTCTTCCAGCTCATGGCGGCGCGCCACATCTTCGGGGTCCGCCGCCTGTCGGGGCGGTCGGGCGATCTTTCGCGGATGGTCGCCGACCTCTTCCTGGGGGGGATCCGGGCATGAACCGCTTCGCCCTCGCCGCGGTCCTCTCCCTCGCCCTGGCCGGGTGCCGCGCCCCGGGATCGCCGATCGACCCGCGGTTCCTCGAGGTGCTGGAATGGGCGGGTCGCGACGACGTGCGCGCGGCCCACGAGCCGTCGGCGCCCGTGTGGAAGGGCGTGGAGGACCGGAAGGCGCTGACCCCCGCCGACGCGTTCCGCATCACCCTGACTCAGAGCGAGCGGATCGCGCGGGCGGCGGAGGGCTATCTCCAGTCGCTGACGCTCAAGGACCAGGCGATCGCGGCCATGCTCCCGACGGTCGGCGTCCAGGCCACGTCGTTCTTCCAGGACAAGGTCAAGACATCGACGTCAAGTTCGTTCTTCACCACGACGGGCGACCAGCAGGAGCTCCGGCTGACGGTCACGCAGCCGATCTTCCACGGGCTCCAGCAGTTCGCGGGCTGGCGCCAGTCGCAGGCGGCGATCGAGCAGAGCCGGGCGTTCTTCGAGACCGAGCGGCGGCTTCTTTTCCAGGTCGTCGCCCAGGCGTTCTACAACACGCTCTTCCTCGAGCGCCAGCTCAAGATCCTCGAGGACGCCGTCAAGAATTCCCGGGAGCGCCTCCGCGAGATGCAGGCGCGGCAGGCGCAGGGCATCGCCCGGAAGACGGAGGTCCTCCTCATCGAGACGCAGGTCGCCTCCGACGAGTCGCAGCTCGCGCGCGGACGCCAGGCGCTGGACGTCGCCCGGACCCAGATGGCGTTCCTCCTGGGAAAACCGGTCGCGGTACCGCTGCTCGACGATCTTCTCGAGCCCGGCGTCCCCGCCGACCCGGCCCCGCTCCTCCAGGAGGCGCTCGCCGCGCGGAGCGACCTCCGGGACCGCGAGGCGGCCGTGCGCGTCGCCGAGGAGAACCGCGTCCTCGTCTCGAGCGAGCATCTTCCCAGCGTCGACTTCACGGGCAACGTGTATGCGTGGCGGCGGAACTTTTCCGACGTGGGGCAGGACACCGACTGGGATGCTCTCTTCACCCTGACGTTCAACCTGTTCAAAGGGGGGGGCATCCGCGCCCGCGAGGTCGCGGCGGAGTCGCAGACCCGCGTGGCGAGGCTCAACCGGGACGAGCTCGTCCGGCAGATCGAGACCGACGTGAAGGGGGCGCTCCTCACGTGGCGCTCCGACCAGGACCTCATCAAGACCCTGGAGACCGGGGCGCGGACGTCGGAGGAGAACTACCGGCAGGTGATCAGCGAGTACCGCCAGGGGATCGCCGGGGTCTCGAACCTCGAGGTCCTCGTGGCGCAGAACCAGTTTCTCGCGGCGCAGTTGGAGCTGGAGCGCCAGAAGATCCAGAGCAAGCTGGACTGGTTCCAGCTCGAGAACGCCCGCGGAAGAGTTCCGGTGAGGTAGCCTCATGAGACGCGCGATCATCCTCCTTCTCCTCCTGCCGGGCGCCTGCAAGCCCGGCGGTCCGGGCACGCCCCCCGCGGCGCCCGGGGGCGCCGTCAAGCGGATGTTCCCCGTGGAGGTCCAGCCCGTGGCGACGGAGGACGTCCAGTACGCGATCGATGCCGTGGGATCGCTGGAACCGCAGGAGGAGGTCCGCGTCACCGCGCGCGTCTCCGGCGTCGTGGAGAAGGTGTTCTTCGAGCAGGGCACGAAGGTGACCCTCGACACGATCCTGGCGGAGATCGACCGGAGCCGTCACCGGCTCCTCGCCGACCGCGCGAAGGCCAGCCACGAGAAGGCGGTGGCGGACCAGAAGAAGGCGGAGATCATCCTTCAGAACCGGCAGGAGCTGAAAAAGAAGGACCCGGGCTACGTGAGCGACGAGGAGCTGGCCACCCTGACCAGCCAGCTCAACTCGGCACGCGCCGCGGCCGCGGAGGCCCGCTCCTCCCTCGAACTGGCCGTCCAGGACCTGGAGTACTCCCAGGTCCGTTCGCTGATCACCGGCACGATCAATACGAAGGACGTCTCGACAGGCCAGTACGTGACCCTGGGCGCGCCGCTGGCCTCGATCGTCGACGAGTCGAAACTCAAGCTGCGGTTCAAGGTCTCCGAGACCGAGTCCGTCAAGATCGCGGCAATGCTCGGGGGCGACCGCCGGGTGAGCTTCAGCGTCCGGCCCCTCCCGGGAAAGACGTTCCAGGCGGAGCTCCTCTACATCAGCCCCCAGGCCAATCCGCAGACGCGCACCGTGGAGTGCCTGGCGATCGTCGAGAACCGGGGCGCCATCCTCAAGCCGGGGTTCTTCGCCACGGTCCGGGCGGTGGTGGAGACCCGCGAGAAGGCGGTCGTGGTGCCCGACTCGGCGGTGCTGCCGACCGAGCACGGCTTCCTGGCCTTCGTGGTGAAGGACGGGAAGGCGCAGCAACGGAGCGTGCGCGCGGGGTTGTTCGTCCGCGAGGGGGCCCTCGAGATCCTGGAGGGGCTCTCGCCGGGCGACCAGCTGGTCGTGTCCGGGACCGCGGCGCTGCGCGACGGCGTGGACGTCATGGTGAGAAAGCCGGCCGGGACGGCTCCGCCGAAGAAGGCGGGAGAGGAATAGCATGGGTCTCGCGCAGGTCTCGATCCGCCGCCCGGTCTTCGCCTGGATGCTCATGATCGCGCTCATCGTCTTCGGCGGGATCGCGTTCAACCGGCTGGGCGTGAGCCAGTGGCCGGACATCGACCTGCCCACGGTGAACATCCGGCTGACCCTCCCCGGGGCCGCACCGGAGGTGATGGAGAGCGACGTGGTGGACCTCCTGGAATCGGGGCTGATCCAGGTCGAGGGGATCACCCAGATGTCCAGCACCTGCCGGCAGAGCATCGCGAACATCAAGCTGGAATTCAACCTGGACCGGGACATCGACGCGGCCATCCAGGACGTGCAGACCCGGCTGGCGCAGGTCCAGCGCCTCCTCCCGCCGGACATGGATCCCCCGGTGATCGAGAAGCAGAATCCCGAGGACATGCCGATCCTCTGGATCGGCGTCTACGGGACCCTTTCCCCGCAGGAGATCTCCGACTACATCCGGAACACGCTCCGGGACCAGATCCAGACGATCGCCGGCGTGGGCGACATGAGCCTGAGCGGGTTCCGCGAGCGGAGCGTCCGGGTCTGGATCGACGCGAAGCTCCTGGAGTCCTACAACCTGACCGTGGAGGACGTGACGCGGGCGCTCGCCCGGGAGCACGTGGAGCTCCCGGCCGGGCGGATCGAGACCGCCAGCCGCGAGTTCAACATCCGGGCCGAGGGCGAGGCCCCGACCGTGGAGGAGTTCCGGAACCTCAGCCTGGTCGAGAAGGACGGGGCGCGGATCCGCCTGCGGGACGTGGCGCTGGTCCAGGACGGGCTCGAGGACAAGCGGCGCGTGGCGCGGATGAGCGGCATCCCCGCGATGGGACTGGCCATCCGCAAGATCCGCGGGGCGAACGCCATCGACGTGGCCCACGCGGTCAAGGCGAAGCTCGTGGACCTGAAGAAACGGCTCCCCGAAGGCCTGGAGATGGACCTGAATTACGACTCCACGACCGCGGTGGAGGACGCGATCCGAGACATCCAGCTCGCGCTCCTCCTGGCGGTGCTCCTGACGGCGGTCGTCTGCTGGCTCTTCCTGGGATCGTTCAGTTCGACCTTCAACGTGCTTCTTGCGATCCCCACCTCGCTCATCGGCACCTTTGCGGCCATGTACTTCCTCCACTTCACGATCAACATGTTCACGCTCCTGGCCCTCTCGCTCGCGGTCGGCATCGTGGTGGACGACGCGATCATGGTGATGGAGAACATCTACCGGCACGGGGAGATGGGCAAGGACCGCGTGCGCGCCTCCGGGGACGGCGCGCAGGAGATCACCTTCGCCGCGATCGTGGCGACGGGCGCGATCATGGCGATCTTCCTCCCGATCGCGTTCATGCAGGGGCTCATCGGGAAGTTCCTGTACCAGTTCGGCGTGGTCCTGTCGGTGGCGGTGGCGCTCTCGCTCTTGGAGGCGCTCACGATCACGCCCGCCCGCTGCGCGCAGATCCTGAACATGAAGGGCGCCCGGGCCAACCCGATCTCGCGGGGGGTGGACCGCCTGATGCAGGGCCTCTCGAACGTCTACCGCTGGGCGCTCGGGCCGATGCTCCGGGTGCGGT
Organism: Planctomycetota bacterium; assembly: GCA_041482015.1. Taxonomy (GTDB): domain Bacteria; phylum Planctomycetota; class MHYJ01; order MHYJ01; family JACPRB01; genus JACQFK01. Next base: position 12,355 of record JBGPCZ010000097.1, on the reverse strand, counting down.
ACCTCGTGGTCCTGGCGTCGATCGCGTTGTTCATCCTCACGTTCCCGTTGTTCCAGCGGCTCTACTCCAAGTGGGAGACCGTCCCGCCCCAGGACCAGAGCCGGTTCATGCTCCAGATGCGGACGCCGCCGGGCTCGTCGATTGACAACACCGACGACAAGACCAAGGCCGTGGAGGCCTTCCTCGCCAGCCGGCCGGAGATCAACCGGTACTACTTCTCGGTCGGCGGCTTCATGGGCGGCGAGGTGGACTCGGCCGTGGCCTTCATCACGCTCAAGCCGCCCTCGCAGCGGGAGCTCACGCAGCAGCAGTTCATGAACCTCTGCCGCAAGGAGCTGGGCCAGATCCCGGGCCTCCTTTCCTTCCCCACGGACCCGTCGACCAACCTGCCGGGCGTGGGCGGCCGGGGGCAGGCCCAGGTGAACTTCTACATCCAGGGACAGGACTGGAACAAGCTGACCGAGCTGTCCAAGGAGTTCGTGGAGCGCCTGAAGGCCTCGAAGGATATCGTCGACGTCGACAGTGACTACCGGCTGGGCTCCCCCGAGATCCGGATCCGGCCCGACCGGAAGCGCGCGTCCGATCTCGGGATCAGCATGGAGGCGATTGGCCGGACGGTCGACGCGCTCGTGGGGGGGATCCGGATCGTCAAGTTCAAGGACCAGGGGCGGCGCTACGACGTGCGCGTGCGCCTGCTGGCGGCCCAGCGGATCAAGCCCGAGGACATCGAGAAGCTGTACGTGCGCTCCAAGACGGGCGAGCTCCTGCGCCTGGCGGACGTGGTGAACGTCACGATCGAGCCGTCCCTGGTGTCGATCACGCGCGAGAACCGCTCGCGGGCCATCAACTTCAACTGCAACCCGGCGCCCGGCCACTCCCCGACCGAGGTCGTCGCCGAGGCGCAGAGGATCGCGGCGGAACTCCTGCCCAACGGCTACACCCTGATCCTGGCGGGCGCGTCGAAGTCGGGGGAGGAGACCAAGCGCGGGCTTATCTTTGCCCTGGGCTTGGGCATCGTGATCGCCTACATGATCCTGGCGGCGCAGTTCAACAGCTTCATCCACCCGATCACGGTGCTGATCGCGCTCCCCTTCAGCCTGACCGGGGCGGTGCTCGCGCTGACCTGGGCCGGATACAGCCTCAACATGTTCAGCATGATCGGGATCGTGCTGCTCATGGGCATCGTGAAGAAGAACTCGATCCTGCTGGTGGACTTCACGAACCAGCGCCGGCTGGAGGGCCTGTCGGTGCGGGACGCCATCCTGAGCGCGAGCCCCACCCGGCTCCGGCCGATCCTGATGACGACGATCTCGACGATCGCGGGGGCGGTCCCGGCGGCGATGGCGATCGACCTGAGCTGGATGGGGCTGGGCGCCTCGGGCGGGATGGAACTCCGGGCGCCCATGGCGGTCGCGGTGATCGGCGGCCTGATCCTTTCGACGCTTCTCACTCTTTTCGTGGTCCCGGCCTTCTACGCGATGTTCGAGGATGTGAAGCGCCTCCTGGGGGTCGGGCAGGGGCGTGTCCTTCCCGCAGCCGCGCAGAACGCGGTCGGGGTTCCTTCGGAGACACCATCCAAGGAAGCCACCCCGTTGTAAGGCTTCTCTACCTAGCCGACTTCTTGCGTGGAAAATACCAGGGGGCGGTCCAGCCCGCCCGATCGAGCGGGATCGCGCAGAGAGCGCGGAGGACGCGCGACTTCGGGCTGCGAATCGTGAATCTCTGGGTGGTCTTCACAGCGCGCGGAGCTCCGCCTCGACCGCGCGGCGCCTCGGCCAGCGGCGCGGGGCGACCGCGAGCGCCGTCTCCAGGTTGCGCACGACGTCCGCCCGCGAGCCGCGGAGGCGCCACACCTTCGCGCGTCCACAGTAGGCGTCGGCGTGCCGCGGATCGATCTCCGTCGCCCGGGTGAAATCGCCGTACGCCTCGTCGGGATGGCCGAGGGAAAGGAGCGCGAGGCCGCGCTTGTACGTCACGTGGACGTTCGAGGAGTCGAGCGAGAGCGACCGGGTCCAGTCCGAGACCGCTCCGCCAAGATCGCCCAGGTCGCGACGCACGTTTCCGCGGCTGTGGCACGCGTGGGCGCTGTCGGGACGGATCTTGAGCGACCGCGTGTAGGCCGCCTCGGCGCCCCTGAGGTCGCCCTTCCGCTCGAGGCACACCCCGCGGTTGTGCGCCGCGTCGAAATGGTTCGGATCGATCTCGAGCGTCCGCGCGTAGTCGTCCAGCGCCTCGTCCAGGCGGCCCAGCTCCAGAAGCAGGAAGCCGCGGTAGTTAAGCGCGAGCGCCGCGGTCGGGCACATCCGCAGCGCCACCTCGAGGTCGCGGAGCGCGCCCTTCCAGTCGCGCCGCAACCGGCGCGCGCAGGAGCGGCAGTAGAAGTTGCGATAGTCGTGGGGCGCGAGCCGCGCCGCCCTTTTGAAATCCAAAATGGAGCGCCGGTACTGTCCCCGGTCGCGGCGGATGTGGGCGCGAACGTGGAAGGCTTCCGCGTGGCGGCGGTCGAGGCGAAGGGCCTCCGCGACATCCAGCATCGCGCCGTCGAGATCTCCCGCTTCCTGCCGCTGGCGCGCCCGCGCCGCGTAGTCGTGCGCTTCCATGCCCGTCCCTAGAAGCGCGGAGGACGGCGGGTTACATCCCGGAAATTACCGACGCCGCTTCTGGGGCTTTTTTGCGGGACGTCGCTTCGCCTTGGGCCTGGGTTTCGGGCGGGGCCTGGCCTTCGGCCTGGACTTGGGTTTCGACTTCGGCCGGGGCTTCGGCTTCGACGCCTTCTTCGGGGCGGGCGTCTTTTTCGCGGGCGCGGGCGCCTTCGGCGTCACTTTCGCCGCGGCCTTGGGCGCCGCCTTCGGAGGATGGACCGGGGCGGCGTGGGCCGCGTGCTTCTTGTCGTCCTTCTTGTGGTGGTCTTCCTTGGGCTTCTCGAGCGGCTTCTTCAGCTCCTCCTCGATCTTCAGCTCGACCTCGCGCTTCGCGAGCGGGATCGGGATGGGGCCGGACTGGAGGTAGGACGTGTGGAAGAAGGTCTCGGTGAAGCGCGGGCCCAGCTTGTCCTTCGCCCACTTCTTGAGCTCCTTGACCGCCTCGCGGCCCGAGAAGTGCACCACGGGAGCGCCCGGGGAGGTGATGTACCGGCGCGTCTCCGCCTCCGCGCAGATGCGGTCCATCGCCAGGTTGTCGATCAGCGCCTCGACGGACTGGTTGATCGTCATCTTGCCCGTGGCGAGCCGCACGTCGATCAGCATGCGCACCGCCTGGAGGAGCATCGACTGGAGCTGCATGAACCGCGACGGGGGCGTGTCGTCGTACCCCATCTCCTTGGCCCGCTCCTCGCAGTAGGCGCCCCAGCCGCCGATGGCGGCGGGGTCCTCGAAGAGACCGCGCAGCGGCGAGGGGTGCTTGATCGCCCAGCCCGTCTGCACGTGGCGCCCCGGGTAGCCCTGGTGGATGGTCATCGCGGCGAGGGCGCCGTAGTTGTGCTCCTTGAGCTTGTCGCTGTCGCAGTCGCCGGGCGTCACGAAATAGTAGCCGTCGAGCTTCGACTCGAACCGCGCGGGCGGCCAGTAACCGCCGAACGGCAGGAGGTGCCGGAGATAGCTCGGCGTCTCGATCACGTAGAGCTGCTCGCCCTCGGGGAGCTGCGCGAACTTCGACCGGTTGTTGAACTGCCGCGACTTCCCCACCGAGTCGCGCACGAAGCGGAGCGCCCCGTCGAAGTTCTCCGGGTGCTGCTGCTTGAGCATGTCCCGGATGTCCTCGATCGCGACCTTCCGCTTGATCGCGCGGGCGACTTCCTTCTGCTTCTCGCGGACCTTCGCGATCTCCGACTCCGCGACGTTGATCCAGTGGCCCGGCGAGCCCTCGACGCCCCGCGCGTGGAGGAGCTTTTTGTACTTCTCCTCGCCGATGGCGAACTCCTCGCGGCAGTCCGGGAGGACGTCCACGATCAGCCAGTCGCTGTAGCGCTCGAGGGCATTCTGGGTCGTGTCGATCAGGCGGTTGAGGTCGCGCTGCGGCGTCGCCGGGAGGTGCTCGCGGCCGATGTCCTTGAGCAGGTTGAAGAAGCCCGGGAGGCGCGTGATCGTCTCGAGCTCGATCTCGATGAAGAGCTTGACCGGCTGGCGGAGCTTGGTGCGCGACAACTCGATGTACTTGGGCATCTTGTCCAGCCGCTTCATGATCGCGCGCATCCGCTGCCCGAGCGGCGCGTAATTCCGGGAGAGGATCTGGAAGATGGCCTGGCCCAGGAGCTGCGGCGCCTCGGGGACCGACTCCCAGTAGCGCAGCTCCTCGCGGTCGAAGATCCAGTTCTTCAGCGTGCGGATCGCGACGTCGCGGCTGACACCCTGGGACGGGGTGAGCTTCTTGGGGTCGAACTTCTCCGCCTCCGCGAGCGTGCGGTGGAGGAACTTGTGGTCGTCGAGCTCCTTCTCGAGCGACCCCTCGGGCATCTTGTCGTCGAATTCCGAGTGGAGGCCCAGGGAGGTGCCCAGGAGGGGGTGGCGGTGGACCCACTCCTTGAAGAAATCCCTCTCGAACTTCTCGTAGCGCTTCGAGGCGTCCATCCGGTTCAAAGGGGAAAAAGGGAGGGGTCGAGAAAGCCGCGTGACAATACGGTTTCCCGGGCTCGAAGTCAACGGTTACGAGGCCAGCACCTTCTTGAGATGGGCGGTGAGGGCGGGCACGACCTCGAAGGCGTCCCCCACGATCCCGTAGGTCGCCGCCTTGAAGATCGGCGCGTCCGGGTCCTTGTTGATCGCGACGATGACCTTGGAGGTCCGCATCCCGGCGAGGTGCTGGATCGCCCCCGAGACCGCGATCGCGATGTAGAGGTTCGGCGCAACGGTCTTCCCCGTCTGTCCCACCTGCTCGGAGTGCGGCCGCCAGCCGTTGTCCACCACGGCGCGCGAGGCGCCCACCGCGGCGCCCAGCACCGCGGCCAGCTCGTCGCGGATCTTGAAGTTCTCCGGCGACCCCAGCCCGCGGCCGCCGGTGACGATCGTGGACGCCTCGGTGAGCTCGACCTTGCCCTGCGCGGTCTGCACGACCTCGCGGGCGGCCGAGCGAAAATCGGCCTCTTCAAAGGGGACGGCGAGGTCCTCAACCGCGGCCTCGCCGCCGGTCTCCTGCGCGGCGAAGACGTTGGGGCGGAGCGAGACGACTGCGGGCCCCTTTCTGAATCCGACGGTCGCGTAGGCCTTGCCTGCGTAGACGGGCCGGCGCGCGAGGACCTTGCCGCCCTCGATCGTGACGCCCGTGCAGTCGGCCGCCGCCGACGTGCCCAGGAGTGCGGCCACGCCGCCGGCCAGGTCGCGCCCCATGGCGGTCGCCGCCATGAAGATCGCGCCCGAGCCGAACTTCTGGTGCGCCGCCACGACAGCCTTTGCGTACGCCTCCGACGCGTAGAGCTTGAGGCGGGGTGAGTCGACGATGTAGACCGTCGACGCCCCGTGTTTCCCCAGGGCCTCCGCGTGGGCGCGGATCCCCTCTCCCACCAGGGCCACGCCGACCTTGCTCCCGAGTTTCTTCGCGAGCCTCGACGCCTCGGAGAGCGCCTCGAGACTCGGACGCTTCAGTTTTCCGTCGCGAACTTCGGCGAAGACGAGGATGTTCACAGGACCTTCGCCTCTTCCTTGAGGAGGCGTACGAGCTCCGGCACCGCCTCGACCCCCTTCCCCACGATCCGGCCCGGCGGTCGATCGGGGGGCATCTCGAGCTTCACGAGTTCCAGCGTCAGCTCGAACGGGGGCGCGGCGATGATCTCGAGCGGCTTCGTCTTCGCGGCCATGATGCCCTTCATCGACGGGTATCGCTTGTCGTGGATCCCGTTGACGCCCTTCTGGATCGAGATGACGCACGGGAGGGCGACCTCGATCGACTCCTCGCCGCCCTCGATCTGGCGCCGGCATTTCGCCTTTGCGCCGTCGACCTCGAACGACGTGCAGAGGTTGACGCGCGGGAGGCCGAGGAGGTGGGCGACCATCGTCGGGACCTGGAAGGCATCGTCGTCGATCGCCTGCTTGCCGAAGATGAGGACGTCGAATTTCCGGGGGATGAGGACCGCGGCCAGGATCTGCGCGGTGGCGGCGCTGTCGAAGTTCACGCCGCCCTTGACGAGGACGCCCTTGTCGATCCCGATGGCGAGCGCCTTCCGCATCGCGACGTCGTTGCCGTCGGGGTCGACGGAGATCCCGACGACCTCGCCGCCGGCCTTCTCCTTGAGGCGGAGCGCCAGCTCGATGGCGAGCTCGTCATAAGGGCTGATCGCCCACTCGATGCCCTGCGGGTCGATCGACTTCCCGTCGGGGGCGATCTTGATCTTGGCGGTGGTGTCCGGGACCCGTTTGAGGAAAACGGCCAGGTTCATGGCGTGCGGCCCATTATAGGCCGAAGGCTCGAGCCATCAAGCAAAATGCCCGGCGGCACCCCCCGGGCGACGTCTGATATAGTACGACTGATGCTTCTCCTGCTCCTCGTCCTCCAAACCGGCCCCGCGCGCGACCTCGTCGAAAAGCTTCGCTCGGACAAGGTCGAGGAGCGGGACGACGCGGCGCGGAAGCTGAAGGCGATGGGCCCCGCCGCGGTCGACGAGCTTCGGAAGGTCGAGAAGGAGATCGATCTCGCGGCCCATCTCCTGAAAGTCATCGCCCTGGCTCTCGAAATCCCGGAACTCACGCGGCGATTCCCCGGCTGGGAGGAGCGGCTGGTCTCGATGGGGCCCGCAGGCTGGATCGAGCTCCTCCGCAAGACGACGAAGTACGTGGAGGACGAGCCCCTGATCATCGATACATTGCCGTTGAAAGAAAGAAACCTTCTCGTGACTCGCGCGCTCGCGGGGGCCCGGGACGGGAACGAGCGTACGGATGCCCTCCGGACGGCGGGGAGGTACCAAATCGCGGAAACGATCCCCATCATCGGGGCGATCCTGGCGGAGACCCCTGAACTGGAACAGGGGATCGCGATCCAGACGCTGGGTGAGATCGGGACGGCCGCGGCCGTGCCCTTCCTGGTGACCGCGCTACGTGCTCAATCGCCCGGGATCAGAGTCGAGGCGGTGGGGGGATTCTACCGCGCCTTTTCGCGAGAGGGGGACCAGGCCTTGATCGCCGCCTTGCGCGACCCGAGCAGCGGGGTTCGCCACAAGGCGGTGGAAATCATCGCTTGGAGGGACCTCCGTGATGAGGCCATCCCCGGCCTGGTGGCCCGCCTGTCGGACGAGGAACCCGCCGTGCGGGTGGGAGCCGCGGAGACGCTCGAACGCTTGGGAGCGGCCGATGCCGTCGAACAGATCGAGCCGCTCCTGAAGGATGCGCGGGCGCCCGTCCGCGCCCGCGTCGCGGCGGCGCTGTGCGGGCTCGGATGCCGGAAGGCCGTCGAGGTGTTCCTGCAGTCGCCCCGCGAGGACGAGGACAACGCGTTTGGCATCCAAGTGGGCAGCACTCGGTACGTATGGAGATACCGTCCGCCCCATTGGAACGCGCTCAACGGCGTCCGTCAGCCGGAAGTCTGGAAGCGGCTGAAGTCCCTCACGTTTGGGCGCGCCGGCTTCAAGGGCAGCGGGCGCGAGGCGCTGGAGCGGGTGGCCCGCGAGGCCCGGCTCGGGCTCGAACTGTCGAAGAGCGGCTCCGACGTAACAAAGGAATGGCTCGCGAATCCCTACAGCGAAGGCTACGGCGTCGCGCCGGACACTCACCTTCGGGTCCTGCAAAGCGCCCACTACTCCGCGCTCCGGTTCATCCTGGAACCCGACCGGATCCGGTTCGTGATCCCCGAGGAGGAAGAGGCCTTCTGGAAGTCCTGGGGACAGGAGATCAAGAAGTGACGCTTCTGCGACTGATCACCCTGTTGACGCTGCTCCCGCAGTCGGGCTCCGACGAGCTCCAGAAGCGCGTCCGCGTCGACGGTCAGAAGATCTACGTCGACGACAAGCTCCTCTACGACGGGCCGTGGCTCAAGAGCGAGGTCGTCGTCCGCGACTTCGCCGGCTGGAAGCACGTGATCGTGAACGCCGATGGCGAGGAGCGCGTGCGGCTGCCCGTCCGCTCGATCGCGAAACCGATCGCGTGGCCGCCCGTGACCGTCGACGAAGTCCGCCCGCTCATCAAGAAGCTCACCGAGGAGCGGGATGGCAAGGTGACCTTCACGGTGGTCGTCACGACCGAGAAGGGCGAGTTCCCCGTCTACATCGGCGCGCCGGGTGAGACGAAGATCGAGCGGGCGGCCGACGCCTTCATCGTGAAGCTGGGCGACAAGGTGATCTACCGCGTCTCGCGCGCCGGGCGGGCGATGCCGAGGCCCGAGGCGGTGCTCGATGCCATGAACGCCTACCGCACGAAGTCCGGCCTCGGCAAGGTCAGGCTCTCCGCCACCCTTTCCAAGGCGTGCGATCTCCACGCGCTCTATCTCTCAAAGAACGACGCGCGCGGCCTGAGCGGCCACGAGGAGGACCCGCGGGCCCCGGGCTACACCGAGGAGGGGGCCAAGGCGGGTAAACGGTCGGTCATCAGCCCCTTCGCGCCGCACGAGACGGCGATCGAGGCGGTCGACAGCCTGATGGCGACGCTCTACCACCGCGTCTCGATGCTCCAGCCGGAGCTCTCGGAGGTCGGGATCGGCTGGGCGTACCGCCGCGACGGCCTGGGCCACCTCGTGATCGACGTTTCGACGGTCGATCTCAAGACCGACCTCAAGCTCTACCCGGTTGTTTACCCGGTGAACGGTCAGAAGGACGTGCCGATCGACTTCGGCCTGGGCGCGCGCGAGACGCCCAACCCGATCCCGGGCGAGGTGAACGGCGCGGGCTATCCCATCACGGTCCAGCTCGTGGAGAGGAAGAAGCCCTACGACGTCGAGGCGAAGCTGTTCCTCGACGCCAAGGAGGTCGACTGCTGGTTCTCGAGCCCGTCGAGCCCCGCCCGCGACGACTGGCCGCAGCCGGGCGTGGTCGGCCTCATCCCCATGCAGAAGCTGAAGCCCGACACGACCTACATCGTGAAGTTCAAGGAGAAGACGGGCGGCACGGAGAGGGAGTGGGCCTTCACGACCCGTAAATGAGAGCGCACCGTTCACCGGGTGAACGCCTCCGCTCTTCTTCAGCGGATTCCCTGCGGGCCGGGGATCGTTAAGCCAAGGTCATGCTTGATTCTTCATGCCCGTTCCTATTGACTTGACTTCGATGGACGAGCGCGAGCTGGTCGACCGGTGCATCCGGGGCGAGGCGAGGGCGTGGGAGCTCCTCGTCGAGCGCTTCGGCCCCGCCGTGTACGACGCGGCGCGGTTCACGCTTCGGCGCGTCCTGGGCGCCGCGCAGGACGAGGACATCGAGAACGTCTACCAGGCCGTTCTCCTCGCCCTCTGCGACAAGAATGCCCACCGCCTGCGGATCTTCCAGGGGCGCTCCAGCCTGAAGACGTGGATGACCAGCGTGACGGCGCGGTTCTCCCTCAACTACATCCGCACCGAGAAGCGGAAGGGCTCGCTCAAGTACACCGCGCTCGACGACTCCGCCGGCGATCTTCCCGACCGCGACCTCCTCGACGGCGAGCCGGAGGACCGCGAGCGGCTCCACGCCGCGCTCGAGAAGATCCCGTCGCGCGAGAAGCTCCTGCTCAAGCTTTTCTACTTCGACGGGCTCTCGTACAAGTCGATCGCCGAGGTCCTGAAGATGCCCGTCAACTCGATCTCGCCGCTCCTCCTGCGGGCCAAGGATTCGCTCAAGAAGCAGCTGGTGGCGCCATGACTTATGTACGAAGCGCCGTCTCGATGGTGTCCAAAGGAAGGCGATGAGAAGCCGATGAACTGTCCCGGTTCGGAAATGATCGCGGCCCACGCCGACGGGCGCCTGGAGGCGTCCGAGGCGGAGCTGCTCCTCGAGCACTGCGCGGAGTGCGACGACTGCCGGCGCGAGCTGGCGGTCCTGTCACAACCCCTCGCGGCGAAGCCCGTGCCCGCCCCTTTGAAAGCGCGCACCGTGAAGGCGATCGTGCGCTCGCTCGAACGCGAGCGCGACCGCACGCCGCTCCGGCTCCGCGTCGTCCCGCGCGAATCGAAGGCCGGAATCGGATTTGCCGCCGCCGCTGGGATCGTCCTCACCATCGCCGCCATGATTGCGCTCGTCCATATGCGCGGAAACGAGACGCCCGACAAGCCGCGGATTGCGAAGCAGGCTCCCCTGCCGCTCCCCGAGCCCGAGATGCCGCGCCCCGAGCGCGTCGTTCCGCCGCCGCCGCTTCCGAAGATCGACGAAGCTCCGCGGCGTCCCCAGACTTTCGAATCGCCGAAAACGGTCGAGCCGAAGATCGAGGAGAGGCCGCGGCCCGCCCCCGAGACGGCGCCCGACCCGGTCGTCCCGCCGCCTCCTCCCAAGTTCGACGAGACCCGGCCCGAGGAACCGCCCGCCCGGCCGTCCCACACGATCGTCGCCCGCGCGCTTTCCGACGTCCAGGTGACCGACGTCACCGGGACGGTGATCCTGAAACGGAAGGGCGCCAAGGAGAAGGAGACGCTGGGCAGCGTGGCGCGCCTGGGCGAGGGCGACGTGCTGACCGCTGCGAAGGGCGCGAGCTTCCAGGTCGACGGCCGCCACCCGGTGGTCCTCGGGGACAACACCTCGATCTCGGTCGCCTTCTCGGCGCAGGAGCAGGCGCCGTGGCTCCAGATCCGCTCGGGCGAGGCGATGGTCGACTCGACGGGTCCGACGCACTGGATCGTCAGCGACGGCCGCGTCGCGGTCGTCATCAAGCAGGCGCGCGCGCGGTTCTCGACCGCTCCCGGGGACGAGCGGCTCCGCGTCGCGGCGCTGAGCGAGCCTATCGTCATCCATCCCGACGGCGGGCAGGTCTTCGCGATCCGCGCGGGCGAGGAGCTGCAGGTCGGCCGGGCGGGCGCGGAGGTCCGCCCCCTCGACCCCGCGGCCCTCGCGAAGAAGATCGCGGCGTTCGACGCCGCGCGTCCGCGGCTGCGCACGATCTTCTACACGAGCTGCGATCCCGCGGACGCCAACCGCGGCCACTTCTTCGTGCATGAAGGGACGTGGTTCAAGAACGAGGCGCTCCTCTCGCGCGAGCAGAAGGACAAGACGGTCGTGGCCGCGATCGCGCCCAACCCGCGCTTCACGTGGCGGGAGGGGCTGGTCCTGCGCTTCCGGTACATGACGAACGCCCGGTCGGTGGAGCTGGGGCTCCGGGTGGACGAGCGGAAGTACACTCTCTGGAAGAACCTTGCGGTCGAGCGGAAAAGCATCAACCAGTGGATCCCGGTCGAGGTGCCCATCGGATTCAACGGCCTGGGGTTCCGCCGCGACGACGGCCAGATGCAGCTCACGGTCACGACCCAGGACCACTTCGACGCGCTCCGGTTCACGGCGCGCCAGCAGGACGTCTACGAATCCCAGAAGGCCTACATCCTGGTCGACGACATCCAGGTCGTCGAGAAGGAAAAGGAGTAGCGCCTGCCGCCTACCGCTTCGGCCGCATCACCATCATGATGTTCGCCACCCACGGCGCGCAGACCGTGCCCACCAGGTAGACCATCAAGAGGCCCTCCTGGAGCCGGCGCGTCCGGATGCTTCCAACGGCATCGAGGGCCTCGATGGCAACGACGGACGCGACCAGGATCGCCGTGTAGGCCGCCATGGCCCGGCGCGGCCATCCCTCCTGGCAGTTGAAGGTCGCCGCCAGCGGGATGACCAGCATTCCGAAGACCACCGTGCCGTCGAGGGCCAGGGGGTGCCGGGTCGCGATCCAGGTGCCGAGCGAGCCGAGCGCGAGGAACAGGCATCCGCCGACCCAATTCGAGGCCGTGATCTCGTGGCGCGACAGGGCCAGCCGGCCGAACCGGTTGACCCGCAGCGTCAGGTTGAAGAGCGGCTGGGCGATCCACGTCATGAGCGCGAAGAGGATGTACGTCCATTCCAGGACCGACACGACCAGGGCCCAGGACGTGCCTTTGACCTTGAGGTTCCGGAGGACTTGGAAGCCGAGCCAGCCGCCGACGAGGACGGCGACCTGCGCCTTCCCGCTGAGCCTGGACATCCAGAAGAAATACTTGAGGAGCCAGCGGTAGATGAAGTTGCGGGACTTGAGCGCCTCCACGATTCCCAGGCGGGCCCACTCCATCTGGGGCTGCAGGCGCAGCGCTTCGCGGAAGTGCTCCATCGCCTTCTTGGGATCGCCGCCCTCGAGGAGCGTCCAGCCGCGGTTCGCGTGCGAGACGGCGTCCTCCGGGTCGCGCGCGAGCGCGGCCTCGAGCGTCCGCCCCGCCTCCTGGCGCCGCCCGAGCTTGACGAGCGCGATCGCGCGGAGGTTGTTGCACGCGACGTGCTCGGGGTCGAGCTGGAGCCCGATCTCCGCCGTCG
>JBGPCZ010000096.1:0-22692 GCA_041482015.1 Planctomycetota bacterium | reverse complement strand
TGGCGGTGGCGTGGAGCAGCTCGGACAAGAGCATCCGCGAGACGGCGCTGGAGATCTCGAAGGACGGCGCCCGCACGTGGTCCGCGTATGCCGAGATGCACACGCCGTCGATGCGGATCGTGCTTCCCGAGAAGGCCGGGCGGTTCCACCTGCGCGCGACGGCGCGTGACACGGTGGGCCGGCCGGTGAGCTCGAACTTCCTCCAGTTCGACACGATCGAGGGGGTCGAGCAGGTCCGGATCGTGGCCAATCCCGTGGTCGAGCCGGGGAAGCTCATCATGGTGATCGTGGAGCCCAAGTCGATCGTGAAGACGTCGAAGGGGCTTCGGCTGGAGATCTCCGAGGACGGGATCCAGTGGCGGAAGTATGTCGACGACGTGAAGGCGACGGAACTGAGGCTCATCTCGCCCGCCGTGGCGGGCGAGTACGCGCTCCGCCTGGTGGTCAAGGCGCCCGACGGCCGCGAGTACGATTCGAACCACGTGAAGTTCAAGGTGACCGGCGCGTCGTCCATCGCCCTGCGCCTCGAGAATTTCCGGGGCGGCGAAGTGTACGCGGGAGATCGCGGGCGCGTGATCGCGCTGAAGACGACGCTCAACCCGGCCGACCTCCTCGTCGAGTTCTCCGACGCGGGCGGCCGCGAGGGGACCTGGAAAGAGGTGAGCCGTGAGCTGCTCGAGCCGGTGGCGGCGGGGCTCCTTTGGAAACGTCTGCCGGGGATCACGAGCCGGACCTGCCGGCTGCGGGTGGCCGCCAAGGACGTGACCGGGGCGGTGATCAAGGAGGAGTCGGACAAGGACTTCGCGATTGACTCGACGAAGCCCGCCGCGCGCGTGATCGGCCCGAAGGGCGAGTCGGAGATCCCGGTGCGCCTCGAGGTGCAGATCGACGAGTCGATCTCGCCGGCGAAGCAGGCGGTGCTCTACGCCTGGAAGGGCGCGGCGTGGGAGGTCCACGCGCGGTACGATCTTCCGGGCCCCGTGCCCTTCACCCCCGCGGAGGCGGGCGACTACGGCGTCTACCTCGTCGTGCGGAGCGAGGCGGGCCTGGCGGGCGACCCGCCCCTCCCGGGCACGAAGCCGCAGTTTACGATCCGGGCGCGCGGGAAGGGCGTGGCCGCGACGCCGGAGAAGGGGCCGCTTGCATTCTCGACCGCGATTCCCGAGGTGCTCAAGGGCGGGGTGACGCGGGAAGTGCGCTGGACGGGTCCGGCCGAGGGCAAGGTGCGGCTGTCCTTCGTGGTTGACGGAAAGACGGTGATGGTCAAGGACGACCTGCCGGCGTCGGGCACGTTCGCCTGGCCGGTTCCCAAGGAAGACCTGAAGAACTGCCGGCTCGTTATTGAGATGGGCGAGGCCAAGGCGACCTCGAGGTCGTTTGCCGTCAAGAGCCACCCGCCGGAGATCAAGGACGCGGAGATCGAGCTGCCCCGGCGTTGACGAAGAGGGCTACGCTCCGTCGATCTCCCCGCGGACGGGGCGGTCCGTGATCGCCAGGCGCTTCTCGAGCAGCCCCTCGAGGTAGAGTGCCTGGTCGGCCAGCTCCATCCCTTTGATCAGCCTCAGCTTCGTTCCATCCTTCAGCAGCGCCTCCACCGCGAAGCGGTACTGCGGCACCCGGTTCTGGATGTAAGCGACGTACTCCACGCAGAACAGCTGGTCGAGAGCGCCCGCATCGACGTTCCGGTCTCCCGGCCATGGGATCGGCCCCGAGGTGACGGTGAGCCGCCGGCCTTCCACCCGGATCGTCGTGTGGTTGCCGAGGAGCGCGACCGCCGCGTAGAGCGTCGCCAGCCCGATCAGTACGAAGGGGATGAGGAAGAGGAAGGGGAAGGCGGGGCCCTTGCTGAAGAATGCGACGCCGAGGAAGATCGAGACGACGGTGTTCCAGAAGACCGAGAAGAAGAGGAAGAAGCAGCCGGGGCCCCGGGCCCACTTCCGACGGATCGACAGGTGGGCGCCCCGGTCCTCCACGACCAGGGTCTTGGGCATGGGGATTTCGCCGCGATCCCGCCGGGCCTTCGCGGACGGAGGTTCCCCGCGCTCGACCTGCCCGGAAAAGTCGAAGACGGAGTTGCAGGTCCGGCACTTGGCGAGCGAGGCCTCGAGGTTGACGTCGTCGACCGGGATCGCGGCCTGGCAGGTCGTGCAGCGGATCTCCATGCGGGGGACAGTATATCCCGCGGGCGCCGCTATAATCGACCTTCCATGGTGCGCCCCGTCATCATCCTGGGCCAGACCTCGTCGGGCAAGCACGAGGTGGCCGAACGTATCGCCGACCGGCTCGGCGCGACGCTGATCTCCATCGATTCGATGAAGGTCTATCGAGGGATGGATATCGGGACCGCAAAGCCGAAGCGGCCGTACCGGCTCGTGGACCTCTGCGACCCGTCGGAGAGCTACAACGCGGGCCGCTTCGTGCGCGACGCCCGCGCGGCGATGGCGGAATGCGAGCGGCCGCTCTTCGTGGGCGGGACCGCGCTCTACTACAAGGCGCTTGTCTACGGCATGTTCGAGGGCCCCGAGGCCGACCCTGCGCTCCGCGAGGAACTCGTCGCGTTGGGCGCGCCGGCGCTCCACGCCGAGCTGCAGAAAGTCGATCCGCCCGCCGCCGTGAAGATCCATCCCAACGACCTCAAGCGTCTCGTCCGCGCGGTCGAGGTCTTCCGGAAGACCGGCGAGCCGATCAGCTCGAAGCACATCCATTTCGACGCGAAGCCCTCGCTCGAGGCGGACGTCTTCGTGCTCCACCGGGAGGACCTCAAGGAGCGGATCGCCGCGCGCACGAAGCGGATGTTCGCCGCGGGTCTCGTCGACGAGGTGAAGCGGCTCCTCCAGCGTCCGTGGGGGAAGGAGGGGAGGCTCGCGGTCGGATACCGCGAGGTGATCGCATTCCTGGGGGGCGACGTCGACGCGGCCGAGATGGAGCGCCTGGTCAACCGGAATACGAACACGCTCGCGCGTCACCAGCGGATGTGGTTCAAGCGGTTTCCCGAGGCCCGATGGGTCTCGAGCGTAGAGGAGATATGCGCCACGCTGGCCTGCTCCTGACGGTCGTCCTCCTCTGCGGGGCATCCCAGGAGGCCAGGATCGAGCACGTCGTCCTCGTCTCGATCGACGGCCTCCGTCCCGAGTTCTATCTTGGAGATTACGAGGCGCCGACCCTGAAGGAGCTCGCGCGGGACGGCGCCCACGCGAAGGCGGTGGAGAGCGTCTACCCGAGCGTCACCTATGCGGCGCACGCGTCGATCGTCACCGGCGTCCGGCCGTGGAAGCACGGGATCACCGGGAACACCACGTGGACGGAGCACGGCTCGACGCGCGACTGGCAGTGGTACGCGAAGGACCTGAAGGCGCGCACCCTATGGCAGGCGGCCCGCGAGAAGGGGCTGAAGGTCGCGATCACCTACTGGCCGGTCTCCGTCGGCGCGGAGGCGGACTGGGTGCTGGGGGAGATCTGGGATCCCGACAAGACGGAGACGGTCCAGCGCCTGCAGGCGGCCGCCACGCCGGGGCTGCTCGTCGAGCTCACGCTCGCGCTCGGGATCCCGAAGGAGAAGATCGCCGAGGACAAGGCGGCGATCGACACGTTCGTCTCGCGCGCGGCGGGATACATCTTCCGGAGGTACAAGCCGAACCTGCAGCTCGTCCATTTGATCAACGTCGACGAGGCGCAGCACAAGCACGGCCGGGACGCCGACGAAGTCAGAGAGGCGGTGCGCCGGCAGGACGAGAACCTCGCGCGGATCCGGAAGGCGATCGAGGACTCGGGTCTCAAGGAGAAGACGCTCCTGGTCGTGGTGGGCGATCACGGGTTCACGGACGTCTCGAGGAACATCAACCCGAACGCGCTGCTCCGGGACGCGGGGTACGTCGATGCCGAGGGGGATAAGGTGAAGTCGTGGCGGGCGCTCGCCCGTTCGAGCGGGGGCTCGGCCGCGGTCTACGTGAAGGACAAGGCGGACGCCGGAAAGGTGGCGGAGCTCTTCCGGAAGGCGGGGACCCACGAGGGCACCGCGATCTATCGCGTGATCGAGCGTGCGGAGCTCGATGGGCTCGGCTACAACCCGGATGCGTCGTTCGCGCTGGAGCCGGAGAAGGGATGGGCCTTTTCGGGGGCGCTCGCGCCCGCGCTCGTGCACGGCCTGCCGACGGTCAAAGGGAACCACGGGCAGCTCCCGTCGCGCCCCGAGCTGCAGACGGGGCTGATCGCCTGGGGCGCGGGGATCAAGCCCGGGGTGGCCGTCGAGAAGGCCCGCCTGATCGACGTCGCCCCCACGATCGCGAAGCTCCTCGGCCTTGATATGAAGGACGCGGAAGGCGTCGTGCTCGGCGCGATCCTACGCTGAGGGGCTCGGCTTGTACTCGCGGATGAGGGCGGTCAATGCCTCGATCTTGTCCGCGTAGGCCTTCGCGGCGGTGAGCCACGGGTGCTGCCAGCGGGCCCTTGCGCTATCGATCTTCTTCCGGAGCTCCGGGTCGGTCTCCACATGGGTCCAATCGACCGCCCCGCCGTGCGTGTACTGGTCCACGATCGCGAGGATCTTCCGTTCCTCGAGCACCAATGCGCCGCGGATCTCGGACAGCTCGGGGGTGGGGCCGTCGTCGAGCGCCAGGTCGCGGAGAAACGCGGAGGCGTTCTTGCGGATGACGTTCGCGGCGTCGAGCACGGTCCACGCCGGGTCCTTGCCCTCGCCGCCCCCCTCGGCCCGATCCAGGCGCAGCCGGGTCCGGGTCTGCCGGCCGGTCAGCGCGATCCGGATGTGCTTCTCGTCCCAGCGGTCGATCGTGTAGGTCCCCGTGTCCCAGATCTTGACGGTCCCGCGGCCGCCCGAGATCTCGCCCTCGTAGTCGAGGTAGAGTTTCTTGTGGTCCTTCATCTGCTTCGCGGACTGGGGGAACTGGAACGCGGTGTTCTCCAGGCGCCACGTCTTCAGGGTCTCGCCGTGCTCGAGGAGGAGGTCGAAGTGGTCGCCCTCCTTCGCGCCGGAGTGGTGGCTGATCGTGAATCGCGTCATGAGGTGAACCCGAACCTTTTGATCTTCCGGTAGAGCGTTCTTTCCCCGATGCCCAGCATCTTCGCGGCTTTCTCGCGGTTGCCGTCGCACATCGCGAGCGCCTTCCGGATGCGCTCCTTCTCGCCTTCCTCCAGGTTGACGCCGGCGACGCCCGAGACCGACCCGGCCTCCGCGGGCTGCTTCACGTACCGCGGCACATCCTCGACGTCGATCTTCCCGTCCTTGTCGAGGACGACCATGCTCTCGATGCAATTGCGAAGCTCGCGGACGTTGCCGGGCCAGCTGTAATCGTAGAGGAATTCCATCGCGGCGGGCGTGATCTCGGGAATCTTCTTCCCCTGCGTGGAGGAGAACTCCGCCAGGAACGACTGGGCGAGGATCGGCAGGTCCTCGAGCCGGTCGCGGAGCGGGGGCATCTCGACCGTGACGACCTTGAGCCGGTAGTAGAGGTCCTCGCGGAACCTCCCCTCCTTGATGAGCGGGGGCAGGTCCTTGTTGGTCGCGGCAAGGAGGCGGACGTCGACCTTGATCTTCTCGTTCGAGCCGACGCGGAAGACCTCGCCGTACTCGATCACGCGGAGGAGCTTGATCTGGATGGAAGGCGGCATGTCGCCGATCTCGTCGAGGAAGAGCGTGCCGCCGTGGGCGTACTCGAACCGGCCCTTCCGCGTCTGGAGCGCCCCCGTGAACGCGCCCTTCTCGTAGCCGAAGAGCTCGCTTTCGAGGATCGTCTCGGAGAGCGCGGCGCAGTTGAGCGGGACGAAGTGGTTGCCGCGCCGCGGCGAGTTCGCGTGGATCGCGCGGGCCACGAGCTCCTTGCCGGTACCGCTCTCGCCGAGGATGAGGACGGTCGCGTTCGTCGGCGCCACCTGGCGGAGCGTGTCGAAGACGGTGTGCATGCTCTCCGAGCTGCCGATGATACCCTCGAAGCCGTAGCGCTTGTCGAGCTGGGCCTTGAGCTCGACGTTCGAGCGGACGAGCTTCTGCTTCTCCAGGGCCTTGCGGATCTTGGCGCGGAGGATGTTCAGGTCGATCGGCTTGTTGAGGTAGTCGTACGCGCCCTCGTCCATGGCCTCGAGCGCGGTCTCGTAGGAGGGGTACCCGGTCATCACGATGACCTCGGTCTCGGGCGTCCGCGCCTTGACCTTGCGCACGATGTCGATCCCCGAGAGGTCGCGCATGACGAGGTCGGTGAGGACGACGTCGTAGCCCTCCTCCTCGAGCGCACGGAGCCCCTCGGCGCCGCTCGCGGCGGCGCGGCACTCGTAGCCGGCGCGCTCGAGGCTCTCGGCGGCGGCCTCGGCGTGGGCTCGGTCGTCGTCCAGGACTAGGATGCGGGCTTTCTCAGGCATATCGTGAAGGTGGCCCCGTGGCCGGGCTGGCTCTCGAGCTCGACGGCGCCCCGGTGCTCCTCGACGATCTTCTTGACCATCGGGAGGCCGAGGCCGGTGCCGCCGGGCTTCGTGGAGAAGTAGAGGTTGAAGATCCGGTCCCGGTGCTCCGTGGGAATGCCGGGGCCGGTGTCGGCAACGGCCAGCTTGACGAACTGGCCGTTCTCCAGGGTGCGCACGGTGAGGTCGCCGCCGGTGGGCATGACCTGCTGGGCGTTGACGAGCAGGTTGAGGATCGCCTGCCGGATGAGGTTCGGATCGATCTCGACCTGCGGGAGGGCGGGCGCGAATTCCCGGTGGAGGCGGATCTTCGAACGTTCCGCCTGCGGGGCGAGGAAGTCGAGGAGTTCGCCCGCGAGCCCGTTGAGGTCCGTCTTCTCCAGCCGGAGCGCGTGGCCGGCGGCGAAGCGGACGAAGTCGGAGACCACGCTGTCGAGCCGCTCGGTCTCGCGGATGAGGACGTCGATGCGCCGCCGGCCCATCTGCTCGCGCTCCGTGATGGGGTTGGCCCAGTCCTCGCGCAGCAGCTGGAGGTTCATGCGGAGGGTCGAGAGGGGGTTCCGGATCTCGTGGGCGATGCCGCTGGCGATCGTGCCGACGAGGGCGGCCTGCTCCTCCTCGCGGCGGAGGCGGGACTCCTCCCGGGCGCGGGCACGGTTCCTCCTCCCGCCCAGGAGGACGCCCAGCGCCCCCGCGGCGACGCCGATCGCCAGGCCGACGAGGATCAGGATGGAGAGTTGCACGGCCTTGAAATCTTATAGGGGAGGGGGGGAGATGTCGAGAACGGGCCTTACAGGAATTTGATCAGCTCCAGCTCGTTCTGGAAGCCCTTGCGGTAGACGTAGCTGATCTCGTCCATGATCTGGCGCATGAGGAAGATGCCCATCGTGTAGCCCTTTTCGCGGGCGACGCGCTCGGCGAGCTGGGTGTCGTTGAGGCCGGTGGCCATCTCGAAGACGTTGAGGGAATCCTCGATGCGGGCCTTGAACCGGACGTCGTCGATGTCCACCGAGAGGGTGATCTGGTTCTGGAACCCCTTGTAGCGGGCGTACTGGACCACGGAGCTCACCGCCTCGTCGACGGCGAGGATGATGAGGTCCTTCTCCCGCCGGGAGGCGGGCACCTCGGCCAGGGTCTCGTTGAGCAGCGTGCGCACCTCGTTGAGGAACTTGGGGTGGCACGGCTTCGAGATCGTCTTCTGGATCGCTTTAGTCATCTATTCTTTAGACGCGCCAGGTCACGAAATGTTCATGCAAAAAATACATAAATTCTGGGTAACCCCTCACCGCGGGTTCCCGGCGGCGGCCTTCCGCTCGCCGTACTCCACGCGGCTCCGGGCCAGCTCGCGGTCCATCCAGCGCTGGTAGTCGGGGTCCGCGGGCGGATCGGCCAGGATGCCTTCCATCACCTCTCCCTTGACCTCATCGTACCGGGCGCTCCGGCCCTTTCGGAGATTCCGGAGGAGCACCACGTAGTGCCAGTTCGACCGGCTGTGCTCCACCCCCGTGAACTCCCCGGGCTTCAGCTTCAGGAGCGCCTCCACGACCCATTCGTCGAGCACCGGGTTCGCCGGGGGTGCGCTCCGGGCGAACACCTCGCGCGGGATGCGCCCCAGCGTCGGGCGCCGCCCGGCCTTTTCCAGCTCCTCGGCCGCGGCGTCGTACCCCTTGACGCGGGCGGCGTCCACGAACTTCGCCGCGTCCGCTTCCTCGACGAACAGCATCCGGTCGGTTTCCAGCTGGTCTTCGAGCAGCGCATTGTACCGGAGAATCTTGTCGAGCGTGAGCATTTCGTTCAAAAAACGCGAGGAGGCGACGTGGGAAGTCCAGGCCTCGGCGGTTGTCCCCTCCCGCTCGATTTGCGCCCGGAACGCCTCCTCTCCGACGCGCTTGCGCACCTGCCTCGCGTAGGCGTCGGCCCGCCGCCGGAGCTCGTCGGGCGTGTGGCTGATCCCCAGCGTGGCGCGCCGGTCCTCGATCACGCGCCAGCGGATGTACTGGTCGACCGCGGTCTTGAGGTCGAGCTCGAGCATCTTCCCGGCCACGACGCGCCAGGGCAGGGGCTCTCCGTTGAAGATCGCCACGATCTCCTCCCCGTGCTCGAGGCGGGTGGCGGGCGGGGGCGGGTCCACCGGGCGGAGCGGCTCCAGGCGGCCCGGGGCGCACGCCGGGAGGACCGTGAAGGCGAAGGGAAGGAAATATCGAACCCCCATGACGCGGCCGATTATAGCAGAGGGCGGGGGCGAATCAACCCGCGGGCGATTCAGCGGAGCGGCCGGGGCGGGACCGGGGAGTTCAACTCCCGGAGCACGTCGATGAGCTCGGTGGTCCCGAGGGAGCCCATCTCGAGCATGATCATGCCGATCAGCTTGTGGGCCGTGCCCCCCTCCGCGATCGATTTCTGGCGCGCCAGCGCCTCCGTCACCTGGACCTGGGTGACGAATCCCTTCCGTACCGCCACCTGGCCGAAGGGTTCGCGGATCGAATGGCCGTTTTCCGGCGGGTTCCGGGTCATCGTCCGCGCATTATAGGCCGGGGCCGCGCGGGTTCAACCAAAAAAGGTCCGGCTGAATTCACAAGACGGAGCGGAAGTACGCCACGGTCTTCTCGAGCCCGTCCCGGCGCGCGACGCGCGGCACCCAGCCGAGGAGCGTACGGGCGCGCGCGATGTCGGGGCGGCGCTGCTTGGGATCGTCCTGCGGCAGCGGGCGCGGCACGATCCGCGACCGCGACCCGGTCAGCGCCACGATTTCGTCCGCCAGCTGCCGGATGGTGATCTCGTCGGGGTTGCCGATGTTGACGGGGTCGACCGCGCCGGAGTCCAGGAGACGGAGAATGCCGTCCACGAGATCGCTCACGTAGCAGAAGCTTCGGGTCTGCGTGCCGTCGCCGAAGACCGTCAGGTCCTCGCCGCGCAGCGCCTGGGCGATGAACGTGCAGACCGCCCGGCCGTCGTTCGGTCGCATCCGCGGCCCGTACGTGTTGAAGATGCGGACGATCCGGGTCCCGAGTCCGTGGGTCCGGTGGTACGCCATCGTGATCGCCTCGGCGAACCGCTTTGCCTCGTCGTAGACGCCCCGCGGGCCGACGGGGTTCACGTTGCCCCAATACTCCTCTGCCTGGGGCGAGACCAGCGGGTCGCCGTAGACCTCGCTCGTCGAGGCGAGGAGGAACCTGGACTTCTTCTCCTTCGCCAGGCCCAGCGCGTTGTGCGTCCCGAGCGAGCCCACCTTGAGCGTCTGGATCTTGTACTGGAGATAGTCGGCGGGGCTCGCGGGCGAGGCGAAATGCAGGATCGCGTCGAGCGCGCCCGGGACGTCGATGTGCTTCGTGACGTCGTGGAGGACGAAGGCGAACCGCGGGTGGCGGCGGAACGTCTCGAAATTGCGCTCGCTGCCGGTGAGGAGGTTGTCCATCGCGATCACGTCCTCGCCGCGCGCGAGCAGCGCCTCGCAGAGGTGCGAGCCGAGGAACCCCGCTCCCCCCGTCACCAGAACCCGCATGGGGTCATCATAGGGGGCGGGGTCGGGTTGTCAAGGCGACGGGCCATGGGGTATACTTCCCGTCGGAACCATTGACCGGGGGAAACGCGCCGCATGATCCTGACGGGCCACCAGCCCAATTACCTGCCTTATGCCGGGCTCTTCCACAAGATCGCCGCCGCGGACCGCTTCCTCGTCGTGGACAACGTCCAGTTCGTCAAGCGCGGCACGTTTGGGTGGATGCACCGGAACCGGATCCGCACCGGGTCGCCGCGGGGATGGGACTGGCTCTCGGTGCCCGTGCTGACCAAGGGGCGATACACCCAGAAGGTCTCGGAGGCCGCGCTCGATCCCGCCGTGCCGTGGGCCCGCAAGCACTGGCGGTCGATCGAGTGGAACTACCGCCGAGCGCGCTTCTTCAAAGAGTATGCAGACGAGTTCCGCGCGCTCTACGAGCGGCCGTGGCCGGGCTTCTGCGAGCTCACCTGCGCGTTCATCGAACTCCTCCTGCGCCTCCTTGGAATCCCCCGGGCGATCGAGCGCACGTCGTCGCTCGGCATCGCGGGGGAGTCCACCGGCCTCGTCCTCGCGATGTGCCGGGCCACGGGGGCGGATGCGTACCTCTCGGGCGTCCACGGCCGCGACTACCTGGACGCGGGGGAGTTCGAGCGGCAGGGCGTCCGGCTCCTCTTCCAGGAGTTCGCCGGCCCCGTCTACCCGCAATGCTGGCCCGGCCCGTTCGTCCCCGACCTTTCCGTGATCGACCTCCTGTTCAATTGCGGGCCCGAGAGCCGCAGGGTGCTGCTGGGTGATCGCGCAGCTTAACTACCCGCAGTTCTGGATGTTCATCCTGGCGTGGTGGGTCGCCGACCTCGTCACGCCCCTGGTGATCCGCCTCTCTCATCGCGTCGGCGCGCTCGACCGGCCCCACACGTACAAGACCCACGGGGAGCCGACGGCGCTCCTGGGCGGCGTCGCGATCTTCGCCGCGTTCTCGGGGACGATCTTCTCCATCCTGCGCTTCCCGAACTACGCCGACCACCAGGACGTCTTCGCCATCCTGGGCGGCGGGCTCGCGGTGCTCGCGCTCGGAGTGATCGACGGCATCCGCCCCGTCTGGGCCGTGGGCAAGCTGGGAATTCTTCTCCTCGTGACGCTCCTCCTCGCGCACTTCGGGGTCCGCATCTCGCTCTCGGGGATCTGGGGGCTCGACCTCGCGTTGACGCTCTTCTGGATCGCGGGGGTCTCCAGCGCGATGAACTCGATCGACAACATGGACGGCGCCGCGGGCGGCATCGCGGCGATCGCGGCTTTCTGGGTCTTCTACGTCGCGTGGTACACCGCGCCGTGGGGCCAGCCGCACGTGACCTACGTGGCGATCGCGCTCGTCGGGGCGTGCCTCGGGTTCCTGCGGTACAACTTCTTCAGCCCCGGCCGGATCTTCCTCGGCGACAACGGCTCGCTCGTCCTCGGATTCCTCCTGGCCGCGCTCACCGTCCAGACGGGCTGGTCCCGCAGCGACCCCTTCAAGGCCGTCATCGTGCCCTGCGCGATCCTGTGCGTCCCCCTTTATGACATCACGCTCTCCACGCTCCTGCGGATCCGGCAGGGCGTGGTCAAAGGGCCCATCGAGGCGATCGTCTACTGCGGACGCGACCACCTGTCGCACCGCCTCGTGGCGCTCGGGCTCTCGAAGCGCGAGGCGGTTCTCATGCTCTACCTTTTCGGGATGCTCAGCGGGACGGTGGGCATCATCGTCTTGCGTCCGGAGGTGGGCCGCGCCGTGTACCTTCCGGTGACGGCGGCGGCCCTCGTCGCGCTGACCGCGCTCGGCGTCGTGCTGGACCGGGCGAAGGTGTACCCGCACCAGCTCGCGGCGTCCGAACCGGCGGAGCGTGAGCCAAAACCGGCGGTGACTCCGTGACGGACCGCGCGCTGGAACTCCACCGCGAGGCGATCGTCGTCGACGGCCACGCCGACACCATCGGCCGGTCCCTGGACGACGGCGAGGACCTGGGGACGGAGACGGGGAAGGGCCATCTCGATCTTCCCCGAATGGTCCGCGGCGGCCTGGACGCGCAATTCATGTCCTGCTGGGTCGAGCCCAAGTACGTCGACCGGAAGGAATCGGCCACGCGCGCGCTGCGGATGATCGACGCGGTCAAGCAGTGGATCGCGAAGTACCCGGACCGGATCGCGCTCGCCCGCGGCGCCGCCGACGTCCGTCGCGCCGTCGCCGCCGGAAAGGTCTGCGGGATCCTCTGCATCGAGGGCGGCCACGCGATCCAGGACGACCTCGGGCTCCTCCGCTCGTTCGCCGAGCTCGGCGTGCGGTACATGACGCTGACCTGGAACAATTCGCTCTCCTGGGCGGAGGCGGCTCGCGACCCGGGGAAGGTGAAGGGCCTGACGGACTTCGGTCGCCAGGTGGTGCGCGAGATGAACCGGCTGGGCATCCTGGTCGACCTGTCGCACGTCTCGGAGAACACGTTCTACGACGCGATCGCCGTCGCCGACACGCCGGTCATCTGCTCGCATTCCTGCGCCCGCGCCCTGTGCGACCACGTACGCAACCTTCGCGACGACCAGCTGCGTGCGTTGGCGAAGAACGGCGGCGTGGTCGGCGTGAACTTCTACTCCGGCTTCCTGAGCCAGCGCTTCTACGATCGGAAGCGGTCCGCCGACGAGGCCGACGATGCGGAGCGGGATCGCGTCCGCGAACGCCTGAAGGACGATCCGCGCGCCATGGATGGCGCGTTGAAGGAGATCGGCCGCCGGTACGGGGCGTCAGAGGGGGCGATGACCCGGCCGCCCCTGGACCTGGTCGTCGATCACATTGAGCACATCGCCCGCATCGCGGGCATCGACTCCGTCGGCCTGGGCTCCGACTTCGACGGCGTCACGTCGCTTCCCGAGGGCGTGGACGACTGCTCGCAGCTGCCCAACGTGACCCGCCGGCTTCTCGAGCGCGGGTTTTCCGAGCCGGACGTGCGGAAAATCCTCGGCGAAAACTTCCTGCGCGTCATGGAGCGCTCGATCGACCGCCGGCTCGGCGGATAGCGACGTCAGCCGGCCCTGAAGCCTCCCGGCTATCCCTTGGGACGCTTGAAGGCCGCCACGACGTGCGTGGCCTGGGAGCCGGCCGTCGTCGTCATGGGCGCCAGGGAGACCAATTCCCATCCCTCGGCTCCGATCTTCTGCACCGTCTCCTGGACCTTGTCGAAGGCGGAGGTGGACAGTTTCGCCGCGGACTGCAGCGACGCCGACTGCACCATGCTGATGAACTCGACTCGATGATCAAACATGATCACTCCTCCCATCACGTTCGTAAGGGCCTGATTACATTACAGGGGACGCATCCAAAGGAAGGTCCGTTTCGCGCGTCCTCAGGCCGCGAGGCGCCGGAGCGCGACGTCGAGCGGCAGCAGGAGGAGCACCGCGAGGATCGCCCAGAGGGCGACGTCCTCCTTGTGGTCCGTGGAGGTCCGCGGCACGCCCAGCTTCTCGCCGAGGTCCTTCCAGGCGACGGGCGCGGTCTGGGCGAAGAGGTCATGCTCGTCGTCGGCGGGGAGATACTCGCCCTCGTAGGCCCGCATCGCGCCGAAGACCAGCTGCTTGCCGTCGCCCCGGTCCAGAAGGAGGCGGCTCGGCTCGGCGCGCTCCAGGGGGACGCGCACCGTCCAGCGACCGTCCGCCTCGCGCGTCAGCGGGAACTCGCGAGACGTCCCCGCCTCGCGGACCGAGAGCCGCTCGCCCTCGCGCCCCGGCTCGATCCGGACGAGCGCCTCTGTCCCGCGCGTCCGCACCGAGACGCGCCCGGCGAGCTCGGCGTCGGGCGAGGCGCTGTACACGTGGCGCACCAGCTGGGCGAAAAGCTTTCCGGAATCCTTCCACGCCACCCAGTCCGCGCTCCACGTGCCCGAAAGATCGGACGTCCACACGGCCACCTTGCCCAGCCCGACCCGCCACAGTGCGAGCACCGGCTTCCCGTCCGGGGTGGCCAGCGGGACCTCCACGGCTCCCGCACGGGTCGAAGCGGGCAGGATTCCCTTGAGCGCCGGGAGCGCGTTGACGGCGATCCGCTGCAGGACCTCGTGCGGGTCGCGCACGACGACGGGGATCGGGACGGCATCGTTCCCCGCGGGCGGGGGCGACGGTGACGGAGCGGGGGTCGGCGGCCGGGACGGCGGGGCGACCGGCGGCGCCTTGACGTCGCGCGGCACCTTCTCCATCACCCGACGCGTCTCCTGCGCGAAGATCCTGGGGACGTGCTGGAGGCTCTCGGTGAAGATGAACCGTCCCTGCCCCCAGTCGGCGATCCGGCTCATGAGGGGCGCGTCGAACTTGTCGGAGCCGCATCCGATGCAGACCGCGCTCACCGTGATCCCCTCCTCGGCCATCTTGAGGGTGACCGCCTGGAAGTCGGCGGGGCCCGTGTCGCCGTCGGAGAGGAGGATGGCGTGCTTGACGGCGGACTGCTTCGCGCGCGAATCGTTGCGGAAGGCGCGGAGGGCCTCCAGCATCGCGGGATGGATGTTCGTACCGCCGTCGGCGTACAGCCGCGCCACGCTCTGCTCGATGAAGTTCAGGCGATCGCCCTCGGTGAACGGGAGGATCCACTTGGGCTTCACGTCGAACGCGAGCACCCCGATGTAGTCCTTCGCCGTGAGGTTCCGCGCGGAGCCGATGCAGGCCTTCTTCACGATGTCGATCGCGTCCCCGGCCATGCTCCCCGATTTGTCCACGATGAAGAGGACTGCCAGGGTCGGCGACACCACCTGGTGCGCGACTCCCGCGTTGGGATCGGGCGCGGGAGGCGGACGGGTCGGGTCGGGCTTCACCTCCGGGTCGGGCTTCGGGAGGCCGGCGACGGGCGCCGGGGCCTCCATGAAGGCGACGGGGAGGAGCTTCTTCTCGAACTCCGATCGCGCGTAGCCGCGGTCGCCCTTGAGCGACGCGGAGCCGACGACAAAGAGGCCGCCCCCGGTGCTCGAGACGTACTGCGAGAGCGTTGCCAGCACGTCGGGACCGAACGATTCGCGCGGGACTCCCGCGAGGACTACCGCCACGAACTCCTCAAAAGACGCGCGGTCCCCGATCCGCGCCGAGGGTTCGCGGACGAGATCGATGTCCTGCGCCTGGAGCATCCGGGCCAGCGGCTCGGCCTCGCCCGCCGTCCCCTCGACGAGGAGCACGCGCGGTTTTCCCGCGACCGTCACCGCGGCGGTGCCCAGGTTGTTCCGCGGGTCGGCGTCGTCGGGTGCCTGGGCGAGCACCTTCAGCCACTGGAGCCCCGGAGTGAACGAGCGTTTCTGCTGGACGTTCTTGAGGAGGACGAGGTGGCGCCCCGCGGACGGGGCGGTGAACGCCTGCTCCATCTCCGGCGTGTCGCTCACCGAGAGCCGGAGGGTCACGCCGCCGGGGGCGGTCGTGTGGATCGTCACGCGCACGTCAAAGGGTTCGCCCGCGCGAACGGCCGTCGGGGCCGCGACGTCGACGACCGCGACGTCCTGGCGGGGGGCGCTCTCCAGGCGCACGAGGGTCGTCGCGGGCGGAAGCTCGATCTCGCGCGCCGGCACGAGGGCGGTCCGGCCGTCGGTGACGAGGACGATGCGGCCGGTCGAGCCCTCCGTGAACAGGGCCCGCGACGCCGCGAGGGCGCCGGGGAAGTCCGTCGTTCCCGTGCCGACCCGGTCGGTCCATGACTTGAGCGCCGGCGACGAATCGCCCGCGGCCGCGAGCCTCTCGGATTCCACGCGGTGCGAAAGCCGCGCCAGGTCGGCCTCGAGCGGGCGGTTGCCCGGCGGCACGAGCACGTCGGTGCGGCCGGCGAAGGCGACGAGGGCGCAGCGGTTGCCGGCGGCGATCTCGCGGTCCCACGCGCGCCGGAGCTCCGGGATCGCGGTCCGCCACGCGTCGCGGGGGACGCTCTCCGAGACGTCGGCGAGGAACACGGTGAGGCACGGCTGCTCCTGCCGCCGGGTCACCGAGGGGCCGACCATCGAGAACGCCAGGAGGAGGACCGCCGCCGACCGGACGAGGGCCGAGAGGAGGCGTCTCCAGCGGGGGAGGGGCGAGACGGTCCGGCGCACCGCGGCGGCCACCGCGAGGATCGCGACGGGCGCGGCGAGGAGGAGCGACGGATGCGCGAGCGTCCAGGTGGACATCGTTCAGCGGACGAGCCGGGCGGAGCCCCAGTCGGCAAAATCGGACTGGCCGTTTCCGCCCCACGTGACGACGAGCTTCAGAGACTTCCCGCCGGCGACGTCGAGGTCGAACGCCTGCGGCGCCTCGGTGCCCTTGAGCGCGATCTCCTTGACCTTCTTGTCGTCCAGCCAGATCTCCCCGGTCACCGAACCCAGCCCGCGCGAGACCGCGTCGAGGCCAAACGTCGCCTGGAAGCGCTTGAACGAGCCGCCGAGCGGGTAGACGAGGGACGAGAAGGCGCGCACGCCGAGACCCTTGCGGTGATCGACGCCAGCCAGGACCAGCTTCGTCCCGCGCGCGCTCCGATCGCGCTGCCAGGGGAACTCGAGGTCGCTGGGCATCCGGGCCGCGCCGCGGATGAAGTTCGCGTCCTCCGAGACCGCGGAGGGCTGGATGTCCGACAGGTAGACGACGCGGCCGTTCTTCATGTAGAGGCCGGCGACCTGGTTGGCGGCAACCTTGTGCGGCTGGGCGTAGAGGTCCTTGAACGAGAGCACGCCCTCGGCGAGCGACTGGATCTCGCCCCGCAGGGAGGACCCGTCGGAGGTGAGGACGGCGGCGAACGGCCGGTCGGGCTCGGCGGGCGGCTTTTCCGTCTCGATGAGCCAGAGGCCCGCGACGTCGGCGAGGGCGTAGGTGACGTCCAAGTCGCGGGCCTGGGAATGGAAGACCACGCCCGACGACGAAATGGACTGGAGCGTCCCCGCCGACCGGTCCCCCGTCTTGGTGAACAGGATGTCGGCGGTATCCGCCTTCGCGGGGAGCTGCTTCGGCAGGAAGTCCTTGTTGGCGGGGAAGAGGATCGTGCGGACCTGGCCGAACTTGACGAGGGGATCTCCGTAGACCTTGCTCAGGAGCTGGATCCCTTCGGCGGATTTCATGCCGGCCTTCCCGACGACGGTGTCGCCCGTCGTGAGGACGAGCTCCAGGTCCTCCGGCGCGGGCTTGACGGCCGGTGCGGTCCGCGCGGATCCCATGGTGAGCTCCACGACATCCGCCGCCTTGATCGTCTGGGCGCGGCCGGCGCTGTCGGTGTACTTGAGGACCAGCTCTCCCCCCTCGGTGACCAGGGTCACGTCGCGCGCGGGGGTCGAGGCGCTCGTCGCCGTGACGAGGGTGCTCTCGTCGGCGGCGCAGGAGAAGAGGGCGAGGCCCAGCGCGAGGGGCACGATCATGGAAGCTCCATTATACTCGTTGACGCGGATCACGTGCCACTATAGTTTAGACGCGCGTCCCCCGCCCGCCGTTTGGAACCCTGAGCCGGGCGCCCGCACGGAGCCATGGTGATCGACCTCAAGCTTGTCGAGCACGTCCGCGAATTCGTGGGCGGCATGGCGGTGCGCACCCCCTGCCTGCATTCCGAGTGGCTCAGCTCCCTCGCCGGCGCCGAGGTCTGGCTGAAGTGCGAGAACCTCCAGCTCACCGGCTCCTTCAAGGTGCGGGGGCCGCTGGCGAAGCTGCCGTGGCTGAGCAAGGACGAGCGCCTCTGCGGCGTGATCTGCGCGAGCGCCGGGAACCACGGCAAGGGGCTCGCCTGGGCCGCGAAGCACTACGGCGTGCGCTGCACCGTCTGCGTCCCGCGCACGATCCCGGAGAACAAGGAGAAGGCGATCCGGCGGTATGGCGCGAAGGTGGTCAAGACCGAGTTCGACGGCTACGACGACACGTCCGATTATGCGCAGGAGCTGGCGAAGAAGACGGGCGGCGTCTGGATCTCGCCGTTCGACGACGAGCACATCATGGCGGGGAACGGCGGGACGACGGCGCTGGAGATTTTCGAGGACCACCCGAAACTCGACGCCATCGTGGTTCCGTGCGGCGGCGGGGGGCTCGCGATCGGGATGGGCGTCGTGGCCCGCGAGAAGTCCCCGCGGACGAAGATCCTGGGCGTGAACACCGACGCTTCGCCGGGCATGTGGCTTTCGAGGCGGGACCAGAAGGCGCACCTGCGCGTCGAGTCCAAGCCCACGATCGCGGAGGGGCTGGAGGGCGGGGTGTCGGAGAACTCCTACCAGCTCGGGCTCCAGTTCATCGACGACGTTCTGGTGGTGAAGGAGAAGACGCTCCCGACGGCCATCGGCGAGCTCCTCAAGCGCCACCGGATGGCGATCGAGGGCAGCGCCGCGGCGACCGTGGCGGCGGTGATGGAGGACAAGCTTCCGAAAGGGCTCAAGCGCATCTGCGTCGTGCTCTCCGGCTCGAACATTGACGGGGTACGCCTGAAGGAGATCGTGAACGCTCACCTCTGAGGAGATGAAGTGATTCGAGGAGATGAAAAGAAAAGAAAAGATAAGAACAGATAAGAACAGGAACGGAACCGGGGTGATCGCCGTATCTCCGTCATCATCAAATCTCCATATCCCTTGAAGTCCCGGTCCCCTTTGCTAGGATACCCCTCCGGGTCAAGTCCTCCTGGTGAGAGATAACCGCCGAATGGGCGCTGAGACTATGTCCCGGGGAGCATTCGCCAAGCCGGTCGTCCACCCCCCTCTGATTCGTGCGTTGGTATCGTGATGGTCCTCGAACGTCTTCATAAGGTCCTGGCCAACTCCGGCGTGGCCTCGCGCCGCGCGTGCGAGCAGCTCATCGCCGCCGGCGAGGTGACGGTGAACGGCAAGGTCGTCACCGAGATGGGCTTCAAGGTCGACCCGACGAAACAGAAGATCGTCTTTGGCGGCCAGATCATCCGCCCGCCCCGCCTTGTGACCCTCGTCCTCAACAAGCCGCGCAAGACCGTCACGACCACCCAGGACGAGCAGGGGCGCGATCGGCGGACGGTCATGAAGTACGTCGAGGGGCTCCGCGAGCGAGTCTACCCCGTGGGCCGCCTGGACTGGGAGTCCGAGGGGCTCCTTCTCATGACGAACGACGGCGACTTGGCCAACCTGCTCACCCATCCGCGCTACGGCGTGCCGCGCACCTACCACGCGATCGTGATGGGCGTCGTCACCCCCGAGATCATCGGGAAGATCCACAAGGGCGTCTGGCTCTCCGAAGGCAAGACCGGGCCGGCCCGGATCCACGTCAAGAAGAAGCTTCGCGAGCTCACCGTGGTGGAGATCACGGTCCACGAGGGCATGAATCGTGAAGTTCGCCGCATCTTCGCGAAGTTCGGGTTGAAGGTGAAGCGGCTCAAGCGGATCAAGGTGGGGCCGCTCAGCCTCGGAACGCTCGGACCGGGCCAGACCCGGTTCCTGTCGCCCCAGGAGGTCGAGGCGCTCCGCGCCGCCGCTCGCAAGGAGGTCGCCCATGGGAATGCGTAGCGCGATCGCGCTGGCTCTCCTCTTCGCCGGGTGCGCGTCGGGCCCGCAGGCGCTCAGCGGCGCGCGGGGGATGGAGCGCCGCGTCCTGCCGAACGGCCTGGCCGTCGTCGTCAAGGAGGACCACCGGCTGCCGACCGTCACCGCGATGCTCGGCTACCGCGTGGGCTCGGTCTACGAGACGGAAGGCATTACGGGCGTCTCCCACTTCTTCGAGCACATGGTGTTCAAGGGAACCCAGAAGTACAAGCGGGGCGACATCGACCTCGTGACTATGCGCTGCGGCGGCGAGAACAACGCCTTCACCGACTTCGACATGACGGGCTACTGGTTCCACGTCCACTCCAGCCACCTCGACGACGTGTTCGACATCCTGGCCGACACGATGGGGAACTGCACGCTCGACCCGAAGGAGTTCGAGCTGGAGCGCGGCCCCGTCCTCCAGGAGATGAACATCTGGCTCGACGGCCCGTGGGGCCCCCTCGAGCGCGAGATGGGGAAGACCGTCTACCGCACGAGCGGCTACCGCCACCCGGTGCTGGGATGGCAGGAGGACGTGAAGGCCCTCACGCCCGAACAGATGATGGCCTACTACAAGGCCCACTACTGCCCGAACAACGCCTCGCTCATCGTGGTCGGGAACGTCGACCGCGAGGACGTCTACCGCCGGGCGGAGAAGTTCTTCGCGAAGATCCCCCGGGGCCCCAAGAGCGATCCCCCCCCGCCGCTCGAAGCCGCGCAGGAGGATGAGCGGACCGTCGAGGTCAAGACCGACCGGACGTCGGACCGGATGATCTTCGCCTACCGCGGCGACAAGGCCGGCTCGGACAACGACATCATCCTTGACGTGATCGCCACGATCCTGGGCGAAGGTCGCACGTCCCGGCTCCAGGCGAGGATGGTCGAGAAGGAGGGGCTGGCCGGCGAGGGCAACATTTCCGTCTCCAACGAGTCGCGGAAGCAGGAGGGGTACTTCACCGTCCAGGTGGAGCTCGCGATCGACGCGCCGGTCGACAAGGCGCGGGAGGTCCTCCTGGACGAGCTCATCAAGCTCCGCAAGCAGCCGGTTTCCGAGAAGGAGCTGCGCCGCGCCAAGAACATCCTGCGGGCCCACTGGGTGTTCGAGACGGAATCCCAGTACTCGATGGCCCAGAAGATCGGATACTTCGAGGCGTTCGACCTCCCCGACTACGTCTCCACCTACCTCGATCGCGTGGAAAGGATCACCCCGGCCCAGATCCAGGCGTGCGCGAAGAAGTACTTCACGCCGGAGAACCGCACGGTCGGCATCGGCCGCGCGCAGCCGCGCAAGGAGGAAGAGAAGAAAGAGGAGAAGAAGGAGCCCGAGAAGAAGGGCGGGGAGAAGAAGGACGAGAAGAAGGACGGGGACAAGCGGCGGCGCGCGCCCGCGGTGCAGCAGAAGGCCGGGCCCCCGGATTTCGGCCCGGTCCGCGAGGTCCGGCTCGACAACGGCCTGACGGTTCTCGTGAAGAGCCGGCGGGACTTCCCGATCGTCGCGGTCCAGGGGTTCGTCAACGCGGGGATGCTTTTCGAGCCCGAGGAGAAGGCGGGGCTGGCCACGCTCGTGGGCGACTGCATCGACGAGGGCATCAAGGACCCGCAGGGGCGCGAGCGGTCCGGCGACGAGATCGCGGAGGAGATCGAGGCGCTGGGGGGGAAGTTCGCGACGAGCTCCAGCGGTGCGGCCATCAAGGTCCTTTCGGAGCACGCGACGCAGGCGTTCGACCTCGCGCGGGACGTGCTGCGATACGCCTCGTTCCCCGAGGAGCGGGTGACCAAGGTCCGCGAGGACATGCTCGCCGAGATCGAGTCGCGCGACGACGATCCGACGGGGCGGGCGCGCCGGCTCTTCTTCGAGGAGGCCTTCCGCGGCCACCCCTTCCACCGCCCCGCGCAGGGCTACAAGAAGACGGTCGAGGGCCTGGAACGGAAGGATTGCGTCGCGTACTACCAGAAGTTCTTCAGGCCCGAGAACACGATCATCGCCATCGCCGGCGACATCGACCCCGATCGCGCGGTCGAGGAGGTCCGGAAGCGGTTCGGCGACTGGCGGGGCAAGGGGGAGTGGGCGGCGCCGAAGGTGCCGCAGGTCGCCCGCCAGCAGGAGCCCCGCACCGTGTATTCGAGCGCCCCGACGAGCCAGGTGCGGTTCCACCTCGGCCACGTGGGGATCGACCGCACGAACCCCGACTTCTTCAATCTGAAGGTGATGGAGACCATCCTCTGCACGAGCCCCGGCTTCACGAACCGGCTGGCGAAGAACGTGCGAGACCTGCAGGGGCTGGCGTACGACGTGGGCGGGTCGATCACCGCCGGAGCCGGCGCGGCGGCGGGGCCCTTCCAGGTCGTCCTGGGGGTCGAGGCGAAGGACAAGGACAAGGCTCTCGAAACGGTGCGCGGGGAGATTTCGAAGTTCCTGAAGGACGGGCCGACCGAGCAGGAGACGGAGGACGCGAAGAACTACCTCCTGGATTCGTTCGTGGGAGCGTGGGAGACGACGGAGGACCTGGCGGCGTACATGCTCGAGGTGAAGCGGTACGACCTGGGGAACGACTACGCGGCGCAGTACCATCGCGCGATTTCGAAAGTGAAGGGGACGGACGTCGTTTCCGTGGCGAGGAAGTACATCGATCTGAAGAACCTGACCCTGGTGGGAGTGGGGCCGGTGGACAAGGATGGGAAGCTGTTGCCGGAGGGGGACAAGGACAAATGAAGGTGGCGAAGCTGGCGCTCGAGGACGGCACCGTTTTCACGGGCCGCTCGTTCGGCGCCGAGGGAGAAAAGGCGGGAGAGGTCGTCTTCAACACCGCGATGTCGGGTTACCAGGAGGTCCTGACCGACCCGTCCTACAACGGGCAGATCGTGACCATGACCTACCCGCACATCGGGAATTACGGTGTGAACGAGGAGGACTTCGAGTCGGGGAAGTGCTGGGTCGAGGGCTTCGTGGCGCGTGAGTTCTCCCGCGTCACGAGCAACCACCGCGCCACCGCGAGCCTTGAGGAGTTCCTTCTCCGCCACCGCATCACGGCGATCGACGACATCGACACGCGCGCGCTAACCCGGCGCCTGCGCCTCGACGGCTCGATGAGCGGCGTCCTCTCCACGGTGGAGATGGATGACGCGAAGCTCGTGGCGAAGGCCAAGGCGCTCCCGAAGATGACCGGGCTCGACCTCGTGAAGAACGTGACGTCAGACCGCGTGCGCCCGTGGAGGGAGTTCGTGACGCACGACGCGAACGGGAAGGCCGTGCCGGTCAAGTACCGGGTGGCGGTGGTCGACTGCGGCGTGAAGTTCAACATCATCCGGTCGCTC
>JBGPCZ010000095.1:0-22755 GCA_041482015.1 Planctomycetota bacterium | reverse complement strand
TTGATGACGAGCGCGCCGGCCTCGTCCTCCTTCGCGAAGGCGGCCACCTTGCGGGGCCCGGGCGCCCCAATCATGACCTTCGCGTCGTAGAGCGAGAGTCCCGCCGACTGGGAAAACGCCTTGATCTTCGCCTCGTCGCGCTTGATCCCACCCGCGAGGTAGACGAAGTAGACGGTATCCCCGAGCATCGTGGGACCTCAGGCGCCTGCCGCAAACCGCTCGGCCAGGCGCAACCAGAGTTCCACTCCCCGCGGAAGCGCGTCCTCGTCAAAGTCGAACCTCGCGGAGTGATGGGGATGGACCAGTCCCTTCCCCCGATTCATCGACCCGAGGAAGAAGTAGCAGCCCGGCACCTCTTCGAGGACCAGCGACATGTCCTCCGCGCCCATCGTCACGTCCTGCTCCACCGCCGCGCCCCGGCCCAGCGTGTCGCGCACCGTGTCGCGGACCAGGGCCGTCATCCGCGGATCGTTGACGGTCGGCGGATAGCCCCAGTGATAGTCGAACTCCAGGCGCGCGCCGAGCGCCGACGCCACGCCGCGGGCGATCCTCGGGAGCTCGCGGGCCAGCTGCCTGCGGACGGGCTCCTCGAACGCGCGCACCGTGCCGCTCAGCTCCACGCGGTCGGGAATGATGTTGTGCCGCGTCCCCCCGTGGATCTGGCCGAACGTCACCACCGCGCTCTTCGTGGGGTCGACCTTGCGGCTGACGATGTTCTGGCAGGCGATGACGACCTGCGCGGCGATCGCGACCGGGTCGACCGTCTGGTGCGGCGCGGCGCCGTGGCCACCCCGCCCCACGACCGCCATCCGGAACTCGTCGGCGCTGGCCATCACGGGGCCGGAGCGCACGCCGATCTTCCCCGTGGGGAGCTCGTTCCACATGTGGATCGCGAACGCCGCGTCGACCCCTGGCTTTTCGAGCAGGCCCGCGTCGATCATCGGCCGCGCGCCGCCGGGCCCCTCCTCGGCGGGCTGGAACATGAATTTCACGTTCCCGCGGAGCGAGCCGCGTCGACGCTGGAGGAGTTTCGCCGCCACCAGCGCCATCGCCGCGTGGCCGTCGTGGCCGCAGGCGTGCATGACGCCCCGGTTCTTCGAGGCATAGGGGACCTTGTTGAGCTCGAGAAGGGGCAGCGCGTCGATGTCCGCGCGGACGAGCATCGTGGGCCCGGGCTTTGCGCCGCGTACGAGGGCCACGGTACCCGTGCCCGCGAGCGGCTTGTGCTCGACGCCCCAGGCCTTGAGCTTCGAGCGGATGAGCGCCGCGGTGCGGTGCTCCTTGAAGCCCTGCTCGGGATGCTGGTGGATCGAGCGGCGGAGGGCGACGACCTCGCCGCCGTGGGAGCGGACATCGGGGGAAAGAGAGGCCATGGCGGCCACTATATCGGCGCCGGTTTTACCGCGCAAGCATTGATCCCGGTGGTACGGACTCCTATAATCGCCCTTATGTCCGGCCATTCCCACTGGGCGACCATCAAGCACAAGAAGGGCGCCGCCGATGCCCGGCGCGGCAAGCTCTGGTCGAAGCTCTCCCGCGCCATCCAGATCGCGGCGAAGGAGGGCGGCGGGAACCCGGACATGAACCTCAAGCTCCAGAACGCGATTGAGGACGCGCGCGCCGAGAGCGTCCCCAGCGTCAACATCGAGCGCTCGATCAAGCGCGGGACGGGCGAACTGGAAGGCGTCAGCTTCGAGCAGGTGACCTACGAGGGCTACGGCCCCGGCGGCACCGCGATCATGGTCGACGCGCTGACCGACAACAAGAACCGCTCGGCCGCCGAGATGCGCAAGATGTTCGAGAACAGCGGCGGGAACCTGGGCGGCGCCCGGTGCGTCGGCTTCATGTTCCACCCGAAGGGCGCGATCACGATCGCCGTGTCGGCCGCGGGCGAGGACCAGATGATGAACGACGTCCTCGAGTCCGGCGCGGAGAACATGGAGACGACCGGGGACATCTACTACATCACCTGCGCGGTGCCCGACTTCGAGAACGTCAAGAAAACGCTCGCGAAGAAGTACAAGCTCGCCACCTCCGAGATCGCCATGCTGCCCAAGGACCCCGTGAAGGTCGACGAGGAGACGGGCCGGAAGATCCTGAACCTGATGGAGGCCCTCGACGACAGCGAGGACGTCCAGAAGATCTACACCAACTTCATCCTGCCCGAGAGCCTGCTGAAGTCGTAACCCCGGTGGTCACGCTCGCCATCACCCTGGGCGACCCTTCCGGCATCGGGCCCGAGATCGTCGACAAATCCCTTCGCGAATCCTTCGATGCCGGGTTCACGGTTCTCGGCTCGCGCTCGGGGGGCGCGAAGGAGGCGCTCGCGGCGATCGACCAGGCGATCGATCTCGCCCTCGCGAAGAAGGTCGACGGGATCGTCACCGCGCCGGTCTCGAAGGAGCGGATCGCGAAGCTGGGCGTCCCGTTCGTCGGCCACACGGAGTACCTCGCCGCGCGGGCGGGCGTGAAGCTGCCGGTGATGTGCTTCGTCGCCGGCGGATTGCGCGTCGCCCTGGTGACGACCCACGTCTCGCTCCGGAAGCTCCCCCCGATGATCACGCCCGATCGCGTCCTCGGGGTGCTGCGCGAGACGTCAAAAGGGGTCCGCGAGTCCTTCGGCGTTCTCGAGCCGCGGCTCGCGGTCTGCGGCCTCAACCCGCACGCGGGCGAGGGCGGCGAGTTCGGACGCGAGGAGATCGAGGTCATCGCCCCGGCGATCGAGCTCGCCCGGAAGGAGGGGATCAAGGCCGAGGGCCCCTTCGCGGGCGACACGGTTTGGAAGCGGCCGTGCGACGCGATCGTGGCGATGTACCACGACCAGGGGCTGGGCCCGATCAAGGCGATGCACCCCGACGCGGTCAACGTGACGCTCGGCCTGCCTTTCGTGCGCACGTCGCCCGACCACGGGACGGCGTTCGACATCGCCGGGAAGGGCGTGGCCGACCCGGCCCCGATGATCGCCGCGATCCGCCTCGCGATCGAGATGTGCCGCGCGAAGCGGACCCTGCTCTAACCCAGCAACCCCAGGACGTGCTGCTCGGCGCAGGGGCCCAGGCCCTCCAGGCTGTAGCCGCCCTCGAGGGCGGAGACGATCGGGCGGCCCAGCTTCACCAGGATGTCCGTAAGCGTCCGGAAATCCTCCGGCTTGAGGTTGAGCCCGCCGATCGGATCGTTCTCGTAGGCGTCGAAGCCGCAGGAGACGATCACCCACTCGGGGTCGAACTCCTTCCGCGCCTTCCGGATCGCGTCCTCGAACTTCCCGACGAACTCCTCCCGCGAGGTCCCGGAATCCATCGGGACATTGATGATGTTCCCCACGCCCCGCTCGTTCGCCTGGCCGGTGCCGGGATAGAACGGGAACCGGTGGGTCGAGAAATACCAGACGGTCGGGTCATTCTCGAAGATGTCCTGCGTCCCGTTTCCGTGGTGGACGTCCCAGTCGACGATCAGCACGCGCTTCCGGAGGGACCGCGCGGCGATCGCCACGTTGTTGAACAGGCAGAACCCCATCCCCCGGAGCGGCGTGGCATGATGGCCGGGTGGGCGAACGAGGCAAAGAGCGTTCCGGTCCCGGCCGTCGCGAACCGCCTCGACCGCCGCCAGGACGCCCCCGACGGCGCGGACCGCCGCGGCGAACGAGCGCTCGTTCAAGTACGTGTCCGCGTCAAACCAGCCGCCGCCCCGTCCGCACGCCTCCCGGACGACCTCGATGTAGGCGCGGTCGTGGCAGAGGGCGATCTCGTCGACCGTCGCGTCGCGCGCCGCCAGCGGTGCGAGCCGGGCGAGGAGCCCCGTCTTCTTGAAGTGATCGAGGATCGCGACCAGGCGCTCGGGGCACTCGACGTGGCCCGACACGCGGTGTTCGAGGTAGAGCGGGTCGGTCACGAGGAGCGTCACCCCGGGAGTATACGGGAGGGCGGAGACTCCTGCTATAATCCGCCCCCCATGGCCCTGCCGGTGATCGTCGTCGCGCCCAACGCGTTCAAGGAGACCTTTTCCCCGATCGAGGCGGCCCGCCTCATCGCGCGCGGGCTGCGACGCTCGATCCGCGCACGGATCGACCTCTGCCCCGTCGCCGACGGCGGCGACGGCACGATCGAGGCCCTGCGCGCGTTCCTCGGCGGGCGCCTCGTCACGCTCCCCGTCACCGGCCCGCTCGGGACGCCCGTCCGCGCCTCGTACCTGCGCTCCGGGACGAGAGCCGTGATCGAGATGGCGCGCGCAAGCGGGCTCAGGCTCGTCCCTCCGTCGCGGCGCGATCCGCTCGTCACCACGACCCGCGGCACGGGCGAGCTCATCGCCCACGCCTGGCGCCACGGCGCGCGGAGGATCCTGGTCGGCGTCGGCGGGAGCGCGACCGTCGACGGCGGCCGCGGCGCGCTCGAGGTCGTGACGCCCGCGATGGCGCGGCGGATCACGGTCCTCTGCGACGTGGACAATCCACTCCTCGGACCGCGCGGGGCGGCGCCGGTCTTCGGCCCCCAGAAGGGCGCCACGCCGGGAAAGGTCCGGCTCCTCGAGCGCCGGCTCGCCGACTGGGCGGCCGACCTCAGACGGCGCACGGGAGTCGACGTCCGGCGGATGCGCGGGACGGGCGCCGCGGGCGGGCTCTCCGCGGGGCTTGCCGCGTACGGCGCGCGGCTCGTGCGCGGCGCGGAATTCATCCTCAAGACGGTCGGCTTTCCCCGGCCCTGCGACTTCGTCGTCACGGGCGAAGGCCGTGTCGACCGGACGTCGCTCGGCGGCAAGGCGGTGGGGACGGTGATGCGATGGTCACCCGCGCCGGTCGCGATCGTGTGCGGACGATGCGAACTCCCGCGCCTCGCGGCGTTCGAGACGGGCGACCGGTCGGCCGCGGCGCTCGTCCGGGCGGCGGAACGGGCGGGCCTATGGATTAAAGCCCGGCTGGCCGGCGGCCGATAAACCCTCTTGCGGGGGATTGTGCCGCCGATGATGAAACCGCTCGACATCCTGCTCCTCTCGATCGCGATCGGGCTGACCAGCTTCACCGTCTACGTCTTCTGCGCGGAGGGCGCCTCGAAGGCCGGCGTGGAAGCCCCGCCCCCCGCACCGGCGCCCCGAAACCCGGCGTTCAAGTCGATCGTCGTCCACCATAGCGCCACCCACGGGGGGAGCGCCGCGGCCTTCGAGCGCAATCACCGCGCGCGGCTGGGCGGGCTGGCGTACCACTTCGTCATCGGGAACGGCTCGGGATGCGGCGATGGGGAGGTCGAGACGGGCTACCGCTGGCGCGACCAGGTGCCGGGCCCGCACACGAAGAACCTGGAGATCAACAGTGAGTCGATCGGGGTGTGCCTCGTCGGGGACCTCCAGTCGGCGCCGCCGACCCGCAAGCAGCTGACCGCCCTCCTGGATCTCCTCGAGCGCCTCTGCCGCGAGTGCCGCATCCCGCCCGACCGCGTCCGCTGTCACAAGGAAGTGGACCCGGAGACCCTCTGCCCCGGCCGGGGCCTGCCGATGGGCGACCTCCGGGCCGCCCTCGTCCGCCGCCTGGTGGACGCCCGGTAAAAACAGACCGTCCGTTTTTGCCAGGCAAAAGGAGACGGTACGTTTTTGTCATGCGCAAAAACGGACGGTGCGTTTTTGCGCGGGGGCTCAGGGGTGGTCGGAGACCAGCCACTGGCCGCCCACGACGCGCCAGCGGATCGTGACTTCCGACTCGGGGTGTGAAACCTGGCCGGTCACCAGGTCGCAGACGAAGCCGACGCTCGCCGTCTCGTTGGACACCACGGCCGTCCGGAAGACGACTTTCTTGAACTGCATGCCCCGGTCGACCTTGGCGGAGACCGATTCCCTCAACTGCTTCTCCTCCCCCTTCCGGGGACCGAGGAACACCAGGACCTCGTTGACCTTGCCGCGGTTGAACGCCTCGAGGTACTCGCGGCACCGCTTCACGATGGCCTGCTCGATCTCGCCCATCTTGGTCAGGGCGAAGGACTTGATCATGCCCTCGAGGACCAGCTGCTGGCGCGAGAGGTGCGCGATCTCCTGGGTGATCTTCTGCACTTCCGCCGGACCCTGGGCTTCCCTCTCCTTCTTCTTCAGGACCTTGGTGCGATCGACCATCTCGCCCTGCTCCAGGACGATCACTTCGCGCACGTCGTCGATCTCCTTCTCCACGGCGCGCAGGGCGATGTCCTTGCGCCTCTTGTCCTCCGGGGTCAGGCTGGGCCAGGTCCCGACGATCTTGTTGTAGAGGTCCTGGCGGCTGTCATGGTAGATCTTCAGGTCCGACGCCCCCTCCTCGATGCGGTCCGCGGCCAGGTACGCGAGCCCCCGGTAGCGGTGGGCCTGGGAACTCTGGGGCATCCGGGTCAGCACGAGGGTGAACTCCTTGATCGCCTGGTCGCGCTCGCGCTGCCGGTTCTCGACATCGTCGGACCGGTACGGAGCGGCGATGGGGCTCGTGCACCGGTCGTACCACAGGAGGCCGATCCCGTAGTGGGGATCCACGTCGTCCGGCCGCTCGACCATCGCGGTCCGGAACAGCTGGTCGGACTGTGCGTGGTTGTTGTTGGCCTGCATGAAAACCTTCTCGGCCTGCTGGCGCTTCCCCACGCTGGCCAGCTGGTCGGCCTGCTGGTAGAGCTGGGTCCCGAGGGCGCGGCACGAATTGGCGACGCCGATGCGCGCGTCGTAGTTCTGCGTGCACTTGTTCATGGCGTTGGTGTACAGCTCCTTCGCCTGGTCGAAGTGCCCGCCGTCGAAGGCGTACTTGGCCAGCTCGCGCGACTCCCGCGCCCGATCGTGATCCTCGCATTGCGACTCGTGAGTGCACGACGCCGTCAGCCCCGCGGCCGAGAGCGCCAGGATCGCCGCCCACCTAGACATGCTGCAGGCTCCTCTTGATGACTTCCTCGACCGGGGCTTCAGGCCCCAGGTCCTTCTGGGCGCGCCGCACAGCCTCCTCGGCCTGCCGCCGATCATACCCCAGCGCGACCAGCGCACCCACCCCGTCCCTAGTTAAAGACGAGTCCTCCGCGCCCATCCCTGCCGCCTCCGGCAGCTTCCCTCGAAGCTCCAGGATCAGCCGGTTGGCGATTTTCTCGCCGATCCCCTTGATGCTCTTCAGGGTCGCGACGTCCCCGTCCTCGATCGCGCGGACCAGCCCCTCGGGGCTCGTGCTCGAGAGAATCGCCAGGGCCTTCGAGGGCCCGAGCTGCTGGACACCCTCCACGAGCTTCAGGAAGATCTCCCGCTCGCGCTCCGTCGCGAACCCGTACAGCTTGTGCGAATCGTCCGACACCCGGAGGAACGTGAAGAGCTTGACCGTCCCCTCCCGCGGAAGCTTCTCGTAGGTCGACAGCGGGATCTCGATCCGGTACCCCACGCCTCCCGCGTCGATCACGGCGTGGGAGGGCTTGCGCACCGCCAGCCGGCCGCTCACGTAGTCGAACATCCGGGCGGATTATAGCGGCCGAGCAATTCCCTGTACAGGCGGGCGTACGCCGAGACCATCCGCTCCACGGAAAACTCCGCGCGAACGAGATCGCGCCCCCGGGCCGCCAGCTGCCACGCCAGGTCGGGCGACGAGGCCAGCCGCAGGATCGCCGCCGCCAGCGCCTCCGGGTCCGCCGCGCGGACCAGGAGCCCCGTCTCGCCGTCGCGCACGACGTCCGGCACGCCCCCAACGCGGGTCGCGACGACCGGGCAGCCCGCCGCCATCGCCTCCAGGATGGCGATCCCCTGGCTCTCGTAGAGCGACGGCTGCACGAACAAATCGAAGCCGGGGAGCATCTCGGCGCTGTCCCGGGCCCCCGCAAACGTGACGGACCCGATCGACTCCGCGGCCGCGCGAAGCTCGCTCTCGAGCTCGCCATACCCCACGAGAACGAGTGACGCCCCGGGGCGCTCGCGTCGGACGCGGCCGAACGCCTCCAGGAGAAACCGGTGGCCCTTCTCCGCGGTGAACCGCCCGACCGCGCCGATCACCGGGCCCTCCCCGTTCCTCGGGGAACGCGGGCGGTCGAAGCGCTGCACGTCGATGCCGTTCCGCACGACGACGTATTTCGAGGGCGGCGCCAGCTTCAACGCCAGCTGCCCCGCGAGGTCGGCCC
The DNA here is from genome assembly GCA_041482015.1 of Planctomycetota bacterium. Lineage (GTDB taxonomy): Bacteria > Planctomycetota > MHYJ01 > MHYJ01 > JACPRB01 > JACQFK01. Next base: position 14,674 of record JBGPCZ010000095.1, on the reverse strand, counting down.
CGGAGAGCGCCGTCACCCGGTGGGCGCACGCCTGCGCGGCCCGCGTGATCCACCGAAGGAGCGAGAGCCTCGCGCCCTCCTCCGGGACGCCCGGGATCCGCGCTTCCCGATCGAAGATGTGGCCGTGGGGCGTAAAGACGATCGCGGGAACGCCCGCGGCGCGGCCGGCGAGGCACGCGAGCACACCGGCCTTGTACGTGTGGGCGTGCACGACGTGCGGGCGGCGGTCGGCGAAGAGCCCCGCCAGCCGCGAGACGGCCACCAGGTCGCGCGCCGGACGGATCTCGCGGACGAGCTCCGGAAGGGCGATCGAACCCGCGGGCGCGGATTCCGCACCGCACACGAGGGTCTGCTCGAACTCGTCCTTGGGGAGGCGATCGAGGAGGTCCGTCACGACGCGCTGCGCGCCGCCGAGGACCATGCGCGTGACCACCTGGAAGACCCGCAGGCGCGTCATGACAGTCGATTCGAGAGGTAGACCAGCGATGCCTTCAAATCGTGCGCGTCGAGGAGCCCGTCCTTCACCCCGGGGTCGAGCAGGTCGCGCACGAAGCCATAAAGATAGCCCGGCTTCCCGTTGCACAACGCGCTCCACGCCGCGGCGAGGTCCATCGGAAGGAACCGCACCTTGACGCCCGCGGGGTAATCCGGCGGACCGGCCGCGTCCCCGCCCATCGCCATCCGGCAGAGCAGGTCCGGGAAATTCACGCCGCAGGCCGACGCCAGCGGGAGCGACCCCCAGAACCGCGGGTTCACCTCGAGGAGACGGTAGTCGTCGTCCCTTTTGAATTCGACCATGGCGACGCCCGTCCAGCGGAGCTCGCGGATGACCGCCTCCGCGTAGCCCGAGAGCCTGGCGTCCCGCACGCTTTCGCAGAGCGAGCTCGGCCCTCCCGTGATCGGAAACTCGCGGATGCGGCGGTGACAGAAGGAGGCGAGCACGCGCCCCTCCTGCGCCAGGACGCCCACGCCGTACCCGTCGCCCGCGACCCGCTCCTGGATCACGGGGAACGGGCGGATCCCGTGGAGTTCCATCCACGCGTGTCGGATGTCGCCGGGCAACCGGGCGATCCGGTAGCGGTCGCCGGGCTCGAGGAACGTGCCCTCGTCGTCCCGCAGCTTCACGATCGCCGGAAGGCGGATCCGCGCGATCACCTCGTCGAGTTCCTCGTCCGATTCCGGCGCGTAGCTCACGGGGATCGGCACGCCGGCCTTCCGCGCCACCGCGAGCACCGTCGACTTGTCGTTCGCCCGCCGGATCGCGGCGAGGGGCGGGATGGGGACCCGCGCGGAAAAGCGGTCTGGATTCCGCGCGCAGGCGAGCAGCACGTTCGTCGACACGGGGAGGAGGACGTCGGCCCCGTGGGCGAATTCGGCCAGGGCGGCGATGAAGCGATCCTCTTCCTCGAGCGGCGGGAGCACCTCGTGGCGCGAGGCGTACCGCGAGATGAACGCGGCGGGCGTTCCCTTCCCGAACCGCTCCTGCTCCGCCACCCAGACCTCCGCGCCGGCCCTTCCGAGCGCGCGGACGACGGCCAGGGCGACGCGGTTAGCCCCGTCGGTGACCAGCACCCGCACGGATCACCTCGATGAACACGCGTTCCAGTCTCTCGATCACCTTGGACCAGTCGTAGTGCGCCTCCACGTGATCGCGGCAGCGCCCGGGAAGCGCGGGGTCGCGCTCCGCAAAGAACTTCCGGATCCCCGCCGCGATCGCCGGCGCCGCGGGCTCCGCGACGGTCAGCCCGAGCGGTCCGAGCACCTCGGGGATCGCGCCGACCGGCGTGCCCAGCGCGGGCGTACCGCAGGCCATTGCCTCGATCGCCACGAGCCCGAATCCCTCGAGCTCGCGCGTCGGGAGGACGAAGAGGTCCGCGGCCCGGTAGAGCGCGGGCAGGTCGTCGTCCTTCACGTAGCCGAGGAATCGCGCGTCCACCCCGAGCGACGCGGCGAGCGCCTCGAGCTCCGCGCGAAGCGGCCCCTCGCCGCCGATCAGGAGACGGATCCCGCGAACCTCCGCCGCCGCGCGGATCAGGAGGTCGATGCCCATGCGCTCGACGAGCCGGCGCACCGTCAGCACGACCGGGCCGGGCCCGAGGCCGAACCGCTCGCGGGCCGGCCCATCGCGACGGAATCGCGAAAGGTCGACCGCGCCCGGGATGAGGGTCACCCGTTCCGGCTTGACCTTGCGATGAAATTCCCGGAGCTGCCCCCTGATGAACTCACTCTCGACGAGAACCGCGTCGCAGGCGCGCAGGGCGACGTCCTCCATCCGATTCCGGAACGCCGTGTGGAACGTGCGGGCGATGAAGTGGGCTCCGGGATTTGACGCCTTCCACTCCGCGGCCCATGGCGAGATGAACCAGTAGACTTTTGAGAGCGGCTCGGAGGCCGGGTTTTGAAGGACGCCCGAGGCGCAGAGGGGCTGGTTGAAGACGAGGAGGTCAAAGGGGCGTGCGGCGTGCAACTCGCCGAATCGCCGGTCGTTCGTCGACTGGACGGACGAGAGCCGCTCGCGCGAGGGGAGATCGGGGCGGTGGGGATACGTGTGGAAGGTCACACCCTCGATCGCGCTCCCATCGGGTGGCCCGAGATCGCCAATTGCCGCGAGCACGTGGACTTCGTGGCCGCGCGCGACCAGCAGCCGGTCGGCGTCGAAGCCATACCGGCTGTTGCCCGGCGCGAAGAAGTCATGGACGTGGAGGATGCGCATCGAGCAGGGCCCCGGCCGCCGCCACGACCTCGTCCACCGTCACGAGCGGGAGGGTCCTCCCCTCCTCCGCTCCAGTTCCATCCCGCGAGAGCGCGCGGAACCGGCGTGCGTCGCCGTAGCTTCCCCACCGGATGATCTCGCCGGGCCGAAAGATACCGACAACCGGCGTCCCGAGCGCGAAGGCCATGTGAAGAGGCCCCGAGTCGTTCGACACGAGGAGCGCGCAGCGTCCGAGCAGCGCCGCGAGCCGCCCGACCGTCGTGTGCCCCGCCAGGTTCACCGCGCCCGCGGCGACCGACTCGCAGAGCGCTCGTTCGCCGGCCGAGCCGACGACGACGATCGTCCCGCGCGACGAGAGCCGGAGGGCCGTTTCGCGAAACCGCTCCGCGCCCCAGCGCGTCACGGGCCGTGACGATCCCGGGCTGAGCACAATCAGCCGCCGGCCCGCAAGCCCCGTCGCGCCCAGGAGCGCGTCCACCCATTCCTGGTCCGCGGGCGCGACCGAGAGCGACGGCCGGGTGTCGGAGAGCGCGATTCCGAGGGGCGCGAGGATCGCACGGTTGCGCTCGACCATCGGGCGGTCGTCGGGATCGGCCACGGGATCGGTGAGAAAGAAGGGCGCTCCGAAGCCGATGCGTCGCGGCGCGCGCGAGAGGAGCGACACGAGGAACGGCTTGACGGCGTGGCGCCACGCGAAGAGGTGGTGGAAATCCAGGAAGAGGTCGTATTTCCGCCGCAGCAGACGCTCGACGAGGTCGACCCCTTCCGTGTAGAACCTCGCGCTGAAGAGCGAGGCAAGGCCGCCCGCGCGATAGGGTGTGTCCGCCTCCACCACGTCGTCGACCCACTCCGCGGCGAGCTCGCACGCGGGACGTTCGGCGAGGAGGGTGATCCTCGAGCGGGCGAACCGTTCGCGAAGTGCACGGAGAGCCGGGGTGATCGCCAGCACCTCGCCAATGCCGCCGAGTCGCAGGACGAGGATGCTCTCAGGATCCCTGGGCATGCGTCGCCATCCCCCTCACCAGCCCGCGCAGGCCCACGGGGACCAGCGCGGGCGAGCCGTGCTCCACCGCGAAGAGACCGATGCGCAGCACGCGCTTGAGAACGAAGAAGGGCCAGCCGATTGCGCGCGCGTGCCTGAGCGCGAAGAGCATGCTGTTGTGGGTCTGCCAGTAGAGCCACTCCTCGAAGCTCGGCAAGCGGCAGCCGCCCACGGGCCAGTGGAGATGCTCCACCGACGCCCGCGGCTCGAACACCAGGCGAAACCCCGCGCGGCGCGCGCGGAGGCAGAAGTCGGTCTCCTCGCCGATCGCGGCGCCCCCGAAGGCGGTGTCGAAGCCGCCGACCTTCCGGAACACCTCGCGCCTGAAGGACATGTTCCCTCCCGGCAGGTGCTCCACGTCGCGCCGCGTCTCCGATCCGAAGTTTCGGACGACCTTGCCGTCGACCGGCCGGAATTCGCCGACTTCGGGGCGGGCGGCATCGTAACCGCCGACGACGCGACCGCCCACGCCGGAGACCGCCGCGTCCGAGTAGGCCTCCCGGTGAAATCGAACGAGGTCGCGATCGGGGATCTCGTCGTCGTCAAGAAACAGGACCGCGTCGCCGGTCGCAAGCGAGAGTCCGACGTTCCGGGCGTTCGGGAGCCCACGCTGCGCGATCCGATGGTAACGCACTCCCGGTCGCCCCGCGGCGCGGACGTCCTCGCACGCCGACTGGTCGACGATCACGATCTCGTGGGGCGGTTCGGACTGGTGCTCGAGGTGTCGGAGGAGATTGTAGAGCGGATCGGGGCGATCGACCGTGGGGATGACAATGGAGATCCGGACCATATCAGGTTCGCCCAATCGACGAGGGGTCCATCATAGCATCGTCCAAGGGAGGCCGCCGGGATGACTGGATTGTATCCAGCCGCATCACCTCCCCATGTGCCCTCAGGGCGCCTCGGCCAGCTCGAGGAGTCTCGCGGTGAACTTCAGCCCCGAGCGCTCGCCCTTCGGGCGGTCGAGGGAGAAGCGGACGCGCTTATCCTGGATGCGAAAGACCATCATCCCTCCCGCCCCAAGAAAACCCTCCTCCTCCCCGATCGTCAGGACTCCCGGACGGGCCACGTCCTTGAGCACCCGGTCCCAATATTCCTTCCATCCCTCGGGGATGAAGACCACGTGGCAGTTCGCCAAGGCGCCGGGTTCCTCCCCTTCCACCAGCAACACGGGGCGCGCGATAGAGCCCGGCTTCTGCAGGGCCTTCCTCAGCGACTCTTTCACCTCCGTGCGGCCCAGGATGCCGACCCTCAGCGGAGCCGCGGGACCGTCAAAGGAGGACGCCGGCCATTCAACCTCGTCGACGATGCGGTGGATGAGAATGCCCTTCACCTGGTCTTCCGTGGTTCCCACGACCGCTTGCTTCGGCACGTAGTCTTGGTGCGGCTGGCGCCGGAGGGGAGTCCCGGTGGACGAGGGCTCTCGTTTCCCAAGGATGAACGTGATTCCCACCAAGGACAGGATCCCCGCGCTCGCGCCGACCCGGAACAGCAGGGCGCGCCGGGTCACCTCGTGAGCCTCCTCGGGAATGCTGCCGGATTATATCCCGCCACCCGATGGATGGACTGCCTCGCCCGCGCTGACTCTCTTCCACCCATTGTTCCATGATAGAATCGACCCACCTCCAGGAATCGAATGAATGGGACTTGGACGCACCCCGTGATTTCCACAGGACTCTGTCCGGCGTGCGCGGGGAAGATTCGTCCATGCTTCGAGGTGGACTGCGCCGGCCGCCGAATGGCGGTCTCACGGTGCGACGCCTGTGACAGCTATGTCAAAGACCCATTCTTCGACCCGGCGGAACTCGCCGAGATCTACCGCCACTACGCCATCCACGAATCGCACTACACCCCGGCCCGGGGCGAGATCGACTCGTTGATCGCCAAGATCCGGAGGATCGAGAGGCATGCGCCGGGGCGCGGGGAACTTCTCGAAATCGGATGCGGCCGGGGATTCCTCCTGGCAGAGGCGGCGAAACGAGGATGGCGCGCCGGCGGGCTGGAGATCGAGGGGAGCGCACGACAACACCTTCTCCCGGAACTCGCACGCTCGGTCGCCTTCATCCCCTCGGAAGAGGGGTTCGGCACGATCGATCCGGGCCGGTACGACGTGATCTGTTCCTACCAGGTCCTGGAACACCTGAGGACCCCCGCGGCGGCGTTCGCCCGTTGGACGGCGGGGCTCCGGCCCGGCGGGCTCCTGGTGGTGGACACACCGAACGCGGGGAGCTTGGGGGCCCGCATCCATCGTGCCGCTTGGATCCAGCAGGCCCGACCGGAGCATTTCGTCCTCTTCACGGTCCGGGCGCTCCGCCGACTCTGCCGTATGAACGGGCTTCGCATCCTCCACGCTCATTACGGCGGGGCGCCCGCTCTCTGCTCGGGCTCCGCCTCGGTGGCAACCTCGGTCCGCAAGGTCTTCCGGTTCCGCTCGCTGGCAGGGGCGGCCCGTTCGCTCGTCCACCGGCTCGGGCTTGGAGACAACATCGAGATCCTGGCCCGGAAAGGATGATGCTCACCGGGCACCCTCGACCGCCCGGCGGAGGGACCCCTCCACCTGCGCCGCCGCGCGGTCCCACGAGTACGTCGATTCCGCAAGCTCGCGGCCGCGACGGCCCATCCGCTCCCGCAGCGGCGCGTCCGAAAGGAGGCGCTCGAGGGCGCCGGCGAGCGCCGACGACGAGAGCTCGACGCCGAGGCCCACGCCGGACTCATTCACGAACCCACGCAGCTCCTCGAGGTCCGTCGCCGCGGCCACCGGCCGTGCGGACGCCATGGATTCGTAGACCTTGAGCGGCGAAAAGGCCGCGCCTTCATAGGGGGATCGAAGCACGTAGGCGCAGACGTCCGCGGCCGCGACGTACCCGGGCACGGCCTCGTGCGCCACCGGGCCCGTCCCCAGCACTCCCCCCGAACGGACCGCCTCGCCGCCCACCAGCACCAGGAACGCCCCCGCCTTCGCCGCCGCCTCCACCAGGAGCTCCCGCGCGTGGTGGGCATAGAAGCTCGCGACGCAGAGGACGATCGGGCGTTCCAGCGGAAGCCCGAGACGGCGACGCGCCTCGTCGCGGTCGCCCGGCCGGAAGAGCGACGTGTCCGCGCCGTTCGGCACGATGTCGATCCGCTCCGCCGCGAACCCGTAGCGCGACGTGAGCGCCTCCCCGAGGCGCGGTGAAACCGTCACCACCCGCGACGCGCGGGCCAGCGTGAAGCGGTGGGCCACCCTCACCGCCGCGCGACGCCAGGGCGACGTCGCCTCGCGCTCGAGGAGCCCGTTGATCTCCACGACGAGCGGTCGGCCGAGCCTCTCCGCCGCGAGCGCCGGGGTCACCGTCGCGTGGATGCCGCGCACGTAGACGACGTCGGGACCGAACGCGCGACCGCTCCCCGTGAAGGTCCCGAGGGACCCCATGAGGTGGTGCAGCTTCCCCGCGGGCAGCGCGTCGCAGGGCGCGTCGATCCCCGGCGCGGCGCCGCCCGGCGCGACCAGCCGCACCCCATGCCCGCGCGCGACCAGGCGGTTGACGATCGCGCGAACGTGGACGGTCCAGGCATACGGCGCGGTCAGGTCATCGAAGGTGAGGTAGAGGATCCTCATCCGCGCTGGCGCGCGGATTTCGCCAGCGCTTCGATCCGCGCGACGAGGCGCGGGAAGTTCTTCCTCGCGTCGGCCCGCGCGAGCGTGATCGCGCGGCCGCGGAACGCCACCTCTTGCCGGTTCTTCTCGTCCGACGCCGCCTTCAGGAGCGCCTCGGCCAGCCCGTCGGCCTTCCCCACCGGGAAGAGCCAGCCCGACTGGCCGTCCGCGATCCATTCGCGGTTCGCCGGGATGTCGCTCGCGACGACGGGAATCTCCATCGCCATCGCCTCCAGGAGCCCGAGCGATGCCGAGTCGCTTCGCGAGCACGTCACGTAGAGATCGCCCGTCGCGAGGTACTCCGGGATCTTCTCGTTCTCCACCATGCCGCAGAACTTCACGCGGTCGGCGACCTTGAGATCGGCCGCGCGCTTCTCGAGGTCGGCCCTGAGATTGCCATCGCCCACCAGCACCGCGGCGAAGTTTTCCAGGCCCGGCTTCGTCAGCGCGGCGAGAAGCGATGGATGGTCGTACATTTCCTTCAGAGGCCGCGTCGAAATGAGGACGAACTTGTCGCCGAAGCCCCACGACGCGCGGAGTTCCTGGTTCTTCGGCCGGGGCTCGAACTTTCCGCCGTCGAGCTCGATGGGCAGCACCTCGACCGCGTCGGGCCGCAACCTCCCCAGTCGCTTGGCCTCCTCGGCCGCGGTCTTCGAGTTGCAGACCACGAGGTCGGCGCACTTCAGCGCTTTCATCGCGCGCTCGGCAAACCCGCGGTGGAGCTTCGGCCAGACCAGGATGTCGGAGCCCCACGGGAAGAGGCAGAGCGGCTTCGCGCCCGCGTGGGCCGCGACGTAACCGGAGGTCAGCGCCCAGTTCGCGAAGATGACGTCGAAGCGGCCCTGTCGCAGCACGTCCTTGATCTTCAGGCACGCGCGCGCCTCGTCGCGCCGGTATTCCACCGCGCGGATGAGCCGCCACCGGCTCGCGCCCGCGCCGTCGGGGTAGGTCTGGTACCGCTCGTGGATGACCTTGTAGTCCTTGACGAACTTGGGGAGTTCCGGCTCGCGGTGGTAGAACGTGAGCACCGTCACGTCGTGCCCCCCCGCCTTGAACTGCGAGAGCAGCCGCTCGTCGTGGACGTTCAGGATGTCCGAAAGGTAGAGAATGTTCATGCCGAAGGAGGCCGTACCAGGGATTTCAACACATCCAGGTCCAGATCATCGACGACCTTGAGAGCGCGCGCGAGGAGCCACGCGAGGCCCGCTGAGAGGGCGAACGCGGGGGCGAGCAGGGCTATGGCCGGGATCCGCCCGGAGACAGGCGGAAGATGGGGAGCGGCAAGGTGCCACGCCCCGTAAACCGCGAGCAGCGGCACTCCCACCGCGAGCGGCTTGAGGAAGGCGTTTCCCACCCACTCTCTCCAGCGGAACTCCAGCATCCCGTGGAATCCGATCATGAAAACCGCCTGCGCCAGGACCATTCCCGCCGAGATGGAGCCGGCCAGACCCCGGTAATCATAGCGACGCCCCAAGGTCATGTAAAGCACCACCGCCCCCGCCAGCCCGGCCATCGTGCCCCGGGGGATGAGCCCCGGCCGCCCCAGCGCCGCCGCCACCGCCTGCGAACACGAGGCGACCGCCATTGCCGCGACCCCCGCCGACATCCACCGCAGCACTGCGACGGCCTCGGGCATGGAGCGCCCCATCCAGGCCGTGATGAGCTCGGGCCCGAAGAGAAACCCGAATCCCAGGAGTCCTGTCACCGCCAGCGCGGGGTACTTCGTCCCCCTCATGAGGAGCGTGACAATCCTCTCCCGCTCGCCGCGCGCGGCCAGGTCCGAGGCCGCCGGCAGCACCGCCGACGAGAGGGTCTGGACCGCCGATCCCAGCCGGTCGGCCACGTTCGCGCCGATCTGGTACAGCCCCACGAGCGCCACCGGCAGCCCCGTGACGCTGAGGATCAGGCGGTCGCTGCGGAATCCCTGGAGGAGAATCTGGTTCGCCTCCAGCTTCCATCCGAATCCCACCAGCCGCTTGAGAGTCGCCGCGCTGTAGGCGCCGGGTTCGAAGGTCAGGGGGTAGCCCGTGCGAACCAGGAGGATCGCAAAGATCGCAATCTGCAGGACCGAGAAGATCACGCCGTTCAGGGCCACCCCGAACATGCCCCACCCCCGCTCCAGGAAAACCGCCAACCCCACGATCTGGAGGGGAGTTACGACGAGGGTCACCTTGTTCACTAGGTCGAGCCGCTGCATTCCCTCGAGGCTCCCCATGAGATGGCGAAGGAACGGCGATAGGACCGACTGGAGCGCGATCGCCACGAGGGCGGGGTAGAGATCCTTCACGGAACTTCCCGGCAGGAGGCACGAAAGAATCGCCCGTCCCGCCGCCAGGACAGCTCCCATCAGGATGGCTGCGAAAAGGAGGTCGATGACGAACCAGGTCGTCGCCAGCGATTCCAGCCCGGCCCGATCCTCCCGCGCGCGGCGGTCGGCCACCTCGCGGGGCAGCGCCGCCCAGATGCCGAAGTCGGTGCGGCCCAGCCAGAGCCCCACCGTCCCCAGCGCCGCCAGCACGCCAAACGCGTCGCGACCCAGCCGGTCGAGCAGGTAGGGAGTGACGAGGACCGGGAGGACGAAGGCGACCGCGTATCCGAGGAACGCGTACGTCGTGTTGCGTGCCAGGACCGACCGGCCGGCGGGCGCGCTCATCCCGGCGCCCTCCCCGAAACGGAATCAAGGATCGCCGCGAGCCTCCCGGTCAACGCCCGCCGATGGAATTCGCCGCGGGCGGGCGCGCGGTAGTGATCGATCGTCCCTATGAATTCCCGGAGCGCCGGCCCCCAGCGGGCCGGCTCCTCGACCGGCGTCGACACGCCGGAGCCCGTCGCCCCCAGCCACGCCTGCACCGCGCCGCCGCGCGGGACGATCGCGAACGTCGGCCGGCCCGAGCGAAGGTACTCGTAGAGTTTCGCCGGCAGTTGCCGCGCCGCGGGGGGCTCGAGGCAGAGGAAGAGCGCGGAGCTCTCCGAGAAGACGCGGCCCAGGTCGGAATGCGGCACGTGACCGCGGACCGTGACCGGGAACGGCCACGCCCCGGGGGTGTACTGCCCGAAGCGATCCCCCACGACGCGAACCTCGACGTCCCGCAGCCCCGTGGAACCAAGCGCGCGAAGAAACGGCTCCGGCCCCTGGTGGCCGTAGATGGCGCCCGCGTAGGTGAAGACGCGCGGGCTTCGTCCCGGCACCGGCAGATCGACCGCGTAGTCCTCCGGATCGAACCCGTTTTCGATCGTCTCGCAGCGAACGCCCGGGAACCGGGCGAGGAGATCCTCCGTGTGGAGCGGATTGAGGGTCACGACGGCGCGCGCCGCCGCGATCGATTCCCGCTCGAGGCGCCGCTGGATCGCGTCGTGCCGGCGGGTGGGCGGGCGGTAATAGACGTTGCGCGTCCACTCGTTGTGGAAGTCGAGCACGAGCGGGAGGCCGGCCCGCCGCGCCGCCTCCGCGGCTGCGACGAGCGATCCCGTCGGCACGGAGTTGGCCCAGAGGACGTCGGGGCGATGCCGCTCGATCAGCCCCGGCAGCGCGTCGCGCAGGAGCTTGCGCCAGCCCGACTGCTCGTCGGGAACGAAGAACAACCGCTTGAGGAATCCGCCCCCCGGGAGGATCCCGATCGCGCGGGAGAGTTCAAAGGGATCCAGTTCCACGGCCGGCCCGGGTCGGCCGGCGAAGCTCTCGTCGCGGGGCTGCATCGGGTCGGGCCGCCGCGCGACGACGACGGGCTCCCACCCGAAGTCCTTGAGATAGCGCGCGAACTTGTGGGCCCGCTGGGCGGCGACGGCTCCCGAGGGCGGGAAATGGTACGCCACCATCAGCACGCGTCCGGGCATGGCGCTCTCATTCCCCCGGCGGCGGGGGCTCGACCCGTTGCCACAGCGTGAGGCTTCGGCCGTACATCGTCTTCTGGGTCCAGGCCTGCCGGTACCGGCGATAGACGCGGTTGGCGAAGAGCCCTTCCCCCGCGAGCGTCGCCGTGTGGACGGAGATCCATTCGGGGTCCACGACATCGAGATTCTTCGCGTTGACCTCCGCGCAGCGCGCCGGCTGGTTGAGGTACCACGCCACGGTCTTCGAGTCGTGCGCGTAGCCCACACGCTCCGTCTCGGGACGCTGAGCGAGGAAGGCCGCCGCCCCTTTGAAATCGAGCTTTCGCTGGGAGTGGTACCGCGCCGCGGAAACCCCCTGCACCGCGACGAGACCGACGGCCAGCGCCGCCGCGGCCCGCGGCGCCCACCGGCCCCGCCCGGCCAGCCACGCGACCGCCGCCACCTGCGCCGCGACCAGCGGCACGAGGAGATGCATCCAGAATCGCGACGAGTCCCAGGGAATTCCGACCCTCCACACCGTCCCCGCGGCCATGACGGCGAGCAGGAAGAACCACGGGCGATGGCAGGCCAGGAGCGCGGGCCAGCCCGCGACCGACAGCCCCCAGACCGCCACGACGAAGCCCCACGGCAGGAACGCGACCGAGAGGTCCCCGGGAAGCAGCATGTCCTTGCTGTCGTACCCCTGGATCTCCCCCGGCTCCGGGCGGCCGGTCTTCTGGACCTCGAGGAACGTTCCCAGCGTGATCGCGTAGAGGAGGAAGCTCAGCAACCCGCAGGCGAGGAAGGCCAGGAGCGTGCGGCGCAGGAGCGCCGACTCGCCGCCCCTGCGCGCGACCCATTCGACCGCGACGGCCGCCACGAACGAGGCGACGACCAGCACGTTGAACATCCGCGTGTAGACGAGCGCCGTCGAGACGACGACGACGCCGGCGAGGACCGCGTGCGTCGGCCGGTCCCGGAGCTCCTCGTAAAGCCACAGCAGCGCGGCGACCCCGAAGAGGGTCACCGAGTAGGCGCGCGCCTCCTGGCTGTACTCCAGCGCCAGGGCGGAAAGGGAGAGGGCGAGCCCGCCCGCGAGGCTCCACGGGCGCGGAAACCGGCACCGGAGCGCTCCATAGAGCGCCACGGGGGCCAGCGCGCCGAAGAAGACGGAGCCCGCGCGGAGGCCGAACTCGTTCATGCCGAAGAGCTTCGTGCCGGCCCACGCCATGAGCGTGTAGAAGATGTGATTCGTGAACCCCGTGTAGCGCGTCACGATGATCAGCGGGCCGTGCTGCACGTAGTTGTGGACGATGTACCACTCGTCGTGCTGCAGGCTCCGCGTCACGCCGACAAGGCGGAGCGCGAGCGCAAAAGCGAAAAGCCCGAGCATCGCGTGGAGGTCCCGCCGGTCGTGCGGACGGGCCACGGGCGGCCCCGCCGGCGGCCAGAGGATCCGCAGGAGCCACGGCCAGGCGAAGGCGAGCGCCGCATTGACCGCCAGCGCCCCGCGAAGCCAGCCGACACCCCGTTCGTAGTCCCCGCGAAAATTTCGGACGGTGTTGAACCGCGCGGCTCCCCAGTCGAGGATCGCGGCCCACGGGAGAAGGAGCGCCGCCGCGGCGAGCGCGAGGCCGATCCAGGCGCCGGGGGGGAGGCGGCGGAGGAGTGAACTCCCGGGACCCGCCGAATCTCCGCCCTCTCTCATGTCGTCCTCACCATGATACTACCGGGATGACACAGCCTGCGCAATCGCGCTGCGAAAGTCCGATATACTGGAGATGTGGTGACGAGCGAAGCCCCCGGGCGCCCCGCCTCCCTCTCCCCACTCCAGAGGATCGTCCCGATCGTGATCCTGATCGGCACCCTCGCCTACATGGTCGCCTGGCTCACGAAGGGCGCGGACCCGTGGATCTTCATCCAGGTCGGCTCGGCGGCCGCGCTCTTCGTCTACTTCCTCACGTTCGTGGACATCGTGCTGGGCCTGGGCCTGCTCATCGGCTGCGTGGGGCTCTCGCCCGAAATCTCGATCGGGGGGCTGGACCACCTGCGGCTCGAGGACTTCATGATCCCCGCCCTGCTCCTGGCCTGGCTCCTCCGCGCGGGCCAGAAGCGGGAGCCCCCGGCGGCCGTCGGCATCCGGGGCCCGGTCGTCGCCTACATCTCCGTGCTCGCCGTCTCCTCCATCGCGGGCATCGCGCTGGGCACGACGTCCCTCTCCGAGGCGGTCCTCCTCCTGGGGAAATACTTCGAGTACTTCGCGCTCTTCCTCCTCATCGCCAACAACGTGCGGACCGAGCAGGAGTTCAAGGCGCTCGCGATCTTCTCGCTGATGGTGGCCATCGCCAGCGCCCTCTTCTCGACGGGCGCCTACCTGGGCAGCACCTCGCCGTACTCGAAGGTGCAGGGCCCGCTCGGCGAGACGGCGAACATCTACGGCGGATACCTGGTGCTCAACCTCGCCATCGCGGCCGGCTTCTTCATCCAGGCGACGTCCACGGGCGGTCGCATCCTGGCCAGCCTGGCCATCGTCCTCCTGGGCGTCCCGCTCCTCCACACCTACTCCCGGACGTCGACCGTCGCCCTCGCCGTGGGGCTCCTGGCGTTCGGAGTGCTCAAGGAGCGGCGCGTGCTGCTGATGCTCCTGCTCCTGGCCGCCGTGGTCCCCGTGGCCGCGCCCGAAAGCATCTTGACCCACCTGTCGACCGTCACCGGGATCGTGACGGGCGAGAACCCACCCTCCTGGGGCGCGCGTGTCATGGCGTGGGAAGAAGCCCTGCCCCGCGTCCTCGGGGCGAGCCCTATCTTCGGCTTCGGCCCGGGCTCCGTCCGACGGGGCGACGTGGACAGCGAGTACGTGCGCGCCCTCGTGGACAGCGGGCTCCTGGGCCTGGGGATCTTCGGCTGGCTGCTCGTCCGGCTGGGGCGGAGGGCGTTCGCGCACTACGGGACGCTGCCGGGGCCGGGATTCCACAAGGGCTATGCGGCCGGGTTCCTGATCGCCTTCTTCGCCCTCTGCTGCCACGCGGTCGCGGCGACGAGCTTCACGGCCATCCGCACGATGGAGATGTTCATGGTGCTGGCGGGCCTCCACGCGGTGCAGGTCAACCGGTTCGCGGAGTGGACGGCGCCCCCGGCCCCCGGTCCCATGCCCGTCATCCTCTCCCCCGATGTAGCGGAATAAGCGGGCTGTTTCGCTACAGGATATATTTCTTCAGGTCCTCGTCCTCGAGGATGTCCTTCAGCCGCTCGCGGACGTACTTGGCGTCGATCGGAATCCGCGCCGGCGCGATCTCCGGCGCCGTGAACGAGATCTCGTCGAGGACCTTCTCGACGACCGTGTGGAGCCGCCGCGCACCGATGTCCTGCATCGTCGAGTTGACCTGGGCCGCGATCGTCGCCATCTCCTCGACCGCGTCCTTCTGGAAGTCGACCTCCACGCCCTCCGTCTTGAGCAGCGCCGTGTACTGCT
>JBGPCZ010000094.1:0-23450 GCA_041482015.1 Planctomycetota bacterium | reverse complement strand
GATCTCCTCTCATCTCCAGATCTCCCTTCGTTCTTGAGGGGTTCCCATGATTGACGATCCCCTGCCGCTGTCTTTCGACCCGGTCTCGAACGGCGAGCATCTCCCCCCTTTGAAGACGTCGCGCGAAGAGCTGGCCGAGAAGACGATCCACCGGATCGCGGATCGGAACGCGAGACGGACGGGCGTGTCGCGCCGGGCGTTCCTGGCGGGCGCGTGCGGGATGGCGGCGACGCTCGCGACGATCAACCGCGTCTACGGCGCGGGGGGCGGTTTCTACCGGATCACGCCCGACATGCTTCTCGAGCCCGGGGCCGCCGCGCAGGCGGTGGAGGGGAAGGAGTTCATCTTCGACATCCAGACGCATCACATCACGCCCGACGGGGAGTGGAAGGAGAAGAACCCCGGCTTTGCGGCGGTCCTCCGCGCGATGGAGGGGGGGCGGAGGAAACAGAAGGATCCGCTCCAGGGGTTCTCGCGCTATTTCTACACGAAGGAGATGTTCCTCGACAGCGACACGACCGTCGCGGTGCTCTCGGCGCTGCCGGCGGTGGTCGGGCAGAACCCGATGCCCGACAAGGACGCCGCCGAGACGAGGGACATCCTGGACCGGATGGGGAAGTCGAAGCGGCTCCTCATCCACGGCCTCGTCACGCCGAACGTCGACCCGCTCGAGGCGCAGCTCGACGGGATGGAGAAGCTCTCGGGCGAGCGGAAGATCGCGGCGTGGAAGGTCTACACGCCCTGGGGCCCGGACAAGAAGGGATTCTGGCTGGACGACGAGAAAATCGGGATCCCGTTCATCGAGAAGGCACTGAAGCTGGGGGTCAAGCTGATCTGCTGCCACAAGGGGATCCCGCTTCCGTTCCTGCCGGCGAGGGCGTACGAGCTGGCGAGCGACGTCGGCAAGGTGGCGAAGCGGTTCCCGGAGATGAACTTCATCGTCTACCACTCCGGCTACGACCCGAACAAGAAAGAGGGGCCGTACGATCCGACCGCCGAGCGGGGCGTGGACGTCCTTTTGAAATCGCTCGAAGACAACGGGATCCGGCCCAACTCGAACGTCTACGCGGAAATCGGGACGTCGTGGTGGATCCTGATGCGCCGGCCCGAGCAGGCGGCGCACGTGCTCGGCAAGCTGCTCAAGCAGGTCGGCGAGGACCGCGTGGTCTGGGGGACGGATTCCATCTGGTACGGGACGCCGCAGCCGCAGATCGAGGCGTTCCGCGCGTTCGAGATCTCCAAAGAGCTCCAGGAGAAGCACGGGTACCCGGCCCTCACGAAGGAGATCAAGGCAAAGATCTTCGGCCTGAACGCGGCGAAGGTCTACGGGGTCGACGTGAAGGAGGTCCGCGAGGCCCTTCCGAAAGACGAGATCGAGAAGCTCAAGCAGGCCTACCTCGAGCGCCCGATGCGGACGTACGCGACGTACGGTCCGCGGACCCGCCGCGAGTTCATCGACCTGTTGCGCCATCACGACGGCATGCCCGCGTAGGATCATGGCGACGCGCACGGTCTGGGAGAAGATCAAGGTCGAGGGGGGCGAACTTCTCGAGCGGGTGAAGCAAATTGTCGAGAAAGGGAACGCGCGCCGGATCGTCATCAAGCAGAAGGGCCGGAGCGTCGCGGAGTTTCCCCTGACGATCGGCGTCGTGGGGGCGGTGATCGCCCCGGTGCTGGCCGCCGTGGGCGCGATTGTCGCCCTTCTCTCCGAATGTTCCATCGAGATCGAGCGGGTCGTCCCGGGGGACGAGGCCAAGTCGACGCGGAAACGGACTCCACGCTCCTAGTCTTGGCGCGAATAGACAGGTTTCTGGCGCAAGCGTTATAGAAAGGCGACAAACCCGGGCGGTCCCGCCCCCGTAGAGGAGGACATGAAAGCGTTGGTCGCCGCCCTCCTCCTCGCGCTCCCCCAGGTGCAGGCGCCGGCGAAAGGCCCGCTCAAGGTGTTCATCCTCGCCGGCCAGTCCAACATGCAGGGGCAGGGGGCGCTCAAGACCCTCGACTGGCTGGGGAAGCACCCGACGCACGGAAATCTCCTCGAGAAACTGAAAAACAAGGACGGCTCGTACACGGTCCGCGAGGACGTCTGGGTCTACTACCCGAGGGACGCGAAGACGCTAAAGAAGGGGCCGCTGACGGCCGGCTTCGGCGCGGGCGACGACCGGATCGGGCCGGAGTGGACCTTCGGCCACGTCATGGGGGACCTCTATGAGAACCAGGTCCTCCTGATCAAGACCGCGTGGGGCGGGCGGAGCCTCGCGGTCGATTTCCGGCCCCCGAGCTCGGGCGGCGAGACGGGCGCGACGTACACCCAGATGATCGAGATGGTCCGCGACGCCCTGAAGAACCTGCCTCAGAACTTCCCGGGCTACGACGGCAAGGGCTACGAGCTGGCCGGGTTCGCCTGGTTCCAGGGGTGGAACGACCTGATCGACAAGAAGAAGGTCGCCGAGTACGAGGTCAACATGGTGAACCTCATCAAGGACCTCCGGCGCGACCTCGGCGTGCCCAACCTGCCTGTCGTGATCGGCGAGATCGGGGTCGGCGGCGAGGAGTCGGCGGTGAAGAATCCCTCGATGGCCGCGCTCCGCCAGGCCCAGGCGGCGGCGGCGAAGCGGCCGGAGTTCGAGGGGACGGTCGTCTCGGTCCCCACGGCCCCCTACTGGGACAAGGAGGCGGACGAGTTCCTCCAGAAGAACTGGGTGAAGCGGAAGTGGGTGAGCGACGAGGCGAAGGCCGAGTTCGAGAAGATGGGGAACCAGCCCGAGTATCACTACCTGGGCAGCGCCCGGATCTTCGCGCTGATCGGCCATGGGATGGGCGAGGCCATGGCCAAATTGTGCGCGGGGAAAAAGTGATGCGGGTCGCCTGGTTCGCGATCGTCCTGACCGGCTGCGCGTCTGCGGAACCGGCGGGTCCGCTGCGCTCGGCGCCGGAGCCGTACGAATCGCGGACGATCGAGGGGTGGACGGTCCGCGTCCAGCGCGTGCTCCTCGAGGAGAAGGCGGAGCTGGGGCGCGCGGCGCTCCGGCTGCTCGAGACGAAGCTTTACGAAGTGACGCGGGTCGTGCCGGAGAAGGCCTGCGTCGAGCTCCGCAAGGTCCCGATCTGGCTCTGCTCCGGCGAGGGTACGAAAGGGGCCGGGGGCGCGGAGTACCATCCGAGCGAGGCGTGGCTCCGGGATCACGGCTACAACCCGCTCAAGGCCAAGGCGGTCGAGATCGGCGACGCGGCCCACTTTCTCAAGTTCTCGATCCCCCAGCCGTGCGTCCTCCTGCACGAGCTGGCCCACGCCTACCACGACCGCGTGCTCGGTTTCGATCATGCGGGGATCAAGGCCGCGTACGCCGCGGCCGTCGAGTCGAAGCGCTACGAGAGCGTGCTCCACATCGGCGGGAAGATGAAGCGACACTACGCCCTGACGGATGCCAAAGAGTATTTCGCGGAGGCCAGCGAGGCGTGGTTCGGGACGAACGACTTCTATCCCTTCGTGCGGGCCGAGCTCCGGGAGTTCGATCCGAAGGGCGCCGCCGCCCTCGAAGAGGCCTGGGGGCGCTGATCCCGGCGCCACGCCCCGGGAGGCCGGCCCTCCTTCTGCCGGAAGACACGCGACAGATGCTCCAGCCCCGCGAAGCCCGAATCCCTCGCGATCGCCTTGATGGGCAGGTCGGTCTCCATGAGCCGGCGCTTCACGCGCTCCAGGCGCGCGCGCGTGATCTCCTCGTGGATGGTCCGCTCGACGGACGTGCGGAACCGGCGCTCGAGGGATCGCCGCGAAACCGGCACCGCGGCCGCCACGTCGTCCACACCGATCGGCCCGGCCGCGCGGTTGGCGATGAAGCGGAGCGCGGAGGCCACGCCGCGATCCTCGACGGCGAAGACGTCGGTCGAGGCACGCGCGACGAGGATCAAGGGCGGGACGACGATCGCCTCGCGCGGCGGCCGCGTGCCGTTCATCAGCCGCTCCAGGAGCCGGGCGGCGCGGAGCCCCACACGTTCAAAGCCATACTCAACGCTGCTGAGGGTGGGGGCCAGCGCCTCGCAGACGAGCTCGCTGTTGCCCGCGCCCACGAGGCCCGCGTCGTCGGGAATCCGGCGGCCCTGCCGGAGACATTCGTCGGCGAGATAGCGGCAGAGAAGATCGTCGGTGGCGAAGATCCCGATCGGGACCTTCCAGCTCCGCACCCACGCCCGGAGGGCCTCCTGGAACGCGCGCCATTCCGGGCCCCGCTGCCGGTTTTTCGGGGCGAGGAGCACGGTCCCGAACCGGCCCTCCTGCCGCTGGATCGCCGAGTTCCGGTCGTGCGCCTGGCCCAGGAAGCCGAAGCGCCGGAATCCCCGGTCGCGCAGGTGGCGGAGCGCCAGGTCCGCGGCCCCGCGAGGGTCGGGCACCACGCGGGGAAGCCGGGTGTCGGGCGAGTCCACCCAGACGTTGACCGCCGGGATGCGGGAACGACGCGCGAACGCGGCCATCCCGCGCGTCACGCGCCCGATCAGGCCGTCGACCCGGCCCCCGGGGAAGGGCGAGAGCGCGCACTCCCATCCCCGCTCGCGGGCGTGCTGCAGGATCCCGGCGACCACCCCCACGTGGTGCTTGAGGGGCCACTCAAGATCGATCCCGATCGCGACGCGCGGCGGCTTCCGGGGCATGGCGTGAATGGATAAGCTTATTGTTGATCCGCGTCAACCGTTTTTTCGAAGAGACGGGACGGTCCCGGGGTTTCAAGAAACATGAGAACGCTCGCCCTCGCCCTCCTCCTGGCGATCCTGCCGCAGCAGGGGAAGAAGTGGTCCGACATGGACTACGGCCCCTACATGACCCATTCGTTCGAGGCGAAGGGGAAGAACATCGCGTACAAGGGCGTGAACGTGCGGCTGGGCCCCGGCGGCGCGTCGATGGTCTTCGATACCGACCTCCTGCGTTGGTCGGCGGGCTGGCTCAAGAGCGAGCTCGACTGGAAGAGCGTCGTCTACGACGGCTCACACCAGACCCATCCGAAGATCGTGGGCGAACCGCTGTTCAGCAACCCCATGCTCCCCGGGGTTGGCGAGCCCCGCGATCCGCGCCCGCTTCCTTACGGACCATTGCCGAACGCGCGCTACCGCGGGCTCTATTTGAACGGCGAGCGGGTGATCTTGGCCTACACGGTGGGCGCCGTCCGCATCCTCGAGATGGCCGGGCTCGAGGGGGCCGTGCTGACGCGGACGATCGAGATCGGAAAATCGGCGGAGGAGGTGCGGCTGCAGGTCGCGGGCGGCAAGGCCCTCGTGGCCTGCCTGGGCGCGACGCTCGATCGCTCCGACCCGCAGAACGTCCGCCTGGCCGTGCCCGCCGCGGCCACGCCCGCGCGGCTGAAGCTGCTTTATGGGGCCGAGTCGGCCGACTCGCCCGCGCCCGCTCCGCTGGAGCCGCTCACGAAGGGCGGCCCGCCGCGCTGGCCTCAAAAGATCGAGACCCGCTTCACGATGGGCGCCGAGGATGGTCCCTATGCGGTCGACACGCTGGAGCTCCCGCGCGCCAATCCGTGGCATTCGTGGATCCGCCCGGGCGGGTTCGACTTCTTCAGCGACCCTCGGAAGGCGGCCGTCTGCACCTGGAGCGGCGACGTCTGGACTGTCGAGGGGATCGGTCCGAAGGCAGGGACGCTCGCGTGGCGGCGGATCGCGACGGGGCTCTTCCAGCCGCTCGGCCTGAAGATCGTGAGCGACCAGATCTTCGTGACGTGCCGCGACCAGCTTGCGCGGCTCCACGACCTCAACGGCGACGGCGAAATCGACTTCGTCGAGTGCTTCAACGGGGACCCCCAGGTCACCGAGCACTTCCACGAGTTCGCGATGGGACTGCAGACCGACGCCGAGGGGAACTTCTACTACGCCAAGTCGGCGCGCCACGCTCTTCCGCCCGTGGTCCCGCAGCACGGGACGATGATCCGCGTCTCGAAGGACGGCTCGAAATCAGAGATCCTCTGCAACGGGTTCCGCGCGGCGAACGGTGTGGGGATCGGCCCGAAGGGCGAGCTCGTCGGGAGCGACCAGGAGGGCCACTGGGTGCCGGCCAACCGGATCAACCTCCTCAAAGAGGGGGGCTTCTACGGCAACAAGTGGTCGTACCTCGGCGGGAAGGATCCAGCGGCATTCGACCCGCCGATTGTCTGGCTTCACCCGAAGGTGGACCGCTCGCCCGCGGAGCAGCTCTGGGTGACGAGCGACGCGTGGGGGCCGCTCAGGGGCTCTTTGATCTCGACCTCCTACGGCACCGGCCAGGTCTTCCTGATTCCGTACGAGGTCGCGGGCGGCGTCCCGCAGGGGGCCGCCGTCGCGTTCCCGTTCAAGCTCACGACGGGAGTGATGCGCGGACGCTTCCATCCGACGGACGGCCAGCTCTATGTTTGCGGTCTCGTGGGCTGGAGCTCGAACGCCGCGATCGACGGCGGCTTCAACCGCATCCGATACACCGGCAAGCCGGTGCAACTACCGGTCGGAGTCCATATAGAGAAGGACGCGGTCGAACTGACGTTCACGTCGCCCCTCGACCGCGAATCGGTCGAGGACGTCGAGCGGTGGTCGGTGCGGCAGTGGAATTACCGGTGGACGGGCAACTACGGCTCGAAGAACTACAAGCTCTCCAATCCCGAGCAGCAGGGCGAGGACCCGGTCGAGGTGCAGAAGGTGACGCTGCGGGGCGACCGCACGGTGCTGCTCTCAATTCGCGACCTGGGCCCGGTCATGACGATGGAGATCGGCTACTCGGTCAAGTCGGCCGACGGCGCGCCGGTCAAAGACCGCCTCTGGCTTACGATCAACGCACGCTAAAGCTGGCGCTCCGGCGCGATTTGCGGCATAGCTAGGCGGATGATCACTCTATCCGTCCTTGCAACCCTACTGCTGGCCGGCCAGGACTACTTCCCGCCGCCCGACGCCGCGGGCGGATGGCGGACGCTGAAGGACGCGGGCGAGCTCAAAGAGAAGGCGGGGATGGATCTTGTCAAGCTCGACCAGGCGTGGGAGCAGACCCAGCGCTGCACGCAGAACGCCGGCCTCGTTGTCGTCCGCCGCGGCTACCTGGTCTACGAGAAGTACGCGGGGCGCGCGTTCCGCGACGCGAACCCCGACATGGCCTCCTGCGGCAAGGCCTTCACCAGCATCGCCTGCGGCATCATGCTCGACGAAAAGAAGGCCGAGATCCCCGACGGCCTCGACACGAAGGTCTTCACCGAAAAATACCTGCCCGAGGCGTTCCCGCTCGACGACCCGCGCCGCGCGGAGATCACGCTCGGCCAGCTTCTCTGTATGAGCGCGGGCTACCACGGAGAGGGCAAGGCGCCCGGCATCAAGATGGGCGAAGTCGTTTCGCTCACGCCGGTCCCGGGGCAGGACATCCGCGACCTCGACCGCTCGTCGCTCCGCACCGCGCTCTGGTGCAAGCCGGGCGAGGGCTACTCCTACTCGTCGCCCGCGCCGCACATCGCGTCGATGGTCCTCCGCCGCCTGACGGGGATGGAGCTGCAGGAGTATATAGGAGAGAAGCTCGGGAAGCCGATGGGCTGGGGGGCGTGGGGCTACTGCCTTCATCGCGGCGACTTTCTGATGCCGCACGCGAACGGCGCGGGCTCGACGGCACTCCACGCGACGGACGTCCTCCGCTTCTGCTACTGCCTGCTCCGTGGGGGTCGCTGGGGCGACCAGCGGCTCGTCCCCGCGTCCTACATGGATCTCGTGGGCAAGCCCTCGAAGTTCAACCCGCACTGCATGTTCTCGCTCCAGTTCGAGGTCAACGCCGACGGCCACGTCGCCGGCGCGCCCAAGGACGCCTACTGGAAGAGCGGCGCGGGAGGCTTTTGCGTCTACGTCGTCCCCTCTCTTGATCTGGTGCTCTACAAGATGGGCGGCAGCGACGGCCAGTACAAGGAGGATCTGACGGGCATTCCTCAGAACTTCAAATACGACGGCTCTCGCGACGGATGGAAGCCGATCCCGCGCACGCCCTTCCACGACGGCGCGCTCGGCGGCGACGACGGCCTCCGCCGGGTGCTCGAGATGGTCTGCGCCGCAGCACGAGACTAAGAAGACCACGGAGGGACGGAGGGACAGAGTTTCTCTTCTGTGGGATCCCCCCGCCCCCGGGGGAACTCAAAGGGCAGAGTTTCTCCGTGCCTCTGTGTCTCTGTGGTTTTCTTTCTTACGCCAGGATGCCCTTGATCACGTTCCCGGCAACGTCCGTGAGACGGAAGTCGCGGCCCGAGTAGCGGTAGGTGAGCCGCGTGTGGTCCATGCCCATCAGGTGCAGGATCGTCGCGTGGAAGTCGTGGACGTGCACCGGGTCCGACGCGATCTTCGCGCCGTGCTCGTCGGTCGATCCATAAGAGAAGCCGGGCTTCACGCCGCCGCCCGCGAGGAAGACCGTGAAGGCGGGCGCGTGGTGGCCGCGGCCCTCCGGCGTCAGGTCGGTCCACGGCGTCCGGCCGAACTCGCCCATCCCGACGACCAGCGTGTCCTCGAGCAGACCGGTACGCTTCAGGTCCTGCAGGAAGGCGCCGAGCGGACGGTCGAGCGTGCGTGACAGACCGCGATGCAGGTTGATGTCGTTGTGGTGGTCCCAGTTGTCGTGCGAGCCGACGTCGAAGAGCTCGACCACGCGGACGCCGCGCTCCAGCAGCCGCCGCGCCGCCAGGCACTGCGCGCCGAACGACGACCGGTCGTCCCGGTTCGTCCCGTAGAGCTTGAGCGTCTCGTCGGACTCCTTCGTGATGTCGAACGCCTCGGGCGCCTCGCGCATGAGCCCGTACGCCGTCTCGAAGTTCGTCATCCGCGACTTGAGGTTCAGGTCCTCCGGGTGGGCGGCGAGATGGTCCTCGTTGACGTCGTGGAGCATCGCCCGCTCCAGCTCGAGGCGGGAGACCGACTCCACCGGGCTCTTCACGTTCGGGATCGCCTCGGGCGGCACGATCCGCAACCCGCGGTAGTGCGCGGGGAGGAAGTCCGACCCCCAGCAGATGTGCGCGTTGTACGGCTCCGTCTTCGCGAAGACGACGAAGGGCGGCAGGTTCGGGTTCTCCGTCCCCAGGCCGTAGCCGACCCACGCGCCGAGGCTCGGCATCGGGAGCGTCACCGATCCCGTGTGCATCGAGAGCGTCGCCTTCGAGTGGCCGCCCGAGTCGTTGTAGATCGAATGGATGAAACAGAGATCGTCGACGGACTGCGCGACGGTCGGGAGGAGCTCGCTGACGTGCTTGCCCGACTTACCGTAGCGGGCGAACTCGAAGGGCGAGCCCTTGATCTTGGCTTTCTCGTGCTCCTTGCCGTGGTCGCGCCGGAGCGCGGGCTTGTAGTCGAACGTGTCGACGTGCGACATCCCGCCCGTGAAGAAGAAGACGACGAGGCGCTTCGCCTTCGCGGGGAAGTGGCCGGCCCGCGGCGCGAGCGGTCCGCCCTGGTTGAGCCCCGCGGCGAGCGACAGTCGCGCATAAAGGCCCAGCCCGCCCGCGCCCGCGAGGGCCTGCCTCATAAAGTCGCGCCGGTTCAGACCGAAGTCACAGGCCATCGTCAATCCACGTGATAGAACTCGTTCGAGGCGAACACGACCCGTGCGAAGCTCGACCACGCCTCGAGCTCGCGCTTCTCAGGCGCCGCCTTCTCTGACTCGAGCGCCTTCGTGTAGCGCGCGACGTATCCCAGCGAGCGCTCGACCTCGGCCGCCGTGGGCGCGCGTCCGTAGGCCTCGAGATAAGCGTGCCGCACCCGCTCGTCGGGGGCCGTCCAGCCCTCGATGAGCCGCTTCGCGAAGGCGGCGGCCTGCTGGTGGACGAGGTCTCCGTTGGCCATGAAGAGCGCCTGCGACGCGACGGTCGACGCATCGCGCACGTCGGTCGTCAGCTTCGCGTCCGCGCCGTTGAAGAGCGAGAGATACGGGTGCGGATGGAGCCGTTGGACCATCAGATAGATGCTGCGGTTCTCGGACGGATAGATCGCGCTGAACTGGCGGTGGGCCGAGTAGGACCATTTGTCCGCCGGCGGGAAGGGGTGGGCGCCCGGGCGCTCCAGCTTCAGCGTCCCGCCAAGCTGGAGGATCGAGTCACGCAGCTCCTCCGCGTCCATCCGGAGACGGTCGGCGCGCCAATAGTAGCGATTGCCCGCGTCCTTCGCGGAGTTGGCCGGGAGGTCGTCGCTCGAGAGCCGGTACGTCTCCGAGAGCATGATCAACCGGTGCATCGCCTTGACCGACCAGCCGCTCTGGACGAAGCGGCCGGCCAGGTAGTCGAGAAGCTCCGGGTGCGTCGGGGCCTCGCCCTGCAGGCCGAAGTTGGATGCCGTGTAGACCAGGCCCTTCCCGAAGTGGTGCTGCCAGATCCGGTTGACCATGACGCGCGCGGTCAGCGGGTTCTCGAGGCTCGTGATCCAGCGCGCGAGCTCGAGGCGTCCGCTCACCTCGGGCGGGATCTCGAGCGTCCCCTTCGGGTTGAGGAACTTCGGCACGCCGCGCCGCACGACCGCGCCGGACCGGTTGGGCTCGCCGCCGACCTGGAGCTTCGCGTCGACCGGCTTGCCCTCCTTGATCGCGTAGGCGAGCGGCGTCTTGCCGAGGGGGCTCTCTCTGAGGATCCGGTCGAGCTCGTCGCGGAGGTCCTTGGACTTTTCGGTGACCTCCTTCTCCAGGACGAGCCGCTTGTCGTTCGCCTCCTTGCGGCGCTTGTCGCGGTCGTCCGACTTCGGCTCTTTCTTGATCGCCTCGAGCGCGGCCTTCACCTCTTTGAGCGCCTTGCCGCTCTCGCTCTCGTCGATCTTCTTGAGCTCGGCCTCGAGGAACATCCGGCGCTCGCCGTGCTCCGCCTCGTAGGCGTCCGTTTGCGTCTTGAGTTCGGCGGGGGCGGCGAGCGGGATGAATTCGCTGGGCTTGTGATCCTCCTCGCTGCCCGCGTGCGGGTAGACGACGCTCTGGAAGAACCCATAGAGCGCGTAGTAGTCCTCGCTCGTAATCGGGTCGTACTTGTGGTCGTGGCAGCGCGCGCAGCGGAGCGTGAGGCCGAGGACGGCCTGGCCGAGCGTCGAGATCGTGTCCTCGATGATGAGGTGCATGTCCTCGTGTTTATGAGTTCCGTACCGCTTGGCCTGGGCGATGAAGCCGGTGGCGATGACGCGTCCCGCGTAGAGTTCGGGCGGCCCGGACTTCGCGAGGAGGTCGCCGGCGATCTGCTCGGTCAGGAACTCGTCGTACGGCTTGTCCTGGTTGAACGCGTCGACGACCCAGTCGCGGTAGAAGCGGGCCTGCGGGATCGGGTAGTCCGAGTCGTCGCCGGCGGTGTCGGCGTAGCGGGCGACGTCGAGCCAGTGGCGGCCCCAGCGCTCGCCGTAGCGCGGCGAGGAGAGAAGCTCCTCGATGAGGCGCTCGTACGCGTCGGGGCGCGCATCGGCGACGAAGGCCTCGACGCGCTCGGGTGAGGGCGGCAGACCGGTGAGATCGAACGTCGCGCGGCGGATGAGGGCTCGCTTCGAGGCGGGACCGACGGGGTGGAGCCCGAGGGGCGCCTGCGCGGCCTGGACGAGGCGGTCGACGGGGTGCGGCGCGGTGCCCGCGACGGTCGCCGGGTCGATCGTGCGCGGGAGCTGGAAGGCCCAGTGGCGGGCGCCGGCGGCGGGCGCGGCAGCGCTCTTCGGCCAGGGGGCGCCGGCCTTGATCCAGCGGGCGAAGTCCTCGACGACGTTCCCGGCGAGCCGCTCCTTGGGCGGCATGCGGAAGTCCTCGTCGGTGTAGCGGATGGCCTGGAGGAGGAGTCCGGCCTCGGCGTTGCCGGGGACGATGGCGGGGCCCTTCTTGCCTCCTTTGACGAGGCTCTCTCGGGAGTCGACGCGGAGGCCGCCGGAGGTCTTGTCGCCGCCGTGGCACTTGAAGCAGGTGCGCATGAGGACGGGGCGGATCTTCGCTTCGAAGTGGTCCTCGTCGCCGTTGGCCGGGGGGAGCGCGCGGGCCGGCCTCCCTCCCGAGAGGAGGAGCGTCGCGATCCCGAGCCCCGCGAGGAAGGTGTGGCGGATCATCTGCGTTCTGGCTATGGAACGCTCGGCCGGCGGGCCCGGGGACCTGCCGTCGGAAATGAGGGCGACGCCGAAGGCACGCCCGCTGTGTGCTGTTGAATTTACGGCAACCCCGCCCACGGGGGGTCGATCAGGGTTTCTCGGGGACGGGGGCGGGATCGGAAGGCGGCGGCGGAGGTTTCGATTTCGTGTTGTGATGGCATGCGGGCAGGACGACCGCCAGGATCGCGACGAGCGCCAGTCGAACCAGGAAGCGACGCTTCATGCTCCGGTCCTCCAACAGATCCTTTCCTTATATACCTTGTCCCCAGGGTCCGTGAAATGAAAAAGGACACGAAGGAATCTTCGTGTCCTTGAGGTTGCCGGGTGGCTCAGTTGTTCTGGCTGCCCTCCTTGATCCACCGCGTCAGCAGGTCGAGCTCGTCCTTGCCGACGGCCTGACCCTTCGGCGGCATCTTCGGCTTGTCGCCCGTGGTCTGCGTGATGAGGGCGCTCTTGGCGGGATTGCCCGCGGCCCAGAGCTTGCCGCCCTTGCTGCCCTTTGCGGCGGTCGCGTAGCTGCTTATGTCGAGGCCCGCTTTCTTCATCTTCGGGTCGTGGCAGCTCGTGCAGTAGTTGTTGAAGATCGGCAGGACGTCCTTGGAGAAGCTGACGGGCTTGTTGGCCGCCTTCTTCTCCTGCGCGGGGGCGGGCGAACCGCCGGCCAGTGCGGTGAAGATCCCGAGGAGCGCCGTCGCGATGAGTCTCATGGAGTCGCCCTCCCTAGTTGTTCTTCGCGCCTTCCTTGATCCACTTGGCGATCAGGTCGACCTGGTCCTTCTTGAGCGGGTCGGCCTTCTTGGGCATGTCAGGCTTGTCGCCGGAGATGGCCGTCACGATCGCGCTCTTGTCGGGATCGCCGGCCGTGAAGGCCGCGCCGCCCTTGCCGCCCTTCTTGAGCGTGTCGTAGCTCGTCATGTCCAGGCTGCCCTTCTTGTTCTTGGCGTCGTGGCACTTCGAGCAGCTCGCCTTCAGGATGGGCGCCACGTCCTTGGCGAAGCTGACGCCCGCGGCGTCGGGCTTCTTCTTGTCCTGCGCGGGGGCGGGCGCCGAAGCGACCAGGATCGCGAGGGCGACGGCGGCTGCGGATCTCATGTTGCTCTCCTCCCGGTATCTTCCAAGATTAACACACCGCACCCTCTTTTGGCGCGCGGCTTTGTATTTCCTAAGAGAACGATTCAACACGCGGGACGTATCCCGCGAAGAGAGGAACTCCGATGAACCGCCTGGCCCTCGCGATCCTGGTCTCCGGCCTCGCCGCCTGCTCGTCGTCCGGACAGTCGGGCGACGGCTGGGTATCCCTTTTCAACGGGAAGGACCTCTCCGGCTGGAAGATCCCCGAGGGCGACAACGGCCACTGGAAGGTCCTCAACGGCGTGATCGACTACGACGCCCTGAGCGAGGCCCCCAAGGACAAGCACCTCTTCAGCGAGAAGGAGTACGGCGACTTCATCCTCAAGGTCGACTGGCGGATCAAGGAGGCTCCCTACATGAATCCGCGGGTGCCGGTGATCCTGCCGGACGGGACGCACAAGGTCGGGCCCGACGGGAAGGAACTCGTCGCGCCCCAGTTCGACGCCGATTCGGGCGTCTACCTGCGCGAGCGCTCGGGCAAGGCCCAGGTCAACATCTTCACGTGGCCGTGCGGCTCGGGCGAAGTCTACGGCTACCGGATGGACAAGAAGATGCCGTCCGAGGTGCGTGCCGGCGTGACGCCGAAGAAGAAGGCGGACAAGCCCGTCGGCGAGTGGAACACGTTCGTCATCACGCTCAAGGGCGACCGGCTGACGGTGGTCCTGAACGGGGAGACCGTGATCGAGAACGCCCAGCTGCCCGGGCTCGTGGCGCGCGGACCGATCGCCCTCCAGCATCACGGGAGCATGAAGGAGGGGAAGTGGACGAGCCCGCCCGCGCTGGTCCAGTTCCGCAACCTGTCGATCAGGGAGCTGTAGTCCGGGCGACGGCCTACTTGTCGTCGCCGATCTTCTTCACGGCGTAGGCGTGGTCGCGCTTGCGCGTGACTTCGGCCTTCGTGATCGAGTCCCCCACGCGCAGGCGGTCCAGCACGTCCTGCCCCCGGATCACGCGCCCGAAGACGGTGTGCTTCCCGTTCAGCCACTCGGTGGGGAGGTGCGTGAGGAAGAACTGGGAGCCGTTCGTGTCGGGCCCGGAGTTCGCCATGGAGAGCGTCCCCCGGTAGTGGCGCCGCGCGGCCTCCGGCAGCTCGTCCTTGAACCGGTAGCCCGGGTCGCCCGTCCCGTCGCCCCGGGGGCAGCCGCCCTGCGCCATGAAGCCCGGGATCACGCGGTGGAACTTGAGGCCGTCGTAGTACTTCTTCGAGACGAGTTCGACGAAGTTCGCGACGGTGTTGGGGGCCTCGTTCTCCAGGAGCTCCAGTTCGATCTCGCCCCTCGAGGTGGTGAAGAGGACGCGGGGCAGGTCGTTCGCCGTCGCCTCCTTCGCGCGGATCTCCTGCTCGGACTTCCAGAAGGGGATGTACGCGGCGGCGGATTTCCGGAACTGCTCGAGGGTCTCCTTCTGCTCCGGCTCCAGCTTCTCCTTGAGAGCGGCGTCGTAGAGCGTCACCGCCTCCTCGAAGCGGTGGACCGCGAAGTAGGAGAGCGCCAGCAGCATCCTCGACTCCAGGTGGGTCGGATCCTTCTTCAGGTATTTCTCCAGGTTGACGACGGAGCCGTCGAAGCGGTTGAGGTGCTGCTCGATCCGCCCGGTCTTGAGCGCGAGGTCCGCGTCCCCGGGCCGCATCTTCGCGAGCTTCTCGAGATCGTCGACCGCGTCGTCTTCCCGGTTATAGAGCAGGAAGGCCTCGCTCCGGACGTCCAGGAGCCCCGCGTCCTCCGGCGCCTGCTTGAGCGCGTCGGTCGACGAGGCGATAAGGGCCTCCATCGCCTTCACGGTCGTGTCGCGCAGCTCCGTGAACTCGCGGATCACGTCCTGGCGCTGCTGGGCGAGCTTCTTGGGGCGTTCCGGGTCCTCGGCCCCGGCGCGGAGCTGCTCGTCGATCTTCTGCCGCTTCTCCTGCAGGGCGACCAGCTTCTCGATGGAGGTCCGGATGACGGCGAGGTCGGTCCGCGCCTTCTTCGCGGCGTCGGAATCCTGCGTGCCGGCCAGGATCGAGAGGAGGATCAAGATTGTGCGCACGGGGCTCTCCTCAAAGGGCCATCGGGGCGGAATAACGATGATACGTCGGGGTGTTGGGAGCGGGGAGAGAAAATTATCGACGCGGGCGCGCCTGGGTCTGGCCGCCCGGCGGCTTGAGGTCGGGGAAGGCCCGGAGGACCGCCTGGATGATCCGCTCGGCCTGCTCCTTCGGGACGCTGAGCGTCCGCTCGACGTAGCGCCGGGCGTCCTCGGGCGCCTCGAACGAAATCTTCTGCCGGATGAGCTGGAGCGTGACGGGCGGCACGTCGGCCACGATCGGGTCGACGAGCTTGGGCGCGTCGAGCCGGATCGGCCCCACGGGCGGCGGCGGCGCGGACGGGGCGGCCCCCTTGGGGGCGGGCGGCAACCCGATCGACGGGGGCGGCACCGGCGCGGCCCGGGTCGCGCGGACCTGCGGGTCGATCGCCGTGGCCCGGGTGCCGCGCTGCTCCATCCGGTCCCGGACCTTGAGACGGAGGTCGGGGAGCGTGAGCTTGAGATGGCTTGCGAACTTGGCCAGGAGGTGGTGCTCCGCCGCCTCGACGCGGCCGTCGGCGCAGACGACGTCGATCAGCGCCTCCAGCAGCTCCTCGCGCTCCCGGGTCGAGGTCGGGATCCCGACCGAGAGCTTCCCCTGCTCGCCCTGCGCGATCATCTCGTGCATGTCGCGGATGGGGATGTTCATCTCGGTGGCCTTCCGGTGGAGCACGAGGCGCTCGTCCTCGGTGATCAGGCCGTCGGCGAACGCGGCCGCGACCAGCGAGGAGAAGTTCCGGCGCGTGACGGGGTCGATCATGCCCTTAGGACGAGGCCCGTCCCTCCCCGTTTCCGGGTCCCGCCCGGCGATGGAGCTCGAGGAAGCATCCGAGCACGGCCCCGGCGGCCAGGACCTGGGCCATCCAGATCAAATGCCCGAGGAAGGAGAACGCCTGCATCCTGGAGTATTCCACGATCCCGTGGCTGGCCAGGGTCCAGTTGACGGCCATGATCGAGGAGAGGACGAGCCAGACGGTGGCCGACGCCACGCCCAACGGTCCGAATCGGAGGCCCACCCGCCTGGCGAGGATCACCGACACGAGAAGAAGGAGCGGGGTGACGACCATGCTCATCAGCCGGCTCATGTCGTTGAGGAGCGATTCGAGCGAATTCATGGGTCCTTCCCTTCAGATGAGCGGTCCGTCCTCGAACGGGCCGCGCGGCTTGGGGGGCGGCTCGAACGGCCGCGCGCGCAGGCCGATCGAGAGGACGTCGGCGACCGTGCGGAGCCTCCTGACCTCGTCGTCCGAGAACGCCGGCGACTTTCGACGGAGGAGCAGGCGGCCGCTCGTCTCGCCGATCCCGAGGAGGAGGCACGCCTCGAACCCGCCCTCGATCTCCTTCGCGTACTCCGACTCCCTCGACCCGATGCGGGGGACCTCGCCCAGCCCGGGCCGGACGGGGTCGCTCCCGGGCTTGATCGAGCGCGACCAGAGCTTTCCCTGCTCCTCGAGGTCGTAGCGGAGCCAGTCGGCGGGGACGACGCGGACGACCTCCGTCGTCAGGTCGGGGAGCAGCGTGGCGACGACTTTTTTCTGCCGGAGGACGGCGACGATCCGCTCGAGCATGCGCCCGTTGTACCCCCCGGCGGCGGGTGGATTCAATGGAATTTGACCGGCGTCTCCGCGGCGGTGAGATCGGGGAGCGCCGGCGAGCGGTCGTGCTCGAAGACGAGCGAGGTCTCCACGTGGGCGACGAGGCGGTGGCTCGTGAAGGCGTCGGCCCCCAGGGTGCGCAGGTGCGCGACGTCGCGCACCGCGACGTGGACGAAGAAGTCGACGCCGCCGCTCACGTAGTAGACGTTCACCACCTCGGGGTGGGAGCGGAGCCGGTTGCGGAACGCCTCCACGTCCCGCTCCAGGTGATGCGCCAGGCGGACCGCGATGATCGCCTGCAGGCCGATGCCGAGCGCCGCGGGGGCGACGTGGGCGTGCAGGCCGCGGATCGCCCCCGAGGATTTGAGCCGGCGGACGCGCTGCAGGCACGAGGAGGGCGCGAGCCGGATCTTCCGCGCCAGCTCCTTGTTCGACAGCCCCGCGTCCCTCTGGAGGACGGCCAGGATCGCGCGATCCGTGGGGTCAGTGCGGTCGGGCTTCATGTCGAATTTCCTTCGTTCCGGCGGCCCGCCGGCGGCCACGGGTGAAATATTATTCGCTATATGATGTATATTTACGAATAGTATATCACCTGTCTTTTTGTTTGACAAATTATCGTCGTGCCGGTGTAGGATCCGGTACCGTGACACGACTGATCCTTGCCCTCGGGGCGTTCCTGGCCGTGGCGGCCCAGGACGCGAAGAAGGACGCCCTCGTCATCCGCGTCGAGCGCGACGGCTGGGGCGACGCCGGCGCGGAGGACATCGCGAAGGTCCTCGAGTCGGCGGGGGAGGCGCTCCGGGTCCGGTTTCCCGGCCGCGCGTTCCCGCCCATCGAGGTCTCCCGCTCGGAGACCGACCCGATCACGCTCTTCAAGCGCGGGCCGGCCGGGGAGATCCGGGTCCGGCTGAACGTCGAGGGCCGCCACTGGTCGCAGTTCGCCTTCCAGTTCGGCCACGAGGTGGCCCACATCCTGTGCGGAAACGTCGAGTACGAGAACCCGAACCTCTGGTTCGAGGAGACGCTCTGCGAGGCGGCGTCGCTCTTCGTCCTGGGCCGCATGGCGGAGACATGGAAGGCGAAGCCTCCGTTTCCGAACTGGAAGGACTACTCGGACGCCCTCGCGAAGTACCGCCGTGAGCGGATGGAGAAGGCGAAGCTGCCGGAGGGGAAGACGCTCGCGGAGTGGTTCCGCGCGAAGGAGGCGTCCCTCCGCAAGGATCCGCACCAGCGCGAGGCGAACCTCGCGATGGCCTCGGTCCTGCTCCCGCTCCTGGAGGAATCCCCGGAGCGGTGGGAGGCGTTGGGCGCGCTCAACGCGATCCACGGCGACGCCTCCCGCCCGTTCCGCCAGCACCTCCTGGACTGGTCGAAGTCCGCGGCGGAGAAACACCGGGCCTTCATCCGGAAGATCGCGGAGCGGTTTGGAGTCTCGCTCGAGCCCTGACCGGCCAATGACTCCCGAACGGCGCGCCACGCTCTGGCTCCTGTCGATGTGCACGATCTGGGGGTCGAGCTTCTGGACGATGAAGGCGGGGCAGGAGCCCCTGGCCGCGGCCCTCGGCGCCCGCTCGGCGGCGCCGGCGTTTCTCTTCCTCCGGTTCCTCGTCGCGGCGGCGCTCTTCCCCTTGATCTTCCCCCGCGCGGTCCGGGGGCTCACGAGGGGCACGGTGGCCGCGGGGGTCCTCCTCTCGCTTCCGTTCGGCGTGGGCTTTTACCTCCAGGTCAAGGGGCTGCAGGATACGACCGCCACGATCTCCGCGTTCCTCACCAACCTGACGGTCGTGCTCACGCCGGCGCTGGGCCGCCTCTTCTTCCGCGAGACGCTCCGGTGGGCCAACGTCGCCGGCGCGGCGATCGCCCTGGCGGGGGTCTACGTGCTGACCGACCCCCGGGGCGGGGCGTTCGGGATTGGCGAGATCCTGACCGCCTTCAGCGCGGTCGCGTGGTCGGTCCAGATCCAGCTGACGAACATCGTGACCCGCAAGCACCGGCCCGAGTCGGTCACGTTCATCATGTTCGTCATGGCGGTGATCTACTTCGGGGCGGCGCTCGCGGTCCTCGGGACCGACGGGGCGGCCCTGGCGCGCGCCTGCCTCGTCCCCCGCGTGGCCTGGACAGTGGTCTTCACGGCGACGGTCTGCTCGATCGCGGCGATCACGATCATGAACCGCTTCCAGCGCGACCTGCCGCCGACGCGGGCGTCGGTGATCTACACGCTCGAGCCGGTCTTCGCGGCCGCGTTCGCCGCGTGGGGGGGCGAGGCGATGACGTCGCGGAAGCTGCTGGGGGGCGCGATCATCATCGGCGGCAACCTGGTCTGCGAGATGTTCCACGCGAGGTCACGAAGCTCGTCTTCCGGGGATGAAGCCGCGGGTGCGGGGCCTTGAGTCTCAGGGGAACAGCTTCAGCCGGCGGGCGTCGTCGTAGCCCAGCACGTTCACCGGGTCGCCGATCCGGCATTCCACGCGGTCGCCCAGCGTGAGGTCGTAGCGCACGCGGCTCCCGTCGATCCAGAGGGCGGACTCGACCATGAACGTCGTGAAGGCGAGGTGTCCGGCGAACCCGCGGGCGAGCCGGTATTTCCGCTGCGGCCACGTGTAGGGTTCGCGGACGAGGTACTGGAGCCGGCGGGATTCGATCGGCATGCGCTTGCCGCCCGCCGAGCGGATCCCCGCGGTCGAGCCGGCCGCGGTTGCGATCCAGAGGCCCGAGCTCTTCTGGTCCTCGGTCACGTTCCCGGCCATCAGCCGGTAGCGCGTCATCGCCGCGGGGTTCTTGTGGGCGAGAAGGACGTCGTTGAAGGCCTGCTCGCGGGCGGGCCGGCCGTTGATGGACACGATCATGCGGTGGATGTGCTTGGGCTTGAGCTTCCCGGCCAGCGCGAGCTCCAGGGGCCCGCGGAAGGTCATCCGGTCCGCGCAGGTCCAGAGGCCCAGGGAGTTCGGGGGGTCGGAGTTGATCCCGAGGATCGGCGTGTCCTTCAGGTAGCGCGCGGTGGCGAAGAACGTCCCGTCGCCGCCGAGTGAGATCACCAGGTCGTACTTGCGCCGCTTGGCCACGCTGCCCCGGAAGACGGCGTCGGTGGGGACGCCGAGGCGGGCGAGGTGGGCCGTGACGTCGCCCAGCGCGCGGCGGTTCTCGATGTCCGCCCGGATCAGGCGCGAGCGGTCGGCGGGCTCAAGCTGTGAGACGACCCTCCGGTCGCTTCCGTGCGACTCGAGGAACGACTTCTTGTAGACGATCAGGACCCGCATGGGCCCGCGATCCCTAGAACTTCCGCGCGATCGGGAAGCGGCGGCCCGTGCCGAACGCCTTCGTCGTCACGCGCAGGCCCACCGGCGCCTGCCGGCGCTTGAACTCGCTCTTCTCGACGAGGCGGACCGTCCGGTCGACCATCTCCTTCGCGTGGCCGGCGGCGACGATCTCCTCGGGCGACTTCCCCTCCTCGACGTAGAGCTTGAGGATCGGGTCGAGCGCCGCGTAGTCGGGCAGGTCGTCCGTGTCGCGCTGGTTGTGGCGGAGTTCGGCGCTGGGCGGCTTGGAGAGCGTGTTCGCCGGGATCAACTCGCGGTCGCGATTGGCCGCCTCCTTCGCGAGCGCGTAGACCATCGTCTTGGGGACGTCGCTGATCACCGCAAGCCCGCCGCACATGTCGCCATAGAGGGTGTTGTAGCCGGTGGCGATCTCGCTCTTGTTGCCGGTCGACAGGAGGAGGTGCTTCATCTTGTTCGAGATCGCCATGAGGATGTTGCCCCGGATGCGGGCCTGGATGTTCTGCTCGGTCATGTCGGCGGGAAGGCCGACGAAGAGCTTGCCGAACTCGTCCATGTACTTGTCGAACACCGGCTGGATCGGGATCGACTTGTACTCGATGCCGAGGTTGCGCGCGAGCTTCTCGGCGTCGGTCTTCGAGTGGTCCGTGGAGTACATGCTCGGGAGCGAGACGCCCAGGACGTTGTCGTGGCCGAGGGCCTCGGTCGCGATCGCTGCGACGAGGGCCGAGTCGATCCCGCCGGAGAGGCCGACGACCGCCTTTTTGAACCCGCACTTGTGGGCGTAGTCGCGCGTCCCCAGGACGAGCGCGCGGTAGGCGGCGTCCGCGTCGGAGAGTTTGACGCCGTGCTGGTCGCCGGCGCCGTAGTCGAGGTCGATGAGGATGATGTCCTCTTCGAAGGGCTTGGCCTGCGCGAGGACGTTGCCCGCGGGGTCGACGGCGATCGAGTTGCCGTCGAAGATGAGTTCGTCGTTCCCGCCCACCTGGTTCACGCAGATGACGGGGACGTTGTACAGCTTGGCCTGGGCCTTCATGAGGTCGTTGCGGAGCGCGTCCTTTCCGATCGACCAGGGCGAGGCCGACATGTTGACGATGAGCTGGAACTTCTTCTTGGCCATCTCGGCGAGCGGGTCCTTGGCGTACTTTTTCGGCCCGCACATCGCGTCGGTCCAGATGTCCTCGCAGATCGTGAGGGCGATCTTCTGGCCGCCGACCTTGATGGGCGCGCTTCCGGAGGCGGGCTCGAAGTAGCGCGTCTCGTCGAAGACGTCGTACGTGGGCAGCAGCGTCTTGAAGCTGATGTAGGCGATGTCGCCGTTGTCCAGGAGGGCGGCGGCGTTGTAGAGGGGTTTCCCCTCGCCGGTGGTGTTCTTCTCGACGAAGCCGACGAGCGCGGCGATGCCCTTCACCTTCGGGGCGAGGTCGTTGAGCGCGTTGTTGTTCTGCTCGATGAAGCTCGAACGCTCCAGGAGGTCGCGCGGCGGATAGCCGGTGAGGCAGAGCTCTGGGAAGACGACCAGCTGGGCTCCCAGTTCCTTCGCGCGGCCGATGTACTGCAGGATCTTCTCGACGTTGCCGGCGATGTCACCGACCGTGGGATTGATCTGCGCGGCTGCGATCTTCATGGTTCGTCCTTATTTATCTGGATCGGGATCTTTTCTTCGGGGACGGCGTGAAGGCGCGGATCACCTCGGCGGCCGTCTGGAAGTCGGCCCCCGCCGCCCGCATCTCGATGACCGCCTGGCGCGCGGCCCCCGGCGAGACGCCGTGCACGGCGTCGGAGACGACCGTCACCTGGCGGCCGAGCTTGAGGAGTCCGAGCGCCGCAAGTCGGATGCCGAAGTCGGTGGCGACGCCGAAGACGGCCCAGCGGTCGATGCCGCTGGACTCGACGAGGTCGCGCGCCGAGGGGTTCGAGAACGAGTCGTGGTGCGACTTCTCGAGGACGACCTGCACGCCGGCGCGGAGCTCCGGGATCGGGCTCTTCCGGTCGTTGGGAAGGACCACGGTCTTCGCGAGCCGCGTCTCGGGAAGCTTCCGCTGTCCCTCCGTGCCGCGGATGCAGTGCTCGGGCCAGTCCTTCATCTTCGCGTCGGAGGGCGAGTAGGCGTCGGAGGAGGCGACCACGGGGATTTTCGCCTTCTTCGCGAAGGCGTAGAGCTTGCGGAGTGCGGGACGGATCTTCTCCGCCCCCTTCAGATACATCTTCCCGCTGGGAAGCATGAAATCGCCCTGCGTGTCCACGTCCCAAAAAGCCAGGTTGACCATACGGCACGCGCGGCCTCAGGCCGCGCCGATAGTATCCCCGCCTTACTGACCTGACGCTAACCGTCGCAAGACTTGCCCGGCCAAGGGGATACGCGGGCCCCTCCGCGGCTGGGGCCATCCCCTGGGGCCGGCGGACCACGGGGTGCCGGCCCGAAACGAGCCGATTTTATACCCCGCGCGGGCGGGAGATGCAATAGTTTTGAGGGAACAGGAAAAAAGCTGCCTCGCAGGTTTTGGCCGTCGGGGTGTCATGGTTGCGGTTGTCCGCGCGTCTAATGGGTGGTATATATAGAAGGCGCGCGGGGGTGGACATGCAGGATGTCGCGGTCGGACAAATCATCCACGGGCACACGCTCGTCGAGCGGATCGGCGGGGGCGGCTACGGCGAGGTGTGGCACGCCGAGTTCATGGGCCAACCCGTCGCCCTGAAGATTTTCACCCGCGGACGCCGCCCGGCCAACCTCCGGCGCGAGCTCTTCGCCCAGTATGCCCTCGGCCGCCTCGAGGGATCGGACGCGCGCTGGTTCCCCCGCGTCGACCACATCGATCTCGATGCCGAGCCGCCCTTCATGCGCATGGAACTGATCGAGGGCGTGCCGCTCGAGGAGCTCCTGGCCAACCCAGCGCTCTCGCTCGAGGAGCGCCTGGCGGTCGGCGAGAAGGTGCTCGAGGCGCTGGCCGTCGTCCACGCGCACGACTTCGTCCACGGCGACCTCTCGCCTCAGAACGTCATGGTCACGCCCGACCGCTCGGTCCGGCTGATCGACGTGGGCTACGGCGCGCTGTTCGAGGACGCGGCGGACATCACCGTTTCGACGAGCGCGGAGGACGCGCCCGCGGGCGTGGCCTCTCCCCTCTATTCGGCGCCGGAGCGGTTCCGGAACGGTCCGTCGGGCGGGTGCGGCAAGCCGTCGGACCTTTTCTCGTTCGGCAAGCTCCTCTACCGGATGATCACCGGCGAGCAGCCCTTCGTGATCAAGCCGGTGAGCCTGAAGTTCCGCGCGCTCGGCACGAAGTGGGACGACTTCCTCTTCAAGTGCCTCGAGGAG
>JBGPCZ010000093.1:0-23734 GCA_041482015.1 Planctomycetota bacterium | reverse complement strand
GTCGGTCGCCAGCCGGAAGGCGATCGTCTCCTCCTCGTCGAGCGACAGGACGAAGGAGGCCGCCTCCTCGTGCGACACCCGCACGCGGCCGAGCGCCCGCCGCTCGACGAGGACCGCGCCGGCGATGGCGGCCAGCCCCGCCACCAGCGCCCACGAAGCGTGGGGCACGAAGGGCGCCAGGAACGAGAGCGCGAAGAGCATCCCGAGGGCCCGGACGGCGAGCGGACCCGGTCTCATGAAGAAAAATCCCAACAACCAAATCCCAATGAAATCCCAACGCCCAAATCCAAACCCTGGAGCCGGAGTTTCCCCTCCCCGTTGGGAGTTGGAGGTTGGGAGTTCATTGGGGCTTGGGATTTTGGGTTTCTCACCTCGGGACTTCCACTTTTTCAAAGATCTTCCGCATCACGTCCTCGAGCGCGAGACCCTCCATCTCGGCCTCGGGCGTCAGGGTGATGCGGTGCGCCATCACCGGCCCGACGAGTTCCTTCACGTCGTCGGGCGTCACGAAGTCGCGGCCGCGGATCGCGGCGAGGGCGCGGCCGCTCTCGAGGAGCGCGAGCGACGCGCGCGGGCCCGCCCCGTACTGGATGCTGTCGTGGCCGCGCGTGGCCCGCACGATGTCGAGGATGTACTTCAGGATCCCCTTCTCCGCGCGCACCATCTTCGAGAGCGTCTGGCGCGCCGCGACCAGCTCGTCCTTCGAGAC
Source organism: Planctomycetota bacterium (assembly GCA_041482015.1). GTDB lineage: Bacteria > Planctomycetota > MHYJ01 > MHYJ01 > JACPRB01 > JACQFK01. The sequence goes on along the minus strand of JBGPCZ010000093.1, from coordinate 23,025 downwards.
CACCGGCTGGAGGGACGCGACGCCCTCCTGGTGGAGCCGCCGGCCCCCCGAGTAGGCCTCCAGGATCCCCGCCTCCTCCTCCGCCTTCGGATAGTCGACCTGGATCTTGAGCAGGAAGCGGTCCCGCTGCGCCTCGGGCAGCGGGTACGTGCCCTCGAATTCGATCGGGTTCTGCGTCGCGAGCACCATGAAGACGTCCGAGATCGCGTGGCGCGTGCCGTCGATCGTCGCGGCGCCCTCCTGCATCGCCTCGAGCAGGGCCGACTGCGTCCGCGGCGGGGTGCGGTTCACCTCGTCGGCGAGGAGGATGTCGGTGAAGATCGGCCCGCCGTGGAATTCAAAGGATTGCGACTGCGGGTTGAAGACGTTCGTCCCGAGAAGATCGACGGGCATGAGGTCCGGCGTGAACTGGATTCGGCGGAACCGGCAGCCGATGAGGCGCGACACCGCCAGCCCGAGCAGCGTCTTGCCCGTGCCCGGCACGCCTTCCAAGAGCGCGTGGCCCCCCGCCAGCAGGCAGACCATCACCTGTTCCTTGACCTTCGCCTGCCCGATGATGACCCGGTCAAGCTGGGCGCCGAGCGCCTTGACCCGTTCGCCGATCTCCGGCACGCTTCGCATGGTCGAGTCTCCCAAACGCGTCGTTGATGTACCTGAGCTTCCTTTGGAATTCCGCGACGGGCAGGTCGCGCTCGCGCGGCCCCCCCTCCGGCCCGGGCGGAGTCTTGAGGTACTCCCTCGTCTTCGCCTGGAGCGCCGCACCGTGGAGGCCCGTCCGCGCTGACACCGCCTGCTCGAACTCCTTCGCATACATCGCGAGCGCCTGCCTCCGCCGCAGCGAACGGTTGTAAAGAATCGCCAGCGAGTCGACGAAGTCCACCGCCTCGATGCGCGTCTCCCGCGCGTCGTCCTCCTCGGGCCCCAGGCGCGAGCGTCCCCGCCAGTACGAGGCGAGGGACGCGATCACCGCGAGCACGAGGGCCGGGCCGAAGCCCCACTGCCGGAGGATCTCCACCGCGCCGGCCTCGCCCGACAGCCCGTGCACCGACTCGTCGAAGACCACCGGGCGCCCGCCGGCGAGCGACTGGAGGAGGACGAGGTGGTCCGCCTTCGCGAGGCTCCCGTTCTGGAAGATCTCCGGGCACGATAGGAGCACGACCTCGCCCTTCCCCATCCGCCCGCGCGCGATCACGGGACCGCCGTCGGCTGCGAAGACGGCGTGGACGCCGGACAGCGGGGGTCCCTTGAGCACCCGACGGTGCGGCGGGTCGAGCCGCTCGACTCCCGCCCAGAGCGGGAAGACTTTCTTCGTCTCGTCCTCCCCCTGCGGCGCCGTCTCAAGCCGCGCGTAGCGATCCCCCACGGCGATCACGATCCGGCCCCCATCTCGGACCCAACCCTCCTCCCCGGGGGTGAGGAGCGCCGGCGGGCGCGGCGCGTCCTTCGTCGTCGGGGGAGCGGAGACCTTCTTCTCCCCCGACTCTTCCTCGTCGACCTCCTCGGGCGCGGGCGCGCGGAGCCCGGGGGGCACGGGCGTGTCGGGACCGATGCGGAACAGCACGGCGTCGTTCGCGATGGCGCTGCTCTCCAGGGGACGCGAGATCGTCTCCACGCGGCCCCCCTCCGCGAGATACCCGTGGGCGAGCGAGCACCCCGCCGGCCCCGTGTTGTGGACCGAGTAGGGCTGGAACGCCGCGCGCGGGATCCGCGGGTCGCGGTCGAGCGTGTACGCGGCCAGAGCGACGTACGCGATCGCACCCCACCACGGAAGGCGGTCGGCCCAGCGTTTCATCGCACCGCCTCCCGCCGCAGCGCGGCCAGGATCGATTGGGCGCCCCGCGAGAATTCGTCCGCCGTCTCGGCCCCCGTGTTCCGGCGACCGTACCACTCAAACTCGAAGCGGCGCGTGGCCTCGAGGAACGAGGGACGCCACGCCGCGGAAGGCGAGAGCGCGTACGCGTACTCCCAGTTCGTCCGGTCCTTGCGGTAGACGAGGAGGCCCCCGCGGAAGAGCGTCATCAGGAGTGCGTGGTACCACGCCCGGATCGCCTCCCGGAACCGGCCCGCCGCCAGGAGTTCCGCCGCGAAGCGCTCCCACTCGTTCGCCGGCCGCGAGAGCGGATCCTCGTCGCGCGCGCCCGCCTCGGGCGCCTCGGAGAGCGCCACCGACCCGGGCGCCGCGGCGGCCCTGCGTCTCCAGGCGAGCCAGGCCACGAAGCCCAGGCCGGCGACGAGGACCACGACCAGGACGGTCGTGAGAAACGACGCCCCGCCGCCGCCTCCGGCGCGGTGCCGCTCGCCGAAAAGGAGCTCCCAGAGCCACTTGAAGAAGGCCCCGAGCTTGTCGCCGATCCAGTTCCCCAATTCGAGGAGCCGGTCGGACAGGCTCCTGGGAACATTGGGGCTGTGGAGCCGGGGACCCCCGACCTGGCCGCCCTTCGACAGGTCCTCGCGGGACTGCTCCTGCCGGAGCCGCTCCAGTCGCGCCACGTCCGGCTTCTCCGCCCCGACCGCCGGTCCCAGGGCGTCGATCGCGTCGACCAGCGCGCGGAGCCGCGACGCGAATCCGCGGGCCGAGCCGACATCGGACGCCTCCGCCACGGCGCGAAAGAGCGGCGCGTCCGCGGCGAATTCCCGGCCCTCGTGCCGGACGCGTCGCGAGGCGAGTTCCCGCGACTCCCGCTGCGCCTTCGCCAGATCGCCCGACTGGAGCGCCGCCCGGACCCCCTCGGTGCGGTCGCGGTACTCGCGGATCGAGAGGGCGTCCTGATCCGCTGCCGAGGCGAGCAGGACGGCGGCGAGGATCTTCATGGCTGCGGCTGCGTCAGCTGTCGGAAGCGGAGACGGAGGTCCTCGCCCGTCTCGCGCAGCTGGGACCGGTGGACGTAGACGGAGAGGGCCGCGAGCCAGAAGGGCTCGACCACGAGCATCGCGCCGGCGAACAGGACGCAGAACGTCAGAGACTCGGCGGGGACGATCCACGCGAGCCGCAGCAGGTGCTCCCACCGGGCGAGGTCGCCGCCGAGAAGGGTGCCGCAGAGCCAGACCAGCGCGCGGGCCGCGACGAAAAGATTGACGTAGGCGAGCAGGAACGCGATCCCGAACGTGAAGAAGAGCGCGACGGTCACCTTCTGGTTTCCCAGGACCCTGAAGATCTCCCGGATCGGTCCGAACAGCCCCGGCCGCCCGGTCCGGTGCACCGTGGCGAACACGAGCCCCGAGAGGAGGAGCACGAAGGGGACCGGAAAGAAGAGCCAGGCCGTGAGGTAGAAGAGGAGCTCGACGAGGAGCGTCGCGTACAGCGCGTTCGCGAGCTCGTGAAGGGGCGTCTTCAGCGCCTCCCGTCCCACCGGCTGGCCCGACTGGAGTCCCAGCCGCACGGCCCGGACGAAGACGGCCCGGCCCCACACGGAGACCAGGAGCGCGGCGAAGGTCGTCGTGGCGAGGCCGGTCAGCGCGTCGCCGTACTGCAGCGACTCGCCGCGCAGGTCGTACAGGTCGCGCGCGAAATGGGCCTGGAGGAACCGGAGCGGGAGGAGTGCGATCCACGCGATCCCCAGCCAGGGCGCGGCGACGCGCGTGACGGCGGAGGGGGTCTCGTCGAGAATGGCGATCGGGGAGAGAATCTCGCGCGCCATGCTAGGGGTGCCTCACCGGATCCCCCGGAACAGCAGGGTGGTTCCCCACACCATGATCGCGGGGCCGGCGAAGAAGAGCGCCGCCGACGCGCCGAGGACGAGGATCCAGCCCAGCACCGAGGATCGTTCGCCGGAGGTCGCGCGCCGCTTGAGGAGGCACGCCACGCAGAAATTCACGCCGTCGAACTCCGTGGCGCACTCCTGGCAAACCGTCTTCTTGCAGGTCATGCACACGGCATGACCGTACCGATCCGCGTGGTTGTAACAGGCCTGTCGCTGGAGCCCGGCCACGTCCGTCCCTCCCGTCGAGTTCAATCAGTGTAGCCATTGGGGTCCGTTTCCATTGCGAAATTCCCCGGTTTCCGTAATGGACACGGCCTCCTCCAGTCTAGATAATGTTTCGATGTGCCCCTCCTGCAAGGAACCCGTGGTGACCTTCGAGCTCGACGGCGTCGAGATCGACCGCTGCCTCCGCTGCGGCGGGACGTGGCTCGACGCGGGCGAGTTCGAGCGGCTGGCGGGCGCGGAGGCCGGCCGGGGGAAGATCGCGCAGGCCCTCTACGAAACCCGCGGCGAGCGGCACGGGAAGCGGACGTGCCTCCGGTGCCGGAAGAAACTGGAGATCATCCGCGTCAACGGATTGGAACTCGACCGGTGCCCGCGCGGGCACGGCCTGTGGTTCGACAAGTCGGAACTGGAGACGTTGATCGGCTCGTTCAAGGACGGGGAAGAAGGAACGGTTGCGCGCTTCCTGGGCGACCTGACCGCCGCGGAGCGCAAGAAGGGAGACTAGCATGAGCACCACGGTCATCGTCATCGTCATCGCGGTGGGGTTGGGGCTGTTCCTCCTCATCGGGCTGGCCATGGTGGCCGGCCTGTACAACGGGCTGGTCCGGTTTCGGAACGAGGCGAAGAACGCGTGGGCGCAGATCGACGTCCAGCTGAAACGCCGGCACGACCTCATCCCGAACCTGGTCAACACGGTCAAGGGCTACGCCACGCACGAGCAGAAAACGCTCGAGAACGTCATCGCCGCGCGGAACACGGCGATGGGCGCGGGCTCGATCGACGACAAGATCAAGGCCGAGGGCGCGCTGACCGGCGCGCTCAGCCGCCTGATGGTCGTCATGGAGCAGTACCCCGACCTCAAGGCCAACCAGAACTTCCTCGCGCTGCAGGAGGAGCTGACCTCGACGGAGAACAAGCTGGGCTTCTCGCGGCAGGCCTACAACGACGCCTCCACGCAGTACAACAACAAGATCGAGGTGTTCCCGTCGAACATCATCGCGGGGATGTTCCAGTTCAAGCCCTCGACGCTCTTCGAGGTGAGCGACCAGAAGGAGCGCGAGGCCCCCGAGGTCAAGTTCTAAGGCCGGCTTTCCGGAATCAACGGCGCCGCCATGTGGGAAGCGATCGAGAGCAACAAGCGCCGGTCGACGGTCCTCGTCATCGTGATGGGACTGCTCCTGCTGGCGCTCGGCTTCGCGCTCGGGGGCATGATGGACCCCCGCCGCGGCCCGGTCTTCGGGGTGGCGGGCGCCCTCGCCGTCTGGTTCGTCCTCTGGATGGTCGCTCTCCTCCAGGGGGACCAGATCCTGCTCGCAACCGCGGGGGCCCGGCGGATCGAGCATCACGACGCGCCGCTCCTCTTCAACGTCGTCGATGAGATGCGGATCGCCTCGGGCCTCGAGGGCATGCCCGAGGTGTACGTGATGGAGGACGACGTCCCGAACGCCTTCGCGATCGGCCGGCCGCCCGGGCGCTGCGCCGTCGCGGTCACGTCGGGACTTCTCCGGATCCTCGACCGCGACGAACTCCAGGGCGTGGTGGGCCACGAGCTCGGCCACCTCAAGAACCGCGACACGGTCTTCATGATGCTGGTCGGCGTCATGCTCGGCGCGATTGTCCTCATTTCCGACTTCTTCATCCGCGTCCGGTGGGCGCCGCGGAGGAAGTCCAGCGACGACGGCGGCGCCGGGGCGATCTTCATGATCCTGGCGATCCTCCTGGTGATCCTCGCGCCGCTCCTCGCGCAGATGATCTACTTCGCCTGCTCGCGGCGGCGCGAGTACCTGGCGGACGCGTCGAGCGCGCGCTTCACGCGCTATCCCGAGGGGCTCGCCTCGGCGCTCGAAAAGCTGCAGGTCGCCCAGGTGCGGCGCAAGGAAGTCAACCGCGTGCTCGCCCCGATGTACATCGTGAGCCCGATGCAGGTGGCGGCGGCGATCGGCCTGTACTCGACCCACCCGCCGACGGATGACCGCATCAAGATCCTTCGGGGCATGGCGGGCGGGGCGGCCTTCACGGACTACGAGGCCGCCTACAAGAAGATCCTGGGCCGCGGATCGTGCATCGGCCAGCGGACGCTCGCCGGCGAAAACGCCGTCGGGGCGCGGAGCGCGAGCGCCGAGGGCAAGTCGCGCGAGGAGACGGTGCGGCGCTCGAAGGACGTGGGCAACATGCTGGGGCGCCTCGGCAACCTGATCCAGATGAGCTGCGCGTGCGGCGTGGGGATCAAGGTGCCGCCGGGCTGCACATGGGACACGATCCCCTGCCCGCGGTGCGGCCGGGAGAACCCCGTGCCCAAGGCCGCCGCCCCGGCGATGGCGGCCGGGCCCGACCCGGCCGTGGTCACGCCGCAGACGATCCGCTACTCGCGAAAATCGCCGGGGGGCTGGGAATCCTTCAAATGCGCCTGCGGCCACGCCATCCAGCTCTCCCCGACCTTCGACGCCCCGCAGATCACCTGCGACGGCTGCCGCCGAACCATCGAGGTCGTGTAACGAAGACGCCGCGCGTTTTCGTGTCCATGAAAACGCCCGGCCATTTCATGGACGCTTACGGCACGCGGTTGATCGTGTAGTCGAGCTCCTGGCTGACCGGGGTCCCGTCCGCGGCCTTCAGACGGTACTTCAGCGCCACATAATAGACGGGCTTGAGGCCGTCGATCGCGAGCGTCACCGTCTTCCCGTCTGCCGACACGGACGCCGACTTGATGGGAAGCGGCTCGCGGCCCTTCTTGCCCGGGTCGCTCACCCAGTACTCGTCCGACCCGTAGTTCGACGTCCAGCGCAGGTTGCACCATGCGGCGCTGTAGCTCTCGACGTTGCCGGCCGACTCCTTGTCCAAGGGATCGGTGAAGGTGATCGAAAGCCCGGTCGACGTCACCTTCGCCTCGAACGGCAGGTTCGCCGGCTTCCCCGTGTACCGCACCCTCTGGAAACAGCCGTCGCGGTTGGCGTCCGTCTGCCATCCGCGCATGCCGACCAGGTACATCTGGCCGTCGACGGGGTTGAAGCGGCCGCGCATCGAGCCCGAAACGAACTTGAAGGGGAACCTCACCGAACCGCCCTGCCAGGCGTCGCCCGACTTCTCGCGAAGGATGTAGAAGAGCGCGCACTTGCCATACGAGAGATGGAAGAGCTGGTCCTTGAACGGACCCCACTTCTCGCCCGTGCACCAGATCTGCCCGCCGCCCGAGTTGTCGAGGGAGTACGGGATCCAGTGCAGGGCGGGTGGCCGCTCCTTGGGCTCGGGCTTCTGGTAACTGCACGGCAGGAACCCGCAGAACTGGCCCTTCCGGGTGATGTAGTTGATCGGCGTCGACGGCGTCCAGTTCCCCTGGTTGTCGCTCGTCGTGATCACGTCGCCAGGCCCGACGCTGATCCCGTTCGGCGCGCGGAAGCCGGTGGTCCAGACCTCCGAGCTCCTCCCGTCCTTCGCCACCTTGACCAGGGTGCCGTGGTACGGCACGATGGGGCCGCCCAGGTTCGAACCCTTGGCGTAATACCAGTTCCCCTGGCTGTCGGTCTGCAGGTCGTGCGCGAACTCGTGGTAGTTGGGCGTCACGCCGCAGTCGTTGTTGAAGCACTCGTAGAAGTCCGCCTCGCCGTCGTTGTTGAAGTCGTGGAACCGTGTGATCTGGTCGCGGCCGAGCGTGTAGACCGCGTCGTTGACGATCCGCAGGCCCAGCGACTGGAAGAGCCCGCTCGCAAATCGCTTCCACGTGACCTTCTCGAGCGACTCGTCGATGCCCGAGACCAGCCAGACGTCGCCGTCCATCGTGCAGACGGCCGCACGTTTCCCGTCGGAGAAGAAATCCATCCCGGTGAGCCGCATGTAGGACTTCGACGGGTTGTCATAGGGGACGGTGATCGTGTCGACCTGGTAGGCGCCCGGCTCCTTCCCGAGCGTGCCCGCGACGGTGACCGCGACGTTGCGCCCGGGCGCGCCCTTCGTGAGCGGCGCGAGGTCCGCGGGCGCCGGTGGTACGCCGGGGCCGATCGCAACCGCGCACTTCCCCGCGCGCACCGCGAGCTCCACGCGGGTCCCCTGGATCTCCACCGACGCGTCGCCCGAGACGGTCACTTCCGTGGCCCCCTCCTTCTCGCAGATGAAAAGGCGGCAGGGCTTCGTCGCGTTGATGGTCCGCGTGAAGGTGTCGCCCTTCGGGTCGAAGCCGGGCATGTCGAGGATCTCGGCGTCGCCCGCCGTGTAGGAGAAGATCACCTGGTCGCCGTGGAGGTAGAGCCCGCGGTAGCGGCCCCACTCGCGCGGGAGCGGCCCGTAGGGGATCGGGCGGGGGTCCTTCCACTCTCCCCCCTTCGCGATTCCCAGGCTGTTCTTCTTCGAACCGAACTTGACGGCCCCGTCGGCGAAGGGCTGGCCCTCGATGCCGTCGCGACCCGCGGGCCATCCGACGAACCCGCCCGTCCAGCCCGACGTGAACTTGAGGAGCTCGGTGTCAAAGCACGCGGCGGCCGGCTTCTCCCTGTCGAGGAGGACCGCGATGCCCTTGTTCGCGAAATTTCCGCGGCCTCCCCAGAGGCAGTCGATCGTGCCGCTCCCGAGGACCCCGCGGTCCATTACGGCGTATTTCCCCGCGCCCTTCTGGGAAGCGGACTGGCTGCTCGGCTTCGGCCGCTTCTCCCAGGCGGCCTTGTCCCAATCGATGGCTTCGGCGCCCTTCTTGTGGAGGAACGCCCTCGAGACCGGCTGACGCGCGCCGCCGGGCGGCTGCCAGGAGACCTTGACCCCCGCCTCGCCGCCGCCCTGGAAGAACTCGATCCGGATCTCGTGGTCGCCCGCGGAGAGCTCGACCTGGCCCGACTTCTCCTGCATCGCGTGGACACCGCCGTTGTTGACGACGACCTTGCCGTCGATCGTGACGCGGGAGCCGTCGTCGGAGGCGGCGAAGAGCGTGTGCGCGCCGGCCTTCTCGACGCGGAGGACGCCGGTCCACCGGGCGTAGAAGTTCTGCGACAGGCGCGTGCCGTAGAAGTCGCCCGTCACGTCGTCGAAGTCGACGGACTTGTCGACGCGCACGAACGTGGGCTTGCGGCCCGCGGGGATCGAGGGGAAGTCGCCGAGGCCGCCGGCCATGTCGAAGTACTCGCCCACGAGCCCCGGCTCGAGGTCCTTGTCCTGCACGAAGAGGAGAAAGAGGAGGGCGAGCGCGTTCTTCATAGGGTCCTCGCAAAGGGGGTCGTCCTCAATATCCTACCCCGGGGCGACTGTTACGGCTCCGGGGGCGCCCCGAATGATGTATAATAAATGCATGAGAAACAAGCCCTCGCCCCGGACCCCGACCCGCACGCTCTCGTGCCCCTGCGGCGCGCCCATCATCGTCGACGGCCGCCGGCCCGAGGGCGTCCAGGTCTGCGTCGTCTGCCGCCAGAGCCTGAAGATCGTGGTCGCGACCGACCCGCGGACGCGGAAGCGGACGATCGGGATCCTCGTGTCGCCGGAGGCGATGACGGCGAAGACGCAGGCGGTGAAGCCGGCCTCCTCCCCAAAGCGCGCGAAAACCCGGGTGCTGGCGGGGTCGCACAATCCGCGCTGTGCCTGCGGCGCGCGCGTCGCCGTCAACCTCTCGACGATGGACGCGGTCTACACCTGCTCGTGGTGCGGGGCCTGCTACACGGCGGTGGCGAAGGGGGGTGTCCCGCTCCTCATGCCGGTGGACGCCCCGCCGGTCGAAGCCCCGAAAGCCGCCCCGAAGAGCGGCTCGTTCGCGCTGTCACCCGAGGTGATCGGCGCCCAGCCGGTCCGGACGCGGGGGGACGACGTGTGGATCTCGTGTTTCTGCGGCCGCGAGCTGTCCGTGGAGTCCGAGGCCATCCGCCAGGACCGCCGCTGCCCGGGCTGCGGGCTCTCCTTCCAGCTCGTTCTCGCAGTCGAGCCGGGCACCCACCGGGCGATGGCGATCACCCTCCCCCGCTCGAAGTCCGCCTCGAAAACCCAGACGGCCTGAGCCGGCAAAAACGTACCGTCCGTTTTTGCCGCGCCTAGACGGGGAGCCGGGAGCCACCCGACAGGACCTGCCTTGACCTACCGCCAGGTCGGCGGAGGCGGCTGGTAGGGCGGAAGGATGAACTTTTCGCGGCACTTCTTGTCGCGGCAGAGGAAGACGCGCGTCCGGTCCGCCTTCGTCTCCTGAAGGTCCGCGGGCTTGCCGCACTTGGTGCAAGGAACGTACATGGGCAGAGATTATGCGATCCGGACGCCCGCCCCTCAAGCCAATTCGCACATCGGCCCGGACGCCCCCCGTGTTACACCAGCATGAAATCGATCGCCCTCCTGGCCGCCGCCCTCGGCCTCCTCGCCCCCGCCCGCCCGGTCCAGGACCGGAAGCCCAACATCATCTTCATCCTCGCCGACGACCTGGGCTACGGGGAACTCGGCTCCTACGGGCAGGAAAAGATCCGCACCCCCTCGATCGACCGCCTGGCCGCGGAAGGCATGCGCTTCACGAACTTCTATTGCGGCAACGCCGTTTGCGCGCCCTCCCGGTGCGTCCTCATGACCGGGAAGCACGCCGGCCACGCGTGGGTCCGCGACAACCGCGAGGTGAAGCCCGAGGGGCAGACCCCGATCCCCGCCGATGCGGTCACCGTCACCGAGCTCCTCAAGGCGAAGGGATACGCGACGGGGGCGATGGGCAAGTGGGGCCTCGGCGCCCCCGGCTCGAGCGGCGACCCGAACCGCCACGGATTCGACCTTTTCTTCGGCTTCAACTGCCAGCGCGTCGCGCACAACCACTACCCGACCTACCTCTACCGGAACGAGGAGCGGGTCCAGCTTCCGGGCAACGACGGCACCTACACGGGCCGACAGTTCTCGCACGACCTCTTCGAGAAGGAAGCCCTGGACTTCATCCAGGCTCAAAAGGACCGGCCCTTCTTCCTCTACCTGCCCTTCACGATCCCCCACGTCTCGATCCAGGTCCCGGAGGACTCGCTGGCCGAGTACAAGGGCCTCTGGGAGGAGACCCCGTACACGGGGAACAAGGGCTACATGCCCCACCCCACCCCGCGCGCCGCCCACGCGGCGATGATCACGCGCATGGACCGGAGCGTCGGCCGCATCCTCGACCTCCTCGCGAAGCTCGGACTCGAGAAGGACACGCTCGTGATGTTCTCGAGCGACAACGGGTCGATCGACACGGTGGGCGGCCACGACCTTGCCTTCTTCCAGGCGAACGGCCCCCTCCGCGGCGAAAAAGGAATGCTCTACGAAGGGGGCATCCGCATCCCCCTCATCGCCCGCTGGCCCGGAAAGATCAAGGCGGGGACGGTGAACGATCTCCCCGGGGCGTTCTACGACCTCCTGCCGACCTGGTGCGCGCTCGCGGGGGCGGAACCCCCTAAGGACGCCGACGGCGTCAGCCTCGTGCCGGCGCTGACGGGAGCCGGCGACGCGAAGCCGCACGAATTCCTCTATTGGGAGTTCTTCGGCTACGGAGGCCAGCAGGCCGTGAGGCTGGGGGACTGGAAGGGGATCCGCACGGACCTGAACAAGGGCGGGAAAGGCCTGGAGCTTTACGACCTTTCGAAGGACATCGGGGAGAAGGACAACGTCGCCGCGAAACAGCCCGACGTGGTGAAGCGCATCCTCGAGATCATGCGGCGCGAGCACTCCCCCTCGGTGCTCTTCCCCATGAAGGGACTGGACGAAGGGAAATAAAAGGGGAGTAAATAAAAAAAGGGCGGCGGAATCGCTCCCGCCGCCCCCGGATCGTCGGTCGGTTTACTTCTTCTTCTTCTTCGTGTCGCCGCCGCTCACGAGGTCGGTGAACGTCTTCCCCTGGTCCTTGTCCAGCACGTCCTTGATCTTGTTGATCGTGTCGTTCTTGCCGATGGCCAGGAACTTCTCCAAGTCCTTGCGGTCGGACTGGTTGTCCTTGGCCGTCTTCTTGGTCTCCTCCTCCTTGGCCGTCGCTTCCTTGTAGATCACCTCGAGCTTGGTGTTCTGGTCTTCCGACGTCTTGCACTTCTCCTTCACGGTCGCCAGGAGCGGCAGCCCGAAGGGCCCCGCCGGCGGCGCGTCCTTCTTGTCCTGCGCCGCCGCGAGCGTCACGGTCAGCAGGCACGCCAGCATCGTCTTCATCAATCACCTCCAAATGGATGGATCCCGTTCAACTGCCCTGAGGAATAAAGGGGGAAGGGCGGCGAATCTTAACCTCCCGTGATAGAATGTCCCCCCTCGATGCTCTGGAGCTGCCCCCGCTGCGGGGAGAAGTTCGAATCGCGGATCACGACCTGCTCGCGCTGCGGCTCGCACCGGGGCGAGAGCCCCACCGCCCCGGCGATCGAGGCCTCCCCGCCGAAGACCTGCCCCGCGTGCGGGTCGCATGTCGTGGAGCCGACAGCCGAGGGCCAGCTCCACTGCGGCGCCTGCGGTCGCGACTTCCCGGACTACGAGGACTGGGTCCGCCAGTGCCGGCTCGCCGCCTACGCGGGCCCCCGCCCGATCGCCGCCGCGCCCACGGGGGAACCGGCCACTCGTCCACGCCATTTGAAAACCATGGCCATCGGACTGATCGTCCTCGCACCGATCTTCGCCGGCCTGGCGGCCTTCGAACACCCCCTGATCTTCTGGCCCTGCACGGCGCTGGCGCTCCTGCAGGCCGTCTCCGGCGTGCTTCTCCTGCGCGAGAGGCGCATCGCGGGCCGGTTCGTCCGCCTCGCCGCCGGTCTCTCCGTGCTCGCCCCGCTCCCGCTCTCGGCGCCCTACGTTCTGTTCTTCGAAGTGTTCTCGAGGCCCAACTTCACGCGGTACTTCGGCGACCGGCCCGACCCCGCCTCCCCGCGCATCAAGCACCTCGTGATGGGCTGGCTGGCGGCCCTGTCGGCCCTCCTGCTCTACGTACTGATCTTCGTGATTCCCGGAGCTCTCGAGACCGCGCGCCGATGGAACGAGCCCCTCTCCTCCGTGCTCGGGGCGACGGCCGAGGTCTCCGGCTATGTCTCGGCGCATGCGGTCCAGAGGTGCGGGGAGATCCTGATGATCCTGGTCGTCCTGGCGTTCTGGGCCAGGATCAACCGGATCGGGTTCCTGGCGGTCTCCTCGATCGCGCTCGCGGCGCTCCTGCTGGTCGGCGGCCCGGCCATCGTCGCGCCCCTGCACCTCGAGTACTCGGCGCAGAAGGCCGCGGACCTGGAGGACGTCCGCCACCCGGCCACGCTCCTCCGGGCCTTGAGCGATCCCGATCCAAAACTCCGCGTGGCGGCGGCGCGCGGACTGGGCACGCTGGGTCGGGGCGTCGCCGCCAACGCGCCCGCCCTCGTCCACGCGCTCGAGGACCCCGACCGCCGCGTGCGACTCAACGCGGCCGTGGCCCTTTCCCGGATCGACCCGCGCACGGTGGAGGCAATCCCCGTGCTGAAGGAAGAGGCGGCGCGGCCGGAGGAGCGGACCGCTGCAACGCGGGCGCTCGCGAACTTCGGCCCCGCGTCGCGCCCCGCCCTCTGGATCCTTCTCGAGAACCTGGCCGTCGACGACGAATCCTCCCTGGCGCTGGCCGAGATCGGCCTTCCCGTCGTCCCCCACGTGTGCGAGGCGCTGGGCGATCGCGACGCGGCCGTCCGGCGGCGGGCGGCCACGACGCTCCGCCGGCTCGGCGGATCGGCGCGGAGTTGCGCTCCCGTCCTTGTGGACGCGCTGAAGGACCCCGACCCGAAGGTTCGCGCCGAAGTGGTTGCCGCGCTCGCGGAGATCCAAGGGCCGAAGGCCCTCCCCCAGCTGCTCCCGCTCCTCGAGGATCCCGGGGTCTGCGAGGCGGCGGGCGCGGCGCTCTGCTCGCTGGGTGAACGCGAGGGGCTCCCGCCGCTGAAGGAGGGGGGCGCCTTCCTGAACGCCCTGCGCCGCCCGGCGCTGTGGGATCACCTGAGGAAGACCCTCGTCGACGGGGAGGTTGAAGGGACGGGACGCGACATCCTGAAGCAGCTCGCGACAAAGGCCGCAATGAAGCTGGACCTTCAGGCGCCGGGAGGGGTGGAGCTCTCGGCCTTCCGTCGTTTTCACGCCCGGGGCGAGAAGCGGTCGATCATCGAGATCCTGAACGCGCTCGGGGTCGAGTTCATCCTGGAGTCCGACCAGATCCGCGTCCTTCCGACCCTCGAGGCCCGGCAGTTCTGGGCGACGTGGCTCTCAAACGAACGCGGGGGCTAGGGCGCGAGGATCAGCGTCGTGACGCTCAGGGCGGGCAGCTCCGCGTCGAGCGCGCCGACGGCCGCCTTAAACTCACCCTGCGCCACCGGCCTGGGCTCCGCGGACGTCAGGCGGAAGACCGACGCGCGACCAAACGCGGGGCATCCTTTGAACGCGATCCTGAGCGGGAGCGGATCGGCGGTCTTGTTGATCGCGACGAGAATCATGCGCTTCGAGGCGTCGACGCTCGCGTAGAGCGAGGCGCGCGCGGAGTCGCCGCCGCCCACCGCAAGGCCCGTGGCCCCGAACGCGGCGCCGTTCCCGTCGGCGTCGCGGAACATCGCGAAGGCCGCGCGGATGAACCGGTCGTCCGTCCGGCCCAAGTGCCAGAGGGCCGCCGCGAAGAGCCCCTCGCGCCCGAAGATGCCGAGCACGTCGGCCTCCGCGATCGCGCCGGAGATGTCCGCGCCGCCGCCGTAGTAGTACTCCGTGATCGCGAGCCTCGTCCCGGGATAGTGCTTCTCGACCTGCTCGCGCACGCGGGGCAGCAGGCGGATCGGACCCTTGGTGCTGGAGTCGGCGATCCAGCTCTTCTCCCGGTAGGCGGGATCCCACAGGCTGCGCGGCGCCTGGATCCGCGCCGCGGCCACCGGGGGTCCCGCGTCATCAGCGGTGATCCTCTGCTTCCCCGCGTAGACCTCCGAATACCAGTGGAGGTCGAGCACGTCGACGAGCCGCTTGCCCGCCTTCGCCTCGGCCTTCTTCATCTCGTCGAGGTAGAAGTCCAGGAAGTTCCGGCCCTGGCCATCGGGCGCGTCCTGGAGCGTCGTGAACCCGTGCCACCCGTAGCTCACGAACCCGAGGACGAGCGCCTTGGGCGCGACCTTCTTGACCGCCGCGGCGTAGATCGCGTTGAGCTGGGCCAGTTCGTCGAAGCGGAGCTTCTGGGGATGGAGGCGCGCGTGGGTGCCCGCCCAGAGGTCGGGCTCGTTGTCGAGGGCGTAGAAGATCGTGCGGCGCTCGTCCTTGCGCGCCGCGGGAAAGCTCTTCTCCATCCACGCGACAAACTCGTCCTGGTAGACCTTGCCGTCGGCGAGGTCGGGCGGGTCGGCGAACGGCGCGCCCTTCTCGGGCAGAGAGGGCACGAAGCGCTTCTTGAGGTAGTCGGGGGTCTTGTTGACGTCCCCCCCGCCGGCCTTGTCGGCGGCGACGTAGCCGATGATCGGGACGGTGACGACGCACGCGGCGCCGGCCTCGTGGGCCTGCGCGACGCCCCGGCGGACCGCCTCGCCCGGGATCTCCCCGCCGCCCAGGAGCGCGTCATTCTGGTGCTGCCAGTCGGACCCGGCGTTCGAGGCATTGGTCTCCCAGTTGTACGCGGTCATCCGGTTCCCGCCCGAGCGCGCGAGCGTATACAGGGCCGCGTCCTTCTTCCAGTTGGGCCCGTTGCTGCCGTAGATGTACGGGGAGATGGGGGACTGCTTCGAACCGTCGACCTCGAACGAAAGCGGACCCTCCTGCCCGGCGCCGGAAACGGGCGCCGCCATCAGGACCGCGAAGAGAAGCGGGAGACGCATACGATTCATGATCTCCAATGTATACCGCACTCGAGAAGCCGCCCCCGCGACGAATCGCCCGGCGGTCACCGCGCAAGAAGCGGAAATCGCGAGAGCACTCCTTCGTCGAAGAAACCCTCGGGCGGCCACGCGCGGGAGTACCCGTTGCCCTCGAACGGCAGGCCGGCCGCCTCGAGCGCGCGCTGCGTCCAACCAAAGGAGCCCGGCGCGGGATAGTAGCCGCCGGAGTGGTTGTCGATCTCGACCACGCGATCGACGTCAAAGGCCACCTCACCCGCGGCCAGCACGTCGGCCCCCAGGGCCGCGGCGACGTGCTCGGTCCGCCTCGGCGCAATCACGAGTCGGGTGCCTCCTTTGAACGGATCGACGGGATCGGCCGGGAGGACGACGTACAGGGCGAACCCGTTCTCCCCGCCCAGGAACTCCCGGACGGACGCGTCGTGAAGGGCCGACGGGTTCGAGATCGTCACGCCCCGCCCCGCCGACGTCTCCACCAGCCTCCGCCGCTCCTCTTCGCGGCCGATGAACGTGTAGAGAAAATCCTCCCGACTGGGAGGGCAGCGAAGGAGCGCCCCCTTCGCCAGCACCGCGAGCGTTCCCTTCGCGGTTTCCGCGCGCTCCCGCAACCACTCGCCGGCCCGCGGATCTCCCGTCTCCCCCACCGCCCGGAGGATCGCGCCCGCGAGAAGTTGATCCTTTTCGGAATCCGTGCGTCCGAACAGGTTGACGAGGGCAAAGAGGGACCGGCTGTCGCCGAGCGCGGGCAGCCGCGTAACCGCTTCGTGCCGGAGCTCGGCGTCCGGATCCAGGAGAAGCTCCATCATCGCCGGGAACGCCCGGCGCTTCTCTTGGAGGGAGAGCCCGTAGACCCCCCACCATCGGATCCGGCGGTCCTCGTCCCTGTCGCGGACGAGGTCGACGAGCGCCTCGAACTCCCCGGGCTCGTGGAGCCGCGCGAGCTGGCGGATGCGGTTCAGCCGCTCCTCGAGCGAAAGCCCGCGGTCGCGCGCGTCGTCGATCAACGTCATGGAGAGGCTCACTCCCGGGGCGGGAGGACGAGCGTGAAGGTGCTGCCCCGGAGACCGTCGCTTTCGACGGCGATCGACGCGCCGAGCGCCGCGGCGAGCACCCGGCACGAGGGGAGGCCGAGCCCGGTGTCCACGCGCAAGCCCGAACCGCGGAGCGCCGCGGCGGCGAAGGGCTCGAAGAGCTTGGCCTGCGCGTCCGCCGGGATCCCCGGCCCGTCGTCGATCACGCGCACCCGCCCGCGGCGTTTCGCATCGTGATCGATCCGGAGGACCACGCGGGTCCCCCTCGGGGTATGACGCAGCGCGTTACGAATCAGGTTCTGGAGGATCCGGCCGACGAGCGTCTGGTCGGTCCGCACCGCGAGCGCGGCGGGGCCGTCGATCTCGATCTGCCGGCCGTCGCGCCCGGCGGTGCGCTGGAACCCGTCGGCCGCCTTCCGGACCATCTGGACAAGGTCGAGGTTCTCGAGGTACGTCTGGAGGGTCCCGGCCTCCGCGCGGCTGACCTGGAGCACGTTGAGGATCATCACCGAGAGGTCGTCGCAGCGGCGGAGCGCCTCCTCGAGGACCTCCTCGTCGGGCCGGCCCTTCGCGTAGCCGTGGAGCGTCTGGAGCGCCGAGATGATCCCGGTGAGCGGGTTCTGGAGGTCGTGGACGATCATGTCCGCGAGCTGCCGCTTGGCGGCCTGCATCCGCTCGAGGCCCTCCTGCCCGCTGAAGTGGTAGGCGTCGAGCGCCAGGCCCATGTCGAGGTAGATGACCTTGGTGAGCGAGACGATCGTCTGGTAGAAGCGCTCGTAGTCGCGTCCGTAGGCATTGGAGAGGACGTCGCTGGCGATGTGAAGATACTTCACGTAGGCGCCGAGGTACCATTCGGGTGAGAGCCCGATCCGGTGATGGGCCAGGCCCACGCGCACGCGGTTCTCGGCGTAGGCGAGGTCGTAGCGCCCGGCCGTCAGCTCCTCGAAGTACCGCGCCTGCATCCCCTTGAGGCGCTCGACGAGTCCCGGCTCCGAAAGCATCTTCCGGGTGTGCTCGTGGGCGAGGAGGTACTCGTAGAAGCGGTCGATGATCTCCTTCGCGTGCTTCTGGAGATGGGCGTGGGCGTCCCGCAACCGCTGCTCGTCGAGCGGGGTGATTTCAAGGTAGGCCTTCCGCTTGCCGACCTCGGCCTCGGTCAGGACGAAGGAGCCAATGGAGAACATTCCGGTGCTTGGTTGTACACCGGCCGGCCCTCCGGATCAACCCCTGCCGTTGGCCACGCGCCCGCGGACGCGGACCACGACGTCCCACCGGTTGAGAGGGGCGTTATGGAACGTCGCGAGGCTCCTCATCCCGAGCCCCTGCAGCCGCTTCTTCACCGTGGCGAAGAGGTCCTCGTCGTCCTTGACGCTCATGACGACGCGCGCGCCCTTCTCGCCCACTCCGAGGATCTGGCAGAGCGCGCGGAAAATGTCGCTCTCCGTGATGATGCCGACCACGCGGTCCCCGTCGACCACGGGCAGGCCGGAGATCTTCTTCTGGAGCATGAGCTCCGCGGCGCGCTCCAGCGTCTCCTCCTGCTCCACGGTGACCGGCTTCCGGGTCATGATCTCGTCGACGCTCCGCTCCTCGCCGCGCCGTTTCAGCTTGTCCTTCCCGAGCGCCTCCAGGAGGTCGCTCCGCGTGATGATGCCCAGGAGCCGGCCGTCCTCCACGACGGGGAGCCGGCGGACCTGGCGCTTCTCCATGAAGCTGAGCGCGGACCCCGCCGGGACCACCGGCGGGATGACGACGGCCGGGGCCGACATCCAGTTATGAACGAACATGGGTCCCTCCCCTTACGCGGTGGTGCAGTGCTTCACGATCCGGAGCAGCTCGCGCGGTGACGAGGTCTTGGCGACCACGTCCTTCGCGCCGACCCCACCCGCGCGGAAGAACATGTCCCAGTCCGCGTACGCGCTGAAGACGATGAGCGCCATCTTCGGGAAGCGCCGGCGCAGCCAGCGCACGAGCGCCGTGCCGCGGCAGTCGGGCAGCCGGTAGTCGATCACCGCGACGTCGAACGCGCCCTTCAGCGCGGCCCTCGCGCCTTTCTTCCCGTCCTCCGCCGCCGTCACCGCGTACCCCGCCTCCTCGAAGAGGTCGGTGCAGAGCTTCCGGACGTCCGGTTCGTCATCGACGAGCAGGAGCCGGAGCGTGCGGACTTTCGGGACGACGGCGGCGGACTCGATCATTTCGCCTCCACGGGTTTCGGAGCCCGGGCCAGGCGCCGCAGGAGGACCGGGCACGGCGCGTGGCGGAGGACCTCCTCGGCGATCGAGCCCAGGAGGACGCGTGCGACCCCGCTGCGACCGTGGGTCGTCATGCAGATGAGGCCGGCCTTGGCCTCCTTCGCGTGGTCCAGCAGGCTCACGGCCGCGCGCCCCTCGAGCGCCACCGGCCGCGCCTCGACTCCCTCGGCCATGAGCCTCCCGCTCACGCCCTTCAGGTAAGGGGTCGGGTCCTCGGACGGAAAGACCAGGGGGAACTCGCCCACGCCGCTGGCGGCCACCACGGGGATCGCCACGCGCACGAGGTCGAGCGTTCCCTTCCAGGCGCGCGCGATCCTCGCCGCATCGGCCAGGATCCCTTCCGCGGTCTCCGAGCCGTCGAGCGCGACCACGATCCGGGTCCAGTCGCCCCCGGTGGCGCCGGACCGGCAGACGAGGAGCGGCATCTCGGCGTGGCGGAGGACCTCCTCGGTCACGCTGCCCAGGAAGACCCGCTTGAGACCGCCACGACCGTGGGTGGACATCGCGATCAGGTCGACCGCCTGCTCCTTCGCGAAGGCGAGGATCTGCTCGGCGGGCTTCCCTTCCCGGAGGGAAACCGAGGCCTGGACGCCCTTTGAGCGGAGGGCGTTGCAGGTGTAGTCCAGGTGGGCTCGCAGCTTGTGGTTGAACTCCTCCTCGTCCATCACGCCCAGGAGAAGCACCTCGGGGTGGCGTATCGAGTGGAGAGGGGCGATCGCGTAGATCGCCGCGTCGGCGGCGGCGGAACCGTCCAGCGGGACCAGGATGCGCTCGATCGGATTCTTCATACGCCTGCCTCCGTTGCACTCAATGGTTGGAGGTGAGCAAGTGGGGTGCCATCGCAGGGTCGACGGGAACGAGCCCGTCGCCGGGGAAATCTCCGCGATCGCGGGGACGATTCCACGCGCCGCCCCGCTGCGTCCGCGATCCGCGTGCGGCCACCGGTGGCAACGCGATTGCATGGCGATGGACAGCGAATCCACACGAGGTGACCCATGACGCGAAAGATCCTGGCGGCCCTGGACGGAAGCCGGACGTCGGAGTCGATCCTGCCGTACCTGGAGTCCCTGCTCCGGAGCGCGGACGCCAACGTCACGCTCGCGCGGGTGACGCCCGGCGGACTGGCGAAGGAACGGGACGTGGCGGAAGAATATCTGAAGGGGAAGGCGGCGGCGCTCGAGTCCAAAGGGGCGTGCGTCGACACCCTCGTCCTCGCGGGAGACCCGGCGGGCGAGATCGCTCGGGCGGCCGTCGATGGCGGATACACCCTGGTCCTGGTATGCACGCGCGGAAAGACCGGGCTCAAGCGCCTGGTGATGGGAAGCGTGGCGGAGGAGCTCCTCCGGACGTCGACGGCGCCGGTCCTGGTCGTCCACCCGATCGAGAAAGGGGCGGCGGCGCCGAGGTTCTGCAAGATCGTGGTGCCCCTGGACGGCTCGCACCGTTCGGCCAGCATCCTCCCCGCGGTCGCGGATCTCGCCAAGGCGACGGGGGCGAAGGTCGGGTTCGTGACGGTCGTTTCGCCGACCAAGAAAGACGAGCTCCCGGTCGAAGTGGTCGCCGAGAACATCTTCCGGAACCAGAGGAAGTTCCAGAAGCGCGGCCTCGAGGTGGAGATCGCGATCCTCTACGGCGATCCCGCCGGCGAGGCGATCGGTTTCGCCGAGCGGAATCATGCGGACTTGATCGCCATCTCGACGCACGGACGGTCGGGGCTGGAGAAATTCAGGTTCGGCAGCGTGGCGCTGAAGATCCTCCGGACGACGAAGTTCCCGCTCCTGGTGCTTCGGACGGTGGCGGAGCTGAAGGCGTCGCCCGTGCGCAGCAGGGCGGGCCTCCGGGCCGGGCGCCGGGCGCTCGAGGTCGTGGGTTCTGTCGGCGAGGTGAAGAAGGGCCCTTACAACCGCTAGTCTCTCCCCATCGCGCCGGACAATCCTGCCGGGCAGGTTTGTCCGGCCCCCCCCCAGGGTAGAAAACTGCGAGGCAGGTTTTTGACATGCCCGGCGCGGAACTTTCCACACGTTCCGCACGTCGACTCCACAAGAAGAGCGCCCCGTGAGGGGACATCGCTGGCACGAAGATTGCAGTACGTAAAGTGGATCGCTCTCTCGGAAAGCTGGAAGCGTCGCCCGGCGATGGAGAAGGCTCCTCCCCGGCGGCCCGGACAAAGATACGTGCCTTTGCACGAAGCTCCGCTTCGGCGGGTCCGGGTGAGAGCTTCCGGAACGTGACCCGGGCGTGCGGTTAGTCGCGCAGGTGGGACCCAGCCCACCCCCTCCGCGTCTCTCTTCGGGGCGGGTCCAGACCCGGCTCGAAGGTCCGTGCGGCCTCCAACGCCGCCGCCTTCAGCCCCCGCCCCGAAGGCCTATTTCCCGACCTCGCAAGACAACCCCTGAGGCGGACCGTAACAAAAGCCGATTCGTCAGTTCGTTACAGCTCGTGACCTCAGGCAGTCCGGATCACCCCATTCATAGGATCGGTGAGATCCCAGGGATCGTATGACTCGTTGGCGTGACAGAGGGTCTGGTCGCCGCAGTAGCCGGACCTGAAGATGCGACCTTCGAGCGTCTTGTCGATCTGGATCTTGAGGGCATCGGCGAGACCCTTGAGACGCCGCCCGGGCAGCCGCGAGGCCACGGCACGGAGCGTCTCGCGAAGCAGGTCGCCCCCCAGCGCCTCGGGCGGCATCTCGGGGCCCGTGAGGTAAACGTGGAGGTGCTCGCCCGGAAAGCGTTCGTGCGCGGGAGTCCGGGCGAGTTCGCCCTTGGGGAGAGTGTACTCGCACATCCGGGCCGCCCCGCAGTAGCGGAACGCCTGCACCCGGTCCTTCAGGACCGCGCGCACCGCGCGGTTGAGGGAACGATACACCCCGTTCCCAAGCCGCTCCGGCACGAGCCCATCCACGGCATGCCAACACGCCAAGGCAAGCTCTCGCGCCAGCCCCGGCAGGTTCTGGTCGATCAGGCGAATCTGGTATCTCATGGTACATAGCAGAGCAAACCCCATGCCGGACAGAGCAGACCGTCTGTTTTGTACGGGCCGCGGTCAGTGCCGCGGATTTGTCCGCGGAAGCGCGTAAAGATACTCCAGAAGGAGCTCGATGTCCGCTTCCGAAAGATTGAGGTTGGGCATGGGGACCGGGTAGTCCTTGAATTCCGCCTTGATCGCCTCGTCCTGGAGCATCCGTGGAGGATCGAACAGCCAGCGACGGAGCCACTCCCGGGGGCGACGGCCGGTCACGCCCGCCAAGTCGGGGCCGATGAGACGGCCCTTCCCCACGGTGTGACAACTCAGGCAGCCGGCGCACAGGAAGAGGCGTTCGCCTTCCGGCGTCGGCTCGTAGCAAGTCGCGATGTGCAACGCCAGGTCCCAACGATCGCGCTCCGGGATCGCCGAGAAGGAGGGCATCGGCGACCCCGGCATCCCGAGCGTCAGGACGCGGAAGATATCCTCGGGCCGTTCGCCCGACTTGAACGTAAGCTCGCCCCGCGTCATGTCGGGGACGCGCGAGGGGCGGCCGATGGCGTCGACGAGGCCGCCCGACGCGGGGCCGTCCCCCCTTCCGCCGCCGCCGTGGCAAACCGCGCACCGGGTGAAAAGCCAGGCGCCCCGCGCCGCGTCCGCCCCCCCGGGCCGCGGCGGCATCCGCACCAGGGTTCGCGCCGGGAAGCGATCGAAGTGCGGAACGGCGAGCGACTTCACCCATTCGACGAGCGCCCAGCGTTCGGCCGGCTCGAAGGTCGCAAAGGAGGGCATTCCCGAGGCCGCGACGCCCGTCGTGACCGTCCGGTAGAGATCCTCGTCAAATGGCATCTCGCCGTCGCCCGACGTCTTGAACTTGAAGAGGCCGCGGGTGTAGTCCCGCGGCTGGAGCGCGAAACGGCCGGCCACCGGGCCGTCGCCCCGGCCCTCCGCGCCATGGCACGGCATGCAGTTCCACCCGTAGAGCCGCTCACCCAGCGCGAGGAGATCCTCGGTCATCTCGGGCCGGGGCTCCACCGGGACCTCCGCCCATCGGAGGCGCGGCGACGCGCGGGTCACCGGGGAAGTCGGTCGCGATCCCGCGACGGCGAAGACC
>JBGPCZ010000092.1:0-23996 GCA_041482015.1 Planctomycetota bacterium | reverse complement strand
GGCAAGGGGCAGGCCCAGATCGTCTGCGCGAAGTGCGAGGGGAGCGCGATGATCCCCTGCGCGGCCTGCCGGGGGTACGGCGACGGGTCGTGGCTCGCGGGAGTCCTCCCCCCCGCCTCGGCCCCCGCACTCTGCCACGCGCTCGCCGAGCAAGCGGCCACTCTCCGCGAGTGGTTCGAGGAGCGCGCCCGTCGCGAGATGCGATTGAAGGAGTTCACCCTCCGCCTTGCCGACGCAAAGAAGGACCTGGACGCCACCGCGAAGCTCACCGACGACACCGTCGACATCGTCTGTCCCAAGTGCAAGGCGAGCGGCTCCGCGTGCGAGGAGTGCTGGAACGCGGGGCGCCGCGAGTACCAGATCGGCACCTCGCAGTTCGAGCGGTACGCCGTCGCGCAGCGGATCGACCGGCAGCTCAAGGAGCTCGAGAAGGGCCCCGCGCCGCTGCCGGTGCTCCCGCCGCTCCCCGAGATCGAGGCCGGCGTGGTCGCGAAGGACCCCGTCAAGCCGCCGCCGGTCCAGAACCCGTCGGCCGGCCCCGCGCCGGCCCTTGCCGTCCCGAAGAGCGTCGAGGACATGATCAAGAAGGCCGACGAACTCTACGAGACCGGGAAGACCCACCTCGAGAAATCCAAGACGTCGCAGGACAATCAGACGTGGCAGGATGAGGCCGTGAAGGCGCTCCAGGACCTGAAGAACGCGCAGATCCTCTACACCGCGGCGCAGGAGGCGCTCGACGCCAAGGGCGCCCCGATGCCGAAGTCCCTCCTCGAGAAGCACCACCTCAACATGCAGGCGCTCGTCATGGCGCGCAAGCAGGCGCCCTGACGGCCCGCCCGGGCGTAAGGATAGTCATGAAGAACCCGCTGGCACGCCTGCTCGTCCTGTCCCTGTTCACTCTCGCCGGCCCCGCGTTCTCCGCGACGCAGGCGCAGGATCCGTGGGTCGTCTACCCGGGCGGCGAAGGACCCGGGAAGGGGAAGCACATCGTCTTCGTGACGGGCGAGGAGTCCTATCGCTCGGAGGAATCCATGCCCCTGATGGCGAGGATCCTCTCCCGCCACCACGGCTTCAAGTGCACGGTGCTCTTCGCGATCGATCGAACGGACGGAACGATCAATCCTCTTCAGAAGGACAACATCCCCGGCCTCGAAGCGCTGGAATCGGCCGACCTCCTGATCGCCTTCCTCCGGTGGAGGGAGTTGCCCGACGACCAGATGAAGCGCATCATCGACTACACCGAGTCCGGGAGGCCGATCCTCGGGGTGAGGAACGCCACGCATCCCTTCCAGTACAAGCTGCACCCGGACAGTCCGTACGCGAAGTACGACTGGAAGAGCAAGGACCCGGAGGGCGGCTGGGGGCGGGCGGTCCTCGGCGAGACGTGGGTCTCGCACTACGGCAAGAACCTCGTCGAAAGCACGCGCTGCGATCCCGCCGAGGGCCTGGCCGACCATCCCCTCCTGAAGGGAATCCAGAAGGGATTCTGGCTTCCCGACGACGTGTACGGCATCGGCACGCTTCAAGGGGACAGCAAGCCGCTGCTGATGGGCCAGCCGCTGGTCGGATGGAAGGCGGAGGACAAGCCGCATCCCGACAAGAAGCCCATGGCGATCGCGTGGACGAAGTCGTACACGGGCTCCCGCGGCAAGGCGGCCCGCGTGTTCACCACGACGATGGGCCACGGCGACGCCTTCAAGGTCGAGGATTTCCGCCGCCTGGTCGCCAACGCCGCCTACTGGTGCATCGGAATGGAAGACCGCATCGACGCGAAGGGCAAGATGGACCTGGTCGGGACCTACGATCCGGGCCCGGTGGGCGCCAAGGGCCTGAAGAAGGGGATCAAGCCCGCGGACCTGAAGTAGGGGACAAAGCTACCGGGAAGGATTGTCCCTACTCGGCGACCTTGAAGGACGACTTGCTCTTCGACCACCAGCCTTCCCAGTCCTTCGCGTTCGCGAAGGTGGAACGGGTGATCGACTTCAAGGAGACGAGGATCGGCTCGGCCAGCACGTCGCGCTCCGACTTCGGACGGGCCTGTTGGAGGACGGCGTTCTTTACGATGCCTGGCACGGTCACGGGGGGCAGCTCCTCCTGGAGCGGGTTCACGCCGATCTCGCCATTCCCGTCGGGGCCCTCGATCCGGCGGAGCGCCTTGATGAGCGGATCGATCGAGGTCTTCGAGCGGATGAGGCCGGTGGCGTCAATGGCCGCCTTCTGGACCCACTGGCTCTTGTCGGCGATCAGCTTGTCCACCTCGGGCGCCGCGTCTTTCGCCTTGAGCTGGCCCAGGCTGCGGAGCGCGTGGATCCGGATGCCGTCCATCTTCTTGCCCGCAGTCTCGTAAGTCCTCAGCGCGACGACCAGCGCGTCGGGGGCGGAGGAGACCGTGTGGAATCCGCCCAGCTCGCGCGCCACGGCCATGCGCACCGGGAGAGAGCCATGGGTCAGCGAGGGGGTGAGGGCCTTGACCACCCGGTCGGCCTTGTACTCGGAAAGCGCACGGATCGAGGCGATCTTCTCGTCATTGCCCGCGCCCGGCCGGGTGAAGTCATCGTTGAACTTGCGGAGGGCGTCCTGGAGGGCCTTGTCGTCCTGTGGATAGGCGGGAACCGCGAGGAGGACGACAAAGAAGAAACCAGCCGCGAGCTTCACCCCATACCCCCTTGAAGCTACTTGGCGCGACGGAGGAATTGTACCCCATCCACATCGAGAACGGCAAATTTCTTTCCGTCCACGGCCGCCTGGAACTGGATGTCGGTCAGCTCCTCGCCGGAGGTCGGCGGCGTGCCCTCGAACTCGAACGCCGCCATCTGGATCCGGCCCTCGCCCCACTCGTCCGGCTTGAGCCGCGAGGTGTAGACGGCGGAGTATTTGCCCAGCTTGACGGTGAAGGTCGGAAGGTTGGTTCGATACCAGAAACTCAGCACGACCCGGTCGCTCGCGAGGATCGGCCGCTCGGGCTTGACGGTGCACGAGGCGACGACCTTCTCCCCCGACTTCGGATAGGAGCTCGTGGGGACGTCCGCATGCAGGAACGTCCGCCCGCTCGCGGTCACCAGTTTTCCCCCCGGCACCGTGTACGGGAACGCGCGGACCTCGTCCTTCTCGAAGGTCGCCGAGAAGATGGTGTAGAGCGCCGGGCGGAGCTCGCCCAGCCGCGCGTACTTCTTCGGGTCGGCCGCCTTCTCGGACAGCTTCCCGTCCGGGGCGACTACCACCTCGCGCGCCTCTTTCCGGGCGTCCACCTCGCGGGTGGAGGTTCCGACTTTCAGGTCGCACCGCCCGTTCAGGAGGACCGTCGAGAGCTGGTCGCCGCGGGGCTCGAGAACAAAGCGCCCATTCAGCTTGAAGAACGTGACGTGGGTATTGGCGCGTGAGACCTCCCACTTCTGCTCCGCGCCCTCGGTGTCCACCATCACGCGGCCCGGGGACAGGAGGTCCAGCGCATAGGCCTGGTCGATCCGCTGCCACGCGACGGTCGCGGAGGCGCCCTTCTCGAGAGCCAAGGTCGCCTTGCCTTCGAGCGCGAACGCGGCCGGCGTGTCGCGCGCGGAGAGCGTGTCCCGGTAGCCGATCTGGTCGTAGCGTCCCACGCGGACCGGCTCGCCGCCGTCGCGGTTGATCCAGAGATCACCGGCCGGGTCGCCGACATACACGGAGGCAAACTTCCCCGAGAGATCGGCCTCGGTCACGCCCGGCGTGCGGCGCGGAGGCGCCGGATCCTCCTTGGGCAGCGCGGGCGTCGTCTTGGAATCCTCGACCGCCACGACGGGCTTCCTCGGCTCCTCCTTTGAAGGTTCGATCGGAGCAGGGTCCGGCTTCTTGAAGGGCGCGGGGGCCGGCGTCTCCGGGACGGGTGGGACCGGCGACTCCGGGGCCGTCTTGATCTCGGGCTGGTTGTTCGGCGGCGGTGCGGGCGTCACGGCCGTCGGCTTGGGCGCGAAGATTTCGGACGCCACCGGCTCCTCGTCATGCTGCGGGCGGACGATCCAGAAGGCGACGCCCGCGACCAGGATTGCGGCCGCCGCGGCGGCGATCCAAGGCGCCACCGGGCGCCGGCGCGACGCCTGGACCACGCGCTGGAGGAGGAGTTCGTCGACCCGGCCCGGAGCCGGAGGCTCGATCGCGGAGGCGATCGTCACCGCGCGGCGGCACTCATCGCACGAGGCGAGGTGCGCCGTGACGCGCGCCCGCTCGGGGGCGGGGAGCGATTGCTCCAGCCAGCCGGCCAGGGCCCCGGGGCCCGGACAGAGATCACCCATGTGGCTCATTGGACGCCGCCCATCCCTTCCTTCATGCACTTTTTTAATTTATCCCTCGCCCGCAGGAGATAGCTCGAAACCGTGTTCGGGGCGACCTTCAGGACCCCCGCGATCGAGCGGTAGGAGAGGCCGTCCAGGTAGTACATCTTCAGGACCAGGCGGTCGTCCTCCGGCAGCCGCTCCATCGCCTCGTAGAGGAGGAAGAGTTCGTCCATCGAGAACTGCTCCTCGTCCTCGGGGGCCCGCAGCTCCTTGACGATATCGCGGTCCTCGTCGTCGAGGTGGACGTGCCTCATGGAGCCTTTGCGCATTTCGGACCGGATGTAATCGAGCGCGCGGCGGGTGGAGAGGACCGTCAGCCACGTCGAGAGCGCGGAGTTTCCCTCGAAGTGGCGGAGGCGGCGGCACTGGTCGGCGCAGAGGGAGAGCCAGACCGCCTGGACCGCGTCATCGACGAGGTTGGCGTCCGCCTGCTTGAGGACACGGTAGAACGTGGTCCGGACGGCGTGCGCGACGAGCGCCCCGAACTGCTTCATGAGCGCGCGCCACGACTCCGTGTCGCCGGCGATGCATCCCAAGACGAGGGTCAGTTCCTCGGGGTTCCGCGCCACGACCCAAGTATAGCCCCCGTGTTAACGAAAACGCGCGGCGTCTTCGTTAACGCGGGGTGTTGACGAAAGTGCGCGGCGATTTCGTCAACAGGCGGACTGCCGGGCGCGGCGGACCCGGGCGATCACCACCATCGGCGCCACGAGCGCGAAGAGCACGATCGCGTACGGGAGCATGTAGCCGAAGGCCTCCACGAGGACCGCCATGCCGTTCATGAAGTGGGACGCGCCCTGGTCGAAGCTCGACACGAGGATGCCCCGGCTCTCGAGGACCGTCTGCGCGACCTTCTCGTCGGCCATGCGGATCGAGACGAGCGAAAGCTCGCGCGGGTCGGGCCCTTCCTTGGGATCGGAGCCCGGGATGACGCCACCGGGCTTGATCTTCGAGGCGGTGATCCGCTCGGACTGGACCTTGCCCATCTGGCGCAGGTCGCCGATGAACGCGCGGAACTTGTCGGAGGGGATCAGGACGGCGAGCGTACAGGTGCGCGAGCCCTCGGTCCCTTCCATGACCATGTCCAGGATTTCGCCCTTGATGCCCTCGAGCTTCGACTCCAGGGTGTCCTCGGCCTTCGTGCAATCCTCGACTTTCAGGCTGAACTCGGCGGCGCGACGATAGTCGGGCGCGGCGGTCAGCGCGAGGAGGCCGCTGGCCCTTGATTCGGGCGCGTTGTCAGCCCATGCAACCTTCCCCATCTCCCCCTTGTAACGCGCCCGCGCCTCGAAAGAAGGATCGGGAACACCACCGCTGTCCATGGGCGGCCTTTTGCACGCGACGCTGGGCGCGCACTCCTTGGCCGCCGATTCCGCGCGGAAGAACCCCGCTCCGAAGATGACCACGACCAGCCCCGACGCGATCACAACGATCCACGCTCCCTTTGACATGGCTGCCTCCTTCATTCTTCTCCCTTTGACGGCCCCGGCGTTGCGTGGGTTCATCTCGTTTGCTATCCTCGCGCCGTGCGCGAGATCCCGCTGCTCACGTCCCGCCTCTACGTCGGCCCCGGCGCGCGCGGCGAGACCGGACGCACCGTGCGCGCCCTTCTGCCGGACGCGCGGCGGGCGTTCCTCCTGACCGACAAAAATTGCATCCGGTACGCCCGCGACGTCGGCGCGTCGCTCAAGGCGGCGGACCTGGACGTCGAGATCCACGCCATCCCCTCCGGGGAGACTCAAAAGAAGCTCTCGACGGCCGGCCGGCTCCACGAACGGCTGGCGCACCGGAAGTTCGACCGGAAGTCGGTCTTCGTCGCGGTGGGCGGCGGGGTGGTCACCGACCTCGGCGGCTTCGTCGCGTCGACGTACATGCGGGGGATCCCGCTCTTCCTCGTCTCGACGACGCTACTCGGCCAGGTGGACGCGGCGATCGGCGGGAAGACGGCGGTCAACCTCCCGCAGGGGAAGAACCTGGTCGGGACGTTTCACCAGCCGCGGGCGGTCTTCCTCGACCCCGAGGTGCTGGCGACGCTTCCCACGCGCGAGTACGTCTCGGGGCTGGGCGAGGTGGCCAAGTACGTGATCATCCGGGATGCCGAGCTGGGCTCGCTCATCGAAAAGAACATCGAGGCGATCCGCAAACGCGATCCGGTGGTGCTCGAGGAGATCGTCCACCGCTGCGCGGCGATCAAGGCGGACATCGTCTCGCAGGACGAGCGCGAGTCGGGGGTGCGGGCGATCCTGAACTACGGGCACACGATCGGCCACGCGCTCGAGGCGGCCGGCAACTACCGCACGCTCCACCACGGCGAGGCGATTTCGATCGGGATGGAGGCGGAGGCGATCCTGTCGATGGAGCTGGGGATCGCGCCGCTGGAAGTGCTGGCCGCCCAGAACAAGCTCCTCAAGCTCTGCGGCCTGCCCACGCGGGTCAAGAAGATGGAGCAGAAGAAGGTCCTGGCGGCCATGAAGCTGGACAAGAAGGGCGTGGACGGCCGCCTCCGGTTCGTCCTTCCCGAGGCGATCGGCAGGGTCCGCTGGCCGGTGGAAGTCCCCGTCGCCCTCATCTCCGCCGCCCTCCGGACCGTCACCGCCTGATCGGCAAAAACGCACCGTCTGTTTTTGCCGCGTGCAAAAACGGACAGTCTCTTTTTGCACAAGCAAGAACGGACGGTCTGTTTTTGTCAATTCGCTCGGCCCGCACGATTCCTTGTCGAGTTTTCGGGGGGGAGCGGCACTACTGGGTGGAGGGACAAATTGGGTCCCTCCGCGGAGGTGCCGCGTGGACGAACTCGAGACGCTGGTCTGGCTGAACCTGTCGGGGATGGTGGGAAGCGCCCTGCTCCGGCGCTTCAAAGAGGCGGGGGTGATGGCCTCCCTTCCCCGCCTCTCCCGGCGCGACCTCGAGCGCATCCCGGGGATCGGCCCCCTGACCTCAAAGGCGATCCGCGAGGCTCCCGACCCGCGCCCGGAAATCGAACTCGCCGCGCGGGAAAGGATCGAAATCGTGCCGTGCACCTCGCCCGATTTCCCCGCCCCGCTCCGCACCCTCTTCGATCACCCGATCGTCCTCTATCGCCGCGGCCGGATGACGCTCCCCGACGCGATGGCCATCGGCATTGTCGGCTCCCGCGAATGCACCGAGTACGGACGGCGCCAAGCGACACGGTTCGGACAGGAGCTCGCGCGGCTCCAGGTGACCGTCGTCAGCGGGCTCGCCCGTGGGGTCGACACGGCCGCCCACCGCGGCGCCCTGCGCGCCCCCGGGGGTCGTACGATCGCGCTCCTGGGAAGCGGCCTCCTCCGGATCTACCCGCCCGAGAATGCCCGGCTCCTGGACGAGATCTGCAGCCGTGGCGCCGCGCTCTCCGAGTTCCCGCTCCGCTCCGCCCCCGAGACCGTCAACTTCCCCCGCCGCAACCGGCTCATTAGCGGCCTCTCCCTCGGCGTCCTCGTCGTCGAGGCGGCCGAACGTTCGGGCGCGCTCATCACCGCCGACTGGGCCCTCGAGCAGGGACGCGACGTCTTCTGCATGCCCGGCCCGATCGAGAGCCCCCTCTCCCGCGGCTGCCACCGCCTGATCAAGCAGGGCGCGAAACTGGCCGAGGACCCTTCGGACATCCTCGAGGAGATCCCCGCGTTCGCCGCGCTCATCGAGCCGGAGGTCACCCTCTCCCCGCTCGAACGCGCCGTGCTCCGCGCGCTGACGCCACGGCCGTGCACGCCGGAGGCCGTGGCCGCCGCCACGCGCCTCCCCGCCTCCGCCGTCGAACAGGCGCTCGTCAGCCTCGTCGCAAAGGGCGCCGCCCGCGCCGCGGCGGCGGCCTCTTTCGCCCGTGCCTGAGGACTGATAAAATGCCGCGGTGAGCCCCCGATTTCTCTTTTTCGGAATCCTGGTCGCCGGCGCGGCGCTCCGCCTCTGGGGGCTCGGCCGCGAAAGCCTCTGGCACGACGAAGCGTGGTCGTGGTACCTCGTCCACGATTCCATCGGCGACCTCTTCCGCCGCCTGGCGCGCGAGGACGCCCACCCGCCGCTCTACTTCCTCCTCCTGTGGCCGTGGGCGAAGCTCGGCGACTCGGAGGCGATGCTCCGCCTCCCGTCCGCCCTCCTCGGAATCGCGAGCCTTCCGCTCGCCTATCGGCTCGGACGAACCCTGGCCGGCGTGCGAGAGGGGCTCGTCGCCATGGCGTTCCTCGCGGTCTCGCCCTTCCACGTGCGGTACTCGCAGGAGGCGCGCTCGTACGCGCTCCTCTTCTTCCTCTGCCTTCTCTCGCTCGACCTCCTCGTCGCGCTCCGGCGATCGCCGCGGGACCGGCGCCTGTGGATCGCGATGGCCGCGGTGACGGCGGCCATCGTCTACACCGAGTACCTCGGCGTCTTCTTCATCCTCGGGGAGATCGCCCTCGTCGTCGCCTGGGGCCGCGGGGATCGCGCGTTCGCGATGAGATGTCTCACGGCCGCCGCCGCGTCGTGCGTCCTTTTCCTCCCCTGGGCGCCGGCCGCGTGGGGCCACGTCTCGCAGGTGGGCGGTGGCTTCTGGCTTCCCAAGCCGGTCCCGGCGGTGCTCGGGATGGAGTTCAGCCGGATGCTGGTCTACCCGCACGGGATCACCGCGACGATGGGAACGGCGGGCAGCCTCCCCGGCGCGCTCCTCGCCTTGTGCGCCGCCGTCCCGGCCGTCGGGACGCTCGCGCTCGGGCTCGGTGCGTCGCGACTCGCCCGCCAATCCGAGCTCGCACCGTGGGCCTGGGCGACGACCCTCCCCGTACTCCTGATGATCGCGGCGGGATTCTTCATCCCGATCTTCTGCGCCCGCGGGCTGATCTTCGTCCTGGGCCCGCTCCTGGCACTCGCGGCCGTGGGCGCGACCGCGCTGCCCCGGACGGCCGGCCGGATCGCGATCGCCGCCGTCCTCCTCTCCGCCGTTCCCGGCCTGGCCTCCATCCACGGTGCGGTCCACAAGGAGGACTGGCGCGCCGCGGTGGGTTTCCTCAGGGAGCGTGCCGCGCCCGGAGACCTGGTGCTGGTCCACGAGGGATTCCTCGGCGTCAACCTTCGATACTACTGGCGCGATCGGGGGGCCGTCGAGGTGGTCGAAGTCGATCAGGGTCTCGATGAAGCCGCGACGATGGCGCGCCGCCACGAACACACGTGGCTGGTCCGCCGCGCGTACCCCGCGCGAACCGACCCGCCGAAATTCCTTGAAGGGACGTTCCTTGGCCGCCTGTGGCATGTCCGGGAGACGTGGCGGGCGAAAACGGACCTTCTCGATCGCCTCACCGTCGACTTCCCCTGCCCCTCCGAGTGGCGGTGGCTCGACGTGGACCTCCGGCGTTTCACGCGCTGACGCCCGTAGTATCCGTAGAGATAGGTATGAGAACTCTGGCCCTCGCCCTCGCGCTCTTAGCCGGTGCGCAGGACGACACGCCCAACGGCGACTACGGCGGCTTCTACACGTGGCCCGAGGTCGTCGGGCGGGTGGACCAGCTCGTCAAGGCTCACCCCGATCTCCTTCTGCGCTCGTCGCTCGGCAAGACCTCCGAGGGGCGCGACATCCCGCTCCTCCGGGTTTCCGCCGCGAAGGACGAGGCCGCACCGGAGATCCTCCTCATGGCCGGCATCCACCCGCGCGAGCAGCAGCCGCAGATCTGCATCCTCGAGCTCCTGGGCGAGCTCGTCGAGAAGTACGGCAAGGACGAACGGATCACGAGGCTCGTCGACGGCCGGCGGATCTGGATCATCCCCGTCCTCAACGTCGACGGAAAGGTCTACGACATGAAGCACGGAAATGGGAAGGACAAGGGCGCCAACTGGAGGAAGAACCGGCGCAAGAACGCGGATGGCACGTTCGGCGTCGACCTCAACCGAAACTTCCCGGTCCGCTGGGGGAGCGGGATGGAGGAGCCGAAGTCCGAGACCTACGAGGGCACGGGGCCGCTATCGGAGGCCGAGACGCAGGCGCTCGAGAAGTTCTTCGACGAACGCCCTCTCCGTGCGTTCGTCGATCTCCACAGCTCGATGAAGGCGATCCTCCACGCCGGCTACCTCGCCGGGGCCGACCACGACCGCTACACCCGGCTGACCGCGGCGATGCAGAAGCTTCAGAAGGACCCGTACAAGATCACGGAGGCGGTGAAGGACGACGATCCGCCGCAGACGCGCGGGGGAAACACCGGCCTCTCGAACGCGTGGGGCTGCTACACGCACGGAGTCACCAGCCTGATCTTCGAGGTGGCGGGCCGCGGCTTCTACGACAATCCCGGCGACATCCGCCGCGAGTACGAGAGCAACGTGCGAGAGCCGCTGCTCCACGCGATCGAGGCGTGCGGCGACTTCCCGCTCCCCGGGAAGGGGAGCGCCTCGCTGGCCGGGGGATCGGCGGACGTCAAGCTCGCCCCCGGCGCGCGCGTCCAATGGATACCGAAGGTCGAGGGCCCGTGCGCGTTCGGCATCCTCGCCACGGCCGACCCGGCGATCGAGGTGACGTCGGAGTTCCGCCTCTTCCCGGTCAGGTCGGGCTTCAGCCTCCAGGTCTCGCCGAAGGCCAAGCCGCTCACGCAAGTCCCGATGACGCTCTACCTATGGGACCGCGACCGCGGCCGCTCCGTCCAGCGCTTCACGCTGACGGTTGCCGCGCCATAAAACAGACGGTGCGTTTCATGGAGCCCGGGCTCCATGAAACGCACCGTCTGTTTTATGGCTACGGGACGGCGATGCGGAGGGGGACGTAGTCCTCCTCGCGGGCGCGCGCGGCGGTGAGGCAGTAGGGGACGCCGCCCTTGCGGTCGACGATGACCTCCGCCTCGCCCTGGCCCGGCACGTCGCCGTAGCGGACCGTGAGCGACGCGGCCAGCGTGATTTCATTCGCGCCGTACTCGCCCTTCAGGAGCGTCATCGGCCCCTTGTGATCCTTCAGGTACACCAGCGCGTCGCCCGGGCGGCGGAACGCCTGGAGCATCCCGTTCTCGGCCTCGTCCCGGCCGACGATGATCTTCGAGCGCCCATCGCGGCGGAAATGGCGGCCGACCCGGAGCAGGTTGATGTCGGGCGCGCCGGCCTCGGGGTCGTGGTTCCAGAGATCGCGCAGGCGGGCGGAGTAGCCGGGGTCGGTGAGGAGGCAGCCGCCGGAAGGCTGGGGGATCTCCTTGATCCCGTACTTCTTCGCCAGCTCGTACTGCGGGGTCCGGCCCCTCCCGGAAATCCCGAGGAGCCTGGACCGGTCGACGACCCCCTCGAGCTCGGGGCGGGTCGGCTCGAGCACGCGGGCCGAGAGCGGCCGGAGGACCTGGCCCTCGAGGCCCAGGTGCTTGTCGATCTGCCGGAACCGCTCGCGCGTCTGGGACATCGGCCGCTGGTTGAGGACCTCGCCCGTGACGAGGAAGCCGGCCTCCTCGCGGTCGAGGATTTCGCGCGCCCAGGAGAGCATCATCATCCGGCAGTCGACGCACGGGTTCATGTTCTTCCCGCGGCCGAACTTCGGGTTCTTCACCATGTCGATGTAGTCCTGCCCCAGGTGGGACATCCGGACGGTGAAGCCGAGCGGCCCCCACATCTTGACCAGCGGTTCGACATCGTGGCCGCACGAGCCCGCCGAGACCGGGTCGCAGCCGAAATGGGTGATGAACCGGACCCCGGTGACGGGGATGCCCTGGTCCAGGAGGACCCGGACCGCCAGCATGGAGTCCAGGCCCCCGGAGAGGAGGGCGACGGCCTTTCGTTTCATTGCAGGTATCGGCTCGACCGGTGCGTCACTATAATCGGGCTTGGGGCGGGGGTCAAGGTGGGCTTTTTGTTGACTCCCCTCGGGGTCCCTCTATAATTTTCGAAGTCTGTGTGGAGGCCGTTTATGACGCGTGGGATTGGCGCGCTCCTCACGACAAGCCTCATGGTGTCTTCGGCTTGGGCCGACGTGATCCCCAGCCGGAGGCCGGAGGACGGATCGAGGGAGGCCCGACGCCAGGTGTCCGAGCGGCTGCAAGCGATCGGAATAAAGCAGGACCAGGCCGTCGCCCAGGCAAACGACCTGCTCGACCGGGAAGCGCGCTACTTTGCCGAA
The DNA here is from genome assembly GCA_041482015.1 of Planctomycetota bacterium. Classification (GTDB taxonomy): domain Bacteria; phylum Planctomycetota; class MHYJ01; order MHYJ01; family JACPRB01; genus JACQFK01. Next base: position 11,630 of record JBGPCZ010000092.1, on the reverse strand, counting down.
GGCCCCGACCGGATCCAGGTGGTGGGGGATGAACAGGTGTCCGGCTTCCCCACGGCCGCCATGGTCGAGGGATTCCTCATGCTGGGGCTTCTGGCCGGAGGCATCGTGTGGCGGGCCAACGTCAGTAACTGAACCCGCGGCTGGGAAACGTGGAGGGGTATATGGTTTTCGCGAGTCGTCTGGTGGTTGCCTTGGCGGTGGTCGGGATCTTCTCGGCCCCCCTCTACGCGGACGTGATCCCGAGCCGGCGCCCGTCCACTTCGGATGCTCCCCAGAAGGTGCAGAGCCGCCTGATGGAACTGGGGATGAGCAAGGACGCCGCGCTGAGCCAGTCCCAGGAACTGACGGATACAGAGACCGCCTATTTCGCGCATCATCCGGACCGGATCCAGATCGTCGGGCAGGAGCCCTTCGGCGGGCAGACGGATCTCCTGTGGTGGGAATGGGTGGGTGGGCTTCTCGCCATTGCAGGCGTCGTCTTCTGGGCGGTCAATTTCAGGTAGAACAAGGTCTCTCGATCAATGCTGAGGAACTCCCCATGAAGCGAACAGTTCTCTGCCTGCTGGCCGTGCACTTCGCCCTGATCCCCTGTTTCGCGGACGTGATCCCGTCCCGCCGGCAGGAGTCGAACCGGGCGGCGGAGCAGACGGTGAAGTCGCGCCTGGAGCAGATGGGGGTCAGTTCCACCGAGGCCGAGCAGCAGGTCCGGGACCTGACCTCGAAAGAGATCGCGTATTTCGGGGCCAATCCCGATCGCGTGCAGATGGCGGGCTCCCTCTACTGGTACGAATGGGTCGCGGGCGCGGCGGTCGCCATCATCATCACCGTGACCATCATCGCCCTGAAGATCGAATTGGAATAATGCGGGGGAGCGGTCCACCCCTCGCGGGACTCGCCGCCGCCTCCCTCTATCTCGCGGCGTGCTCGCCCATCGGCGGCACCAAGGTGGACCGGCTTCCGGACAACGCCGCCTCCAGGGGATTTGTCGTCGTCTCCCGGCCCGTCGCCCTTCCCCGGAGCCGCCTCACCGCCGACTGCCTGCCCGAATCCATCTGCGCCGTGGTGAATTTCTGGGGCAAGTCCGCCTCCGTGCAGGAACTCTCGATCCTGGTCCGCAACCCGGAGGTGCCCGGCATCCCCACCCACTTCGTGGGCAAGCTGGCCCGGGCGAAGGGCCTGAATGCCGTGCTGCTCCACGGCACCATCGGACACGTCAAGAACGCCATCGATCGCGACGTCCCCCCGATCATCATGGTCAAGACCGGCGGGAAGGACTTCCATTTCTACGTGGTCACGGGCTACAACGACCGGGAGCAGGTCATCGTGTGCGAGGAGTACGACAACTCCAAGCGGCTGCTCGGGTACGAGGAGGTGGAGGACCTCTGGACGGACCCGAAGCACGAGCGGAACGCGGACCACTTCATGATGGAGCTCCAGCGGTCCACGGCCGGCGACGACTACGAGTCGGGGGCCGACCGCGAGGCCCGCGGCCGGTACGGCGAGGCCATCACGCTCTACAAGCGCGCGCTGGAGGCCGACCCGGCCCACTACGAGGCGCGAGTGGGTCTCGGCAACTGCTACCTCTTCACCCGGAAGCTCGACGAGGCGATGGCCGAGTACAAGCGCGCGTACGAAATCAACCCCGCGGACCCGAAGGTCTGCAACAACCTGGCAAACGTCTACATCGAGCTCAAGCGCGACGCGGCGGAGGCCGTGCGCCTGGCCGGCGCCGCCGTCGACCGCTACCGCGCGGAGGTCGGCCACTCCCGCGAGGACGTCGCGCGCGAGACGCAGCCCACGGTCCGGGCGATCCGGCAGCAGGAGCTCGCCCTCAGGGAACTCGACCTCGCCGACGCGCTGGGGACGTTCGGGCAGGCCCACGCGCTCGCCGGCCAGCATGCCCTGGCCATCTCCGCGTGGAAGGCCTCGCTCGACCACTACCCCCTCACCGAGTTCGATTCGCGGGCCCGCCGGAACCTCGAGATCGGCCTCTCCTGCCGCGCGCTCTCCATGCCCGCCGAGGCGCGCACCCACCTCCTGCGCGCGCTCGAAGAAGCGAAGGACCCGCTCCTCCGCGAGAAGATCCAGGCCGCGCTCAAGGAGTAGCCCGGCGCGTTTCGCCCTTCCCGCCAACCGTTTTGCTGTTATAGTACGGTCATCCCGTTCACAGGAAGGAGAGACAAAGATGCCCGCGGACGAATGCCTCTGGTGCGAGTCGCGCAAGCTCGCGGACGGCCGGCTCAGCTCGACCGGCCGCGTGTACTTCAAGGCGAAAAAGGCGCGCTTCTGGACCTTCTCCGAGAACATGGTCGAGGTCCGGGCGCGAGTCTGCACGGAGTGCGGGTACGTGGACCTCTACGCCGACACCTCCCGGCTCAAGCGGCTGGTGAAGCCGTGAGCTTCCCGATCCTGATCGACCTCGACTCGGCGGTCCCGATCTACGCGCAGATCGAGAAGCAGGTGCGCGCGCTGCTCGGGAGCGGGCACTGGAAGGCGGGCGACCGGCTGCCCAGCGTCCGCGAGACCGCGGTCCGCCTGCGCGTCAACCCGCTGACCGTGGTCAAGGCCTACCGCCACCTCCACGACGAGGGCCTGATCGAGACGCGCCCCGGCGCGGGCGTCTACGCGGCGAAGTCGCTCGCGGCGCCCCGCGCGGTAAGGCGCCAGGCGGTGCGGCGCGCGATCGAGGACGCGCTCGCGGACGCGGCGGCGCACGGCCTCACGCGCGAGGAGGTGACCGAGCTTTTCGACGAGGTCCTGCTCAAGCGCGGGGAGAGGCTCCGGAAATGACCGCCGTCCTCCTCTCGATCCTCGGCTCCGCCGCGGCGGCCGGAGCGGGCGCGGCGGCGGCGCGCCGGTCCCTGAAGGGCGGGACGATCGCGTCCCTCGTCCTGCTGGGGGTCGTCCTGGCCAAGCTGGCCCTGAGCCGCCTCCCCGCCGCGGAGGCCCGCCTCATCTCCTGGGACGGGTACCCGTGCGTCGAGCCGTGGATCACCCTCGGGCCGGCGCTGTTCGCGTTCGGCGCGGGCCTCTTCGCCGCGCGCCACTCGAGGCTGAAGCGCGATCTCCTCATGATCCTCGCGGGGATCCTCCTCCTCAAGACGGGCGTGGCCGCCGGCGCCGGACACGACGGGCTCCGGGGCCGGGTGGACGCGGCGGGCTTCTGCCCGCAGACCTCCCCCTACAGCTGAGCGCCCGCGGCGGCGGCGATGCTCCTGCATCGAAGCGGCGTGACCGCGACGGAGCAGGAGATGGCCCTTCTCTGCGCCACGCGCGCGGGCATGGGCGGCACGAGCGAGTGCGGGGTGCTCCGCGGACTCCGCCGGAAACTCGGGGACCGCGCCCCGGTCCGCATCGTCACGCCCCCTTACGAATCGATCCCCGCGCCCTCGATCGTCTCGATCCGCGTCAGCTGGATGGTGAGCCACGCCATGATGGTCGACGGCGTGGAGGCGGACCGGATCCGCCTCCTGGATCCATCGAGCGGCCCGCGGACGATGTCCCGCGCGGACTTCGAGGCGGCGTGGATCGGGACGGCGATCGACGTGGGTCCGTGACAACAAAAAAAACCCGCCGGTGAGCGGGGGTTCCGAAGTTCTCCCCTGGCTACTTCTTCTTCTCTTCCTTCTTGGCGGGAGCCGCGCCCTTGGCGGCCGCGGGAGCCTTGGCACCGGCCGCGGGGGCCGCGCCCTTGGCGGCCGGGGCCGCGCCCTTCGCGCCGGCGGCTGCAGGAGCCGCGCCCGCCGCGGGGGCCGCGCCGGCGACCGGGGCCGCCTCCGTGCCTTCCGCCGCCGCTTCTTCCTTCTTCTTCTTCGCCTTCATCATGATGTTGCGGACCTTGGGAAGGCCGAAGATGGACTGGTCGTCCTTCCAGCGCTCTTCCTTTTTCAGGATGTCGAGCCGCTCGGAACGGGTGAGCACGTTTCGGTGGCGGCGGAGCTTGCCGGCGGAGACAAGGCTTTTGTGGATCGACATGGAGCGGAGAGAATACCGGATCAAACCCGGCTATTCAACAGAAAAATCGGCGCCCGGCTACCGACTACCGACTACCTCGGCACCTCTTCAAAGGACGCCTGCGCGAAGGGCGTCTGGTTCTGGACTTTCACCTTCTGCAGGGCCGAGAGCCGCGACTTCGCCGAATCGGCGGCGGTATCCTTGAACCGGTCGACATACATCGCGAGGCGTTCCTCGCCGCCCCGGACGATCTTCATCGTCTCCACGTTCCGGATCCCCTGCTTCTCGAGCGCCTTCTTGTAGATGTCGGCCGCCTCGCCCGCCTTCAGCTTCTCTTCCGACCGGCGCGCCGGCCACTCGATGAGGTGGATGGTGTAGACCTTCGGGGGCGCGGGCGGAGGCGTCGGGACGATCGGCGCGGGCGGACCCGCGGGCACGCGGTCCACGACCGCCTCGGGGGCGGACTCCGCGGCGCGGCTCCTCCCGACCTTCACGCCGACCGCGTAGGCGACGAAGAGGAGGCCGATCCCGACAAGCGCGGAGAAGGCGGCGGTGTTGTACGTGAGCCGGAGGACGCGCTCGCCCGGGCCGGCGACGGGCCTGGGTTCCGGCGTCGAGGCGATCGGGGTCAGCAGCTGCGTGGGCGCGGGACTGGGAGTCGCCTCGGCAACCGCCATGGGAACGGGCGTTTGCTCCGCGACCGCGGTCGCCGAGCCAGCCGGAGCCTGTGCGGCCGCGAGCTTCTGGGCCTTGTACTGGGCGAGCCGTTCCTTGAGGGAAGGCGGGCGTTCCGAGGACGGGGCGGGCGCTTCCGCCGCGGGGGGCGCGGGCAAGGGATCGGCCCCCGGACGGGACGCGGATTTCAGGACCTCGTAGAGACTTGCACCACCCTTGCTTTTCATGTCCCCTCTCTCTCCTCGATGCGCCTGGACGGGCTTCCCCTATCCGGCTAATTTATAACTTATAATTTCTCCCTTGTCCAGTTCCCCGCGGAATATAGTTCGCGCAGAAATTCGCGCCGAATGTGCGGAGAAGGGACGGAAAAAGAGGAAAAAGAGTTGCCCGGGCGCGGGGGGGTGGGCTATAATCCGCCGACTGAAATCCCATTGCGAGGTGCGTGCTTGATCCGCGTCAAGGTCCGGATGAACGAGAGTCTCGACCAGCTCCTCAAGCGCTTCAAGAAGGCGTGCGAGAAAGAGGGGCTGACGCGGGACATCAAGAGAACCGCGTTCTACGAAAAGCCCAGCGAGAAGCGCCGGCGCCAGACGCGCCAGCTGATCCGCAAGCTCCAGAAGGAAGCGAATCTCCGTTAGGACGACGGAGATCCTGCCGCAGGCCACGGAGAAGGAGTCCTCGGGCGCCCATGGGGGGCGCGGCGACTCGTTTTTTCGTGGCTTTTTTTGTAACCGCTTATGAGCGCCGTCCTCGAGACTGACCGGCTCACCAAGGTCTACAAGGACTTCTGGGGACGTCCGAAACACAAGGGGCTCGACTCCCTCTCCATCACCATCGAGCCGGGCGAGGTCTTCGGCCTGATCGGCCCCAACGGCTCGGGCAAGACCACCACCTTCAAGCTCCTCCTGGGCCTGATCTTCCCGACCGGCGGGACGGCGAGGATCCTCGGCCAGCCCCCCACCGACGTGTCCGTCAAGTCCCGCATCGGCTTCCTCCCCGAGGAGTCGTACCTCTACCGCTGGCTCAACGCCGACGAGACGCTCGACTTCTTCGGCCGGCTCTTCAACCTCGACCGGCAGACGCGGAAGAAGCGCGCCGACGAACTCATCGAGAGGTTCGGGCTCACCCACGCGCGGAAGCGGCAGATCCGCGAGTACTCCAAGGGCATGACGCGGCGCGTCGGGTTCTGCCAGGCGCTGATCAACGACCCCGAGTTCGTGATCCTCGACGAACCCACGAGCGGCCTGGACCCGATCTCGTCGCGCCAGATCAAGGACCTCATCCTCGAGCTCAAGAAGCGTGGGAAGACCGTGCTCCTCTCCAGCCACCTGCTGGCCGACGTCCAGGAGGTGTGCGACCGCATCGCCATCCTCCACCAGGGCCAGACCAAGGCGTACGGGTCGGTGCGGGACATCCTCGTGAACCGCGACTCCGTGCAGCTCACCTTCAAGAACCTGTCCGACGAGGCGCGCCGGAAGATCGAGGAGCTCGCGAAGTCGGAAGGCGCGCGCCTCGTGAAGTCGGAGCACACGCTCGAGACGCTCGAGGACGTGTTCCTCCGCACGGTGCAGGAGAGCGGCGACGGGCTCACGTACAAGAAGCCCCCGGGGGAGAAGACGTGATCCCGAACTTCCTCATCCCCCTCTTCGCCGGCGGCGCACGGCTGGCGACGCGCGTCCTGGCAGTCTCTCCCCGGCGGACCTGGGCGATCGCCCGGATGACGCTGATCGAGGCGTCGCGCCGGAAGGTCTTCACGATCCTCGTCCTCTTCGCGCTCGCGCTGCTGAGCTCCACGGCGTTCTTTCCCTCGGTGGAAACGGCCGGGCGCCTCCGGCTCATGGAGGTGTGGGCGCTTCGCGCGGCCTCGCTCTTCACCGCGATCGTCGCGCTCTTCATCTCGGGCTCCTCCCTCCCGGGAGACTTCGAGCAGAAGCGGATCTACCTGCTCGTCACGAAGCCGGTCTCCAAGTCCACGATCTTCCTGGGCAAGCTCCTGGGGCTTTCGCTCCTCCTGGCGATTTTCGTGGCCACGATGGGCGCGGTGACGGTGGTCTTCATCCGGGGGGTGCAGCTCCTCGCGGGGCCGGGCTTCCCGCCCGTGATGGCCCAGGAGCGGCGGGAGGCCGACCGGTTCGAGGCGGTGCGGCCGCTGAGCACCGACGCCGACGAGGTGGACAAGAAGCGCTACGTCTCCGCCGGGAATAGGGGCGCGCTGACCTGGCAGTTCACGGGGCTCCGCCGGGCCGACTTCGGCGACCGGGTCGTCCTGGAGACCCGCCTCTCGGTGGGCTCTCCGACCGACCGGTTCCGGTCATCGGGGAACGTCCTGCTGGACGTGACGTCCGCGAGGGGCAAGCACCACGCGGCGCAGTTCCTCAACACCAACGAGGAGTTGGACTGGAGCGTGCCGGCGGACCTCGTGGGGCCCGACGGAACGCTCGACGTCGCCTTCACCTGCGGGGACGGGGACGGATACATCGGCGCGGCGAAGCCGGGACTGGGGATCTACCTCAAGCCCATGCTTTTCGAGTTCGCCTTCGCGCGCGGCCTGGTGCTCCTCCTCCTCCAGGCGATGACCGTGCTGTCGCTCACCCTGATGGCGTCCTCGTTCCTCTCCGCGCCGCTGAGCATCCTCCTGGGCATCCTCCTCTACATCGTCGGCTCCGCGTACGGCTATGTGAAGGATGGAACGCGCGACATCGACCAGTCCCTAGTGGAACTCCGTTCCGGAAAGCACAAGTCCAGCGTGCCCGACGAGATCCCTCCGTGGTTCCTCCAGTTCTCGAGCGCGGTCTCCAAGCGAGTGCTGGCCGTGGTCCCGGACTTCGATGATTTCGACTTCTCAAAGTGGCTGCTCAAGGACCGGGCCGTCTCGGGCCGCGACCTGGCGGTGGCGGCGGGCCACGCGGCGATGCCCATCCTCGTGCTGGGCGCGCTGGGCATGCTCGTCCTCTCCTTCAAGGATTTCGGGTGATGACGCTGCCCCGCTGGATCGTCCTGGCCGCCCTCCTCGCCGCGAGCGTGCTCATCCAGTCGCTCGGCCTCGAGCGGCAACCCGAGACGCGCGTGGAGGAGCGCTACCGCCAGGTGCCCGACATCAAGGCGAGCGACATGGTGTCGACGTACGTCGCCTCGCTGTTCTTCGGTGCGTTCCGCGCGGTGATCGTCGACGCCCTCTGGATCCAGCTCAAGAAGGTCGAGGAGGAGAAGCGCTGGTACGAGCGGCGGCAGATCCTCCAATTCATCTCCTACTTCCAGCCGCGCAACCCCGAGGTGTGGGCCCACCTGGGCTGGCACTCGGCCTACAACGTCGCCAACGGGTTCACCGACCCGGACAAGTCGTGGGAATGGGTGAAGTTCGGGCTCACGTGGCTCCGCCAGGGAAACTCGATGCTGCCCGACTCGACGTACCTCAAGTTCGAGCTCGCCCGAACCCTCTACTACAAGCCCTCGTGGAGGGAGGGAACCCTGGACCGGGACCTGCTCGCGCGGATCGAGCGCGATCCGGAGCTCCAGGGGATCCTGCAGCTCGGCCCCCCCGCCCCGCGGCCCCTCACGGCGTTCGAACTCGCCGTCCCGTGGCTGGAGCGCGGACGCGACGAGCTCCTGCAACGGCCGGAGAAGTACATCGTCACCCAGACCGGGCTCTACATCCGGCCCCTGACGATGGACGGGTACATCCGCGAAGCCCTGTACTTCCAGGGCATCTACCTCTGGCAGCTCCAGCGCTGGGAGGAGGCGCAGCAGGCGTTCCGCCGCGCGACGGACCACACGAGCGCCATGCTCAAGAAGGATTACCCCGACGAGTACCGGTCGAGCATTTTCGAGGACGAGGCGAAGTTCTGCGCCCGCGTGCCGGAGATCATCGGGCTCGACCGGAAGGCCAGGGCCGGGACGCGGGAGGACGAGCTGGCCCTGCTCACAAAGCTGCAGTCCCTCATGACCGACCTGGGACCGCTGGACCGGGGCTTCTTCTGGAACCGATACAAGAAGGACGGCCGCCTGGATGCCCTCAAGCGGAAGCTGGCCGGCGGGCGCGACCTCCAGGAGTGCAACGACTCGTTCGACCTCGCCACCGACCTCCCGCCCTTCGCGGTGGTCGCCGCCAACCTCGACCCGCCGGGCCTCGACGTAGACTACTACTGGATCCAGGTCCCCAACCCGGTCAAGGACGCATCCGTCGACGCCCTGCCTCCGAAACCGGTCCCGCTCACGATCCATCTCCATGACGCCAAGATCGCCGTCAAGGCGACCCTCTTCGACAGCTCCAGGCGCCCGATCCGCACGCTCGAGGGCCGTGGCGATCTCAAGCTGGAGCATCCCTGCGACCGCTACGGCCTGTACTATCTCAAGGTGGAGCCCGGCGCCCTCGTCGACCCCTGGCCCCCCGACACCTCGTACACGCTGCGCTACGAGCTCGGGCCCTGACTCTTCCGGGGCTTCCCACGCGTTTTTGTTGACGCCCCTCCGGGCGGACCTATTATTTCCGCATGATCGCGACCCTCGGCTCGTCCGGGGCGCCCCCGGCCTGGACCGTCCTTCCGTTCGCGCTCTATCTCCTGGTGATCGCGGTCGTGCCGCTCTTCCTGGGCCACTTCTGGGAGAAGAACCGGAACAAGCTCATCGTGGCGCTGGTCGCGAGCCTGCCCGTCGTGATCCACCTCCTCGCATCGGCGGAGGGCCACGCGCTCCTGGACAGCCTGAAGGAGTACGTGACCTTCATCGTCCTCCTCGCGGCGCTCTTCGCCATCTCCGGCGGGATCTACCTGAAGGGATCGCTCGCGGGCACGACGATCGTGAACACGGGGTTCCTGGCCCTCGGCGCGGTGCTCGCGAGCTTCATCGGGACGACGGGCGCGTCGATGCTCCTCGTCCGGCCGCTGCTGCGGGCGAACGAGAAGCGGATGAAGAAGGTCCACATCGTGATCTTCTTCATTTTCATCGTCTCGAACGGCGGGGGGTTGCTGACGCCGCTCGGCGATCCGCCGCTCTTCCTGGGCTTCCTCCGCGGCGTGCCGTTCCTCTGGACGCTCAAGCTGTTCGCGCCGTGGGCGCTGGTGAACGGGGCGCTCCTCCTGGTCTTCAACCTGGTCGACCAGGTGATTTTCAACAAGGAGGAGCGGGAGCGCCCCGGCTCGCAGCTCGAGGAGGTCCAGCAGGTCAAGGAGCCGCTCCGGATCCAGGGGGGCGTCAACTTCCTCTGGCTCCTGGGGGTGATCGGCATCAACGCCGCGATCGGGTACTTCGGCCACAAGAACGGGTGGAGCGAGGACCTGCGGAAGGTGCTGCTCGTCGCGGGGATGGGGGCGATGATCGGCCTCTCCCTGGCCACGACCTCGAGGGAGATCCGCGCGTCCAACAAGTTCACCTGGGGCCCGATCGTCGAGGTGGCCGTCATCTTCATCGGCATCTTCATCACGATGGTGCCGGCGACGCAGCTCCTGGACGAGGGCGGACAGTCCGGCTCGATCCACATGACGCGCGCGTGGGAGTTCTTCTGGGGCTCGGGCGCGCTCTCGAGCTTCCTGGACAACGCCCCGACTTACGTGACCTTCGCCTCGCTGGCCGCCGGGGTGGTCGGGGGGATCCACCACGTGAAGATCGACCCGATGCACCTCGACGTGCTGCTCCAGTACCCCGAGGGGGTTCGCTTCCTGGCCGCCGTCTCGTGCGGCTCGGTCTTCATGGGGGCGAACACCTACATCGGGAACGGGCCGAACTTCATGGTGAAGGCGATCGCCGAGGAGAACCAGGTGAAGATGCCGAGCTTCTTCGGCTACATGCTCTGGTCCGTCGGGATCCTGGTGCCCCTCTTCCTCCTCGTGACGTTCCTGTTCTTCCGGGGTTAGGGCTATCTCGTACTGTTGACAATGGCGCGGCAGGCCAGTTTAATACCGCCCAACAAGAACCCTCGTCCCTTCGATCTTACTCATAAGGAGGCGTTCGTGAGACGCTGGTTCGTCACTCGCAACCTCCCCGCACTGCTGGCGCTGGGCTTCGTCCTCCTGGGCGGAGGCCTCGCGTTCGGGGACGATTCGGACCTGGCGATTCCCGACCTCCACAAGGCGGCCTTCCAGATCGGGGGCCACTCGATCACGGCCTGGAACCTTCTGTTTTACGGCGCGCTGGTCATCACGGGGACGCTGGGCATCAGCCTCTTCCTGAGGCGCCAGATCCACGTCCTGCCGGCCCATTCGTCCATGCTCAAGATTTCCGAGATCATCTTCGCGACCTGCAAGACCTACCTCATCCAGCAGGGCCGCTTCCTCCTGATGCTCTTCGCGATCATCGGCACGGCCATGACCTACTACTTCATGGGCCTCCAGGGGAAGAGCTTCGGCACCGCCCTCCTCGTCCTCTTCTTCTCCGTCGTCGGCATGGCCGGCTCGTACGCCGTCGCCTGGTACGGCATCCGCGTCAACACCTACGCCAACTGCCGGACGGCCTTCGCCGCCCTGCGCGGGAATCCGTGGGACGTGGTCTCCATCCCCCTCCGCGCCGGGATGTCGATCGGCCTCTACCTCATCTCCCTCGAGCTGGTGATGATGGTCATCATCCTGCTCTTCCTGCCGCGCGAGATCGTGGGCATCTGCTTCCTCGGCTTCGCCATCGGCGAGTCGCTCGGCGCCTCGGCCCTCCGCATCGCGGGCGGCATCTTCACGAAGATCGCGGACATCGGCTCCGACCTCATGAAGATCGTGTTCAAGGTCAACGAGGACGATCCGCGCAACCCGGGCGTCATCGCCGACTGCACGGGCGACAACGCGGGCGACTCGGTGGGCCCGACGGCCGACGGCTTCGAGACCTACGGCGTGACCGGCGTCGCGCTGATCTCCTTCATCACGCTGGCGCTCACCGGGAAGGTCGCCGCGAACTACGAGGAGCTGCAGGTCAAGCTCATCGTCTGGATCTTCGCCATGCGCTTCCTGATGGACTTCATGTCCGGCTGCTCCTACTTCATCAACGAGGCCATCTCCAAGGCCAAGTACGCCGGGCTCAAG
>JBGPCZ010000091.1:0-24037 GCA_041482015.1 Planctomycetota bacterium | reverse complement strand
CTTCTTCCCCGCCAGCACCTCGTCCAGGGTCAGCACCTCCATGCCGTTGCGGCGGAGGAAGTGCATCTGCGACTTGAAATTCTCCGGCGTCACCGTCATTTTCTGCGGTGCGCCCGGGCGGAACGGTCCCACGCGATGGTAATAGAGGACGGGCGTCATCGGGCGGCGGATTATACCGCCCCGGCGCGCTGCCTTGCAAACCCATATCCCCTGTGTTAGACTCTCCTGCGCATCATGGCGAGCCCTTCCGAAGACACTGTCGTCTGCCGCTGCTTCGTCGTTCCCGGGGAGGCCATCCGCCGCGCGATCCAGGAGCACGATCTGCACCAGGTCGAGGAAGTCACCGCGTGCACCCGGGCCGGCGGCGGCTGCAGCTCCTGCTGGGACGACATCCAGGCCATCCTCAGCTCCGTCCGCGGCCAGCCGCCCCGCCGGGACGCCCCCGACGCCTCCGGCCTGTCCAGCGCCCAGAAGCGCGCCCTCATCGTCAAGGCCCTCGACGAGCACGTCTTCCCCCTCTTCGACGCGAACCACCTCCAGCTCCAGCTGGTCGACGTCGTGGGCGACCGCGTGCTGGTCCGCTTCACCGGCGACCGGGTCGGCACGACCGTCCCGTCGTACCTCGCGCTCAAGCGCTTCCTCGTCCAGAAGCTCACCGACGCCTGCGGGCAGAAGATGAACGTGATCGAGCTCAACGTCCTGGAAGGGCTGGCCAAGAGCGCGCGATGAAACGCACCGCCGTCGTCTCCGACATCCACTCCAACATGGAGGCCCTCACCGCCGTCCTCGACGACGCCGCCCAGCTGGGGTGCGAGGAGATCGTCTGCCTGGGCGACCTCATCGGCTACGGGCCCAACCCGCGGCAGGTGATGCGGATCGCCGAGGAGCGGTTCGAGTTCACGCTGATGGGCAACCACGAGGAGGGCATCCTCTACCAGCCCGTCGGCTTCAACTGGAAGGCCGAGGCCTCCGCGTGGTGGACGAAGGACCAGCTCAAGGCGCCCCGGTGCGACTCCGCGGAGAACAAGAAGCTCTGGACCTACCTCGAGCAGATGCCGCGGTTCGCCACGCACGGCGACGTCCTCTATGTCCACGCCTCGCCGCTCGACCCGACGCGCGAGTACGTGATGCCCGAGGCCTGCTACAACCCCGACTTCATGAAGCAGATCTTCGCGAAGATCAAGCGCGTCGCCTTCGGCGGCCACACCCACCTGCCCGGCGTTTTCTTCCCCGACAAGCCGTTCCTCGACCAGCGCCACATCGAGGGCGCCTTCTCCGTCGCCAAGGGCAAGTTCTTCATCAACGTCGGCTCGGTCGGCCAGCCGCGCGACGGCGACACGCGCTCCTGCTACGTCGTCTTCGACGGAAAGACCGTGACCTTCCGCCGGATCGAGTACGACTACAAGTCGACCGCGAAGAAGATCAAGCGCATCAAGCGGCTGCCGAACGCGCTGGGCGCGCGGCTCTCGCTGGGCCTTTAAGCGCGAAGAGGGAGCGAATGGACGTCAAGGGAGTCTTCGACCATCGGAAGTTCTCGCCCGAGAAGCTCACGAAGGTCCCGCTCTTCGAGAGCGAGAAGATGTTCTGCGACGTCTATGGCGTCGGCCCCGGCCAGGAGCAGAAGCCCCACGTCCACGACGACTGCGACAAGGTCTACTTCGTGATCGAGGGCTGCGGCATCTTCAAGGTCGCCGGCGAGACCCGCGAGGTGGGCGAGAAGAACGTCGTCTACGTCCCGGCCGGCGCCGAGCACTCGCTCAAGAACGACAGCGGCGCGAACCTGACGCTGCTGGTCCTGATGACCCCGCACCCCAACTACGTGTCGAAGAAGCCCTGAGACGCGTTGGATCCACGGGGCGTAGGTGTATACAATAGCGGGCCGGAACCCATAAGGAGCGGATCTATGCGGCATATCCTCGTCCTCGCCTTCATTTCATCCCTCTTCCTGCCGGCGATCGCGCAGGAAAAGAAGCCCGAAAAGAAAGCCCCCGAGCCCAAGACGTGGATGACCAAGCGGGGCGAGCTCCTCTGGGCGGAGACCTTCGAGGGCGGGATGTGGTCCAAGGAGTGGAACAAGTACAAGGGCGACTTCAAGGTCGTCGAGAGCGACAAACTCAAGGTCGCGGAGATCGCGGCGGACGCCCACCACCCGGCGATGTCCCGCAAGCTCGGCGACAACAACGTCGTCGTCCAGTTCAAGTTCAAGTTCGACGGCTCGACCTGGATCGGCTTCGCGATGGACGACAAGGAGCACGTCGCGCGGCTCATCCTGAACCCCGACCAGTTCAAGATCGTGAAGATGGCGGGCACCGGCGGGACGACCAAGGGCTGGGACATCGACACGAAGCGCCAGAAGCTGAACGACAGTGCGTGGCACACCGTCGTGCTCGAGATCTACGGCGACGAGATGGTCGCGACGGTCGACGACAAGGAGATGGTGCTCGGCAAGGGCGACGGGATGACGCCCACGCGTTCACACTGCGAGCTCATCTCGGGCGGCCAGTTCGCCTGGTACTCCGACATCCACGTCTGGAAGGCCGAGCTCGACGACAAGTGGCCCCAGAAACGCGCCCAGCTCCTCCAGATGCTCAAGAAGAAAGCGGAGCCAACGAGCGGGAAGTAGTCGCCCCTCCATTCCCCGTCACGTTGGAGGCGGGTCACGATGTAATCCCCGGTGTCCGGCCGGTCCGGATCCCGGCCCTCGACGCGATGGAGATCCTCGAAGCCGCAAAGATCCGCCTCGTCCCACACAACGAGGCCCTCAGGTTCTGGCGCTCGTGGTGGGAGGCGGAGTGGAGGAAGTAGACCGGCGACCCTGCCCGAATTCTTCCCGCAAGATCGAGAGTCAGGGTAGGCTGGAAAGGTGAGGAGGCCGTCCAGAATGCCCAGGCTGGGGATCGGAGTGATTGTCGTCATCTCGGCCTTGCTCCAACCGGCATGCGGAAGCAAGGGTGGCGGTTCAGGGATCCCAGCGGCGGCGCTTCCGTCGGGTGGATTCGACCCGGGTTTCGGCACGGGTGGCGTCGTGCTCGGAAACCCCGCGGGCTCCGCAGGGCAGGCGTTTTCCATCGCCATCGACTCCACGTGGATGTACGTGGCCGGAACCGAAAACACCGGGGGCGGGCAGTGGCGCATCGAGAAGCGGAACCTCGCGGACGGTTCCTTGGATCCCGGGTTCGGGGCCGCCGGCGTGGTCATCTCAAACCCCACCGCGAACGGAGACTTTCCGCGCGCCATCGTGATCGACGGGGGCAGCCTGTACATCGGAGGAGTGCAGAATGTTGCCGCCGATCCCGCGTGGAGGATCGAGAAGCGGAACGCATCCAATGGGGCACCGGACGCCGTCTTCGGAAGCGGGACGGGGGCCATCACCGTCAACCCATCCACGACCTGGGACAACCTGTTTGGGCTCGCCGTCTCCGGAGGTGCCCTCTTCGCCGTGGGGTACGAAGGCAATCCCGCGCCTCCCGGGACCGACGAACAATGGCGGATCGAGAAGCGGAGCGCCACGACGGGCGCGCTTGACGGAGTCTTCGGCGGAGGCACGGGCATCGTCCGGTCCAACCCCGGGGTGGGGCAGGACGAGACGAATGCGATCGTCCTGGACTCCACGTCGATCTACGTGGCGGGCTACCAGAACGTATCCGGCGGCGACTACGGCTGGCGGGTCGAAAAGCGAGACCGTTCGACGGGCGCGTTCGACGGAGTCTTCGGGTCCGGCACCGGCGCCATCACCAGCAATCCGGGGTCCGGGCGGGACGACGAAGCGACCTGCCTGATCCTCGCGGGGCCTTCGCTCTTCGTGGCCGGGTTCCACGAGTTCTCCCTCGTCAGCGATCGGGAGTGGCGAATCGAGAAGAGGGACGCGGGAACGGGATCGCTCGATCCGGCTTTCGGGGGCGGCTCTGGCTTCGTGACGACGAACGTGGGAACGGTGAACGAATCGCCCTTCGGGCTCGCTTGGGACGGGACGGACCTTTACGTGGGGGGATGGACGGAGACGAACCCGATCCTCGACCTCGCCTGGAGGATCGAGAGGAGGGATCCCGCAACCGGATCCATGGTCCCTTCGTTCGGGGGAGGAGGATTTGTCACGAGCGACCCGACGTCGAGCCAGGACCAATTATACGGGATTGCCGTGGACGCTTCGTTCGTATACGCGGTCGGACTCCAGAGTGATGGGCCAGGAACGCGGTGGCGGATCGAGAAGCGGGCCAAATGAGAGCTACACCACTTCTCTCGCGTCCCGCCCGATGCCCAGCGTCTGGAGCGTCGCGTAGGTGAGCGGCGCGACGGGGCGGTGCAGCCGGCGGCGCAGCGACACCAGGTCGTCGTAGGTCTCGATCTTCTGCCGTGTCGGGAAGAAGCCGTAATCGAGGTGCGCGCGCTCGAAGTTGCGCAGCAGGGTCGCCAGCACGTCGGGCGCCCCCCACGTCACGCCGCGGAAGACGTCCCGCGGCTCGCGCATCCCGAGCAGGTAGAATCCGCCGCGCTCCGTCGGGCCGATGACGACCTCGCGGCGGTCGAGCATCTCGAACGCGGACTGTAGCAGGCGCGGGTGGAGGTCGGGCAGGCTGCTCCCCACGATCACCGCCTGCGGGTTCCGCGAGAGGAGCTCCTCGAAGCACGCGTGGAGCCGCTGCCCCTCGCTCCTCCCCCTCTGCTCGCGCACGGGCACGCCGGGAAACCGTTCGCGGAACCCCTCTGAATTGTCGAGCGAGTAGAGCGAGGCGTCGCACGGCGCGAGCGGAAGTCCGGCGACCAGGTCGCCGACGAACGCCTCGTAGACCTGCGCCGCCCCCTCGGCCCCGAGCCGCGGGATGATCCCCGGCAGGACCTGGCCGGGCTCCGGCCAGCGGACGAACACGGCGAGGGCTCGGCCCCCGGGATGGTTCACGTCCTCTCTCCCTATCGACGACCGCGGCGGTCACCCCCCGATCGCGTACATGGCCCGCACGGGTTTCACGAAGTCCGGATCATTGATCCCATGCCCCGCTTCCTTCTTCGCGACCGCGCCCCGAACGATCGCGCGGAGCTCGTCGTCCGACGCGCCCGCGCGCATCGGCCCCTTGAGGTCGGTCTCCCACGTCGAGAAGAGGCACGTCCGGAGCTTGCCGTCGGGCGTCACGCGGATGCGGTCGCACGCCGAGCAGAACGGCTCCGAGACGCTCGCGATCATCCCGATGTCGCCCTTCCCGTCCTCGAACCGGAAGATCCGCGCGGGGTCGCTCAGGGGGCCGTCGGCGACGAGGTCGAGTGGCCACTTCTCGTGGATGCGCCCGAGGATCTCCCGGGCCGGCACCACCTGGTCGCGCGTCCACGTGCCGTCGCCGTCGAGCGGCATGAACTCGATGTACCGGATCTGCCACGGGCGCGTGCGGGCCATCTCCGCGAAGTCGACGATCTCGTCGTCGTTCACGCCGCGCATCACCACCATGTTGATCTTGAGCGGACGGAAGCCGACGCGGTCGGCCTCCTCGATCCCCTCCCACGTCTCGCGGAAGCCGTCGCGCCGCGCGATGTGGACGAACTTCTCGCCGCGCAGCGTGTCGAGGCTGATGTTGATGCGCCGCAGGCCCGCGTCCCACAGGGGCTGCGCGAGCTTCTTCAAAAGGATGCCGTTCGTCGTCATCGCGACGTCCTTCACCCCCGGCACCGCGACGACGCGGCGCATGAGCTCGGGCAGGTCCTTCCGCGCCGTGGGCTCGCCCCCCGTGATGCGGAAGTCGGTGATGCCAAGCGAGACGGCCACCCGCGCGATCCGCTCGATCTCCTCGAACGAGAGGATCTCCGGCTGGGGCATCCATTCGGGGTTCGCCGGCATGCAGTAGACGCAGCGCAGGTTGCAGCGGTCGGTCACGGAGATCCGGAGGTTCGTGATGGTCCGGCCGTAGCCGTCCTGCAGCATGGCGGTCCATTATACAGCCCGACAATCCATATGCTATAGTGGGCGCCCCTGTGACCGAGCTCACGATCGTCCTCCCGGCCATCAACGAGGCCGACAACCTGTCCAATCTCCTCCCGAGGCTCCACGAGGTCGCCCGTTCGATCGGTTCCTACGAGATCCTGGTCGTCGACGGCGGCTCGACCGACGACACGCCGCAGCGCGCCACGATGCACGGCGCGAAGGTCCACTTCCAGAAGGAGCGCGGCTACGGGAGCGCGCTCCGGGAGGCGTTCGACCAGGCGCAGGGGAGGTTCATCGTCACGATGGACGCCGACTACTCGCACGACCCGTACTTCATCCGCGACCTGTACGCCGCGAGGGAGAGGGGCGCGGTCGTCGTGGCGTCGCGGTACGTGCCCGGCGGATCGAGCGAGGTGAGCGGCACCCGGTCCGTCCTGAGCCGGATCCTCAACGCGACCTTCCGGCGCGTGCTGGCGATCCCGATCCGGGACATGTCGAGCGGCTTCCGGCTCTACCGGCGGGACGCGCTCCGCGAGATCACGATCACGCGGCGGAACTTCGACGCGCTCGAGGAGATCCTGATCAAGCTGGTCGGGATGGGCCACTCGGCGGTCGAGGTCCCGTTCGTCTACAAGGCGCGGGGGGCGGGGGTCTCGAAGGCGCGCGTCATCAAGTTCGGGATCCAGCTGGCGAAGACGCTCCACTCCCTCTGGCAGCTCCGGAACGGCTGCGACTGGTGCGACTACGACCACCGCGCGTACGACAGCTCGCACTTCCTCCAGCGGTACTGGCAGCGGAAGCGGCACGAGATCATCATGGGCTGGCACGCGCCGGGGGGCCGCGTCCTCGACATCGGCTGCGGGTCGAGCCGGATCCTCGAAAGCGTGCCGGGGATGGTCGGCCTGGACGTCTCGATCCAGAAGCTGCGCTTCATGGGCCGGCGGGGCTGCATCGTGCTGAAGGGGAGCGTCTACTCGCTCCCCTTCCCCGACGGGACCTTCGACGAGGTGATCTTCTCGCAGGTGATCGAGCACATCCCGCCCAAGCCGCAGATCATGGGCGAGATCCGGCGCGTGATGAGGCCGGGCGGGCGGCTCATCATCGGCACGCCCGACTACGACCGGATGTTCTGGGTGATCCTCGAGGAGTTCTACAACGCGCTCAAGCCCGAGGCGTACGCCCACGAGCACATCGCCCACTACACGCTCGGCTCGATGCGCCGCCTGCTCGCCGACAACGGCTTCGAGCACGTCCGCTCCCGCTACGTGGGCGGCGGCGAACTCGTCCAGCTGGCGATCAAGCGGTGAATCCAGACCGCACCCGGTGGAATGAGAAGCATCGGAAGGGCGGGCACGACCTTCCCTCGATCCCACTCCTGATGTACGAGGGTCGGCTGACGAAGGGACGGGCGCTCGACGTGGCCGGCGGGCGGGGCGAGAACGCCGCGATCCTCGCGCTCGCGGGATGGACGGTGGCGATGGTCGACCTCTCCGACGAGGCGATCCGGCTCGCAACGTCCCGAGCGCGGGAGCTGAAGGCCGACGTCTCAATCGTCCAGGCCGACGCGCTCCGCCTCCCCTTTCGCGGCCCCTTTGAGACGATCGTCGTGACCCGATTCCTCGAGCGGTCGATTGCGCCCGGGCTCGCGGCGCTCCTCGCGCCGGGCGGGACGATCTTCTGCGACCAGCCGACGCGCGGGATCCGCGACGAATACTGCGTCAAGCCGGGCGAATTCCAAGGGCTCTTCGCGGGGCTCGAGACGGTGCTCGACACGACCGATGGCGACCGCGCGGTCTACATCGGCCGACGCCGGGCTTAACCGTACCTTCACGCTTCCCCCACGCCTCCTTCACTCCCATCCGATAGGCTCCGAGTCAAAGGAGGTGCAAATGATCCTGACCATCATGAACTGCGAGGAGTGCGGGGCCGACCTGCGCGAGTGGGACTTCTTCAAGAAGCGGGCCCGGTTGATCGAGAATCGCCCCTACTGCACGGTCTGCCGCCCGTTCATTCGGACCGCGTACAAGACAGACGGTCTGTTTTGTACGCCTCCCACCAATGGAGCGGCGACTCTCCCGCACAACCGCCACCTTCTGTAGGAGCGGACAAAACGGCGCACGGCCGGTATAGTCATACCGCCGTGAGACGGGCCTACCGCCCGGGTGCGACGATCTGGCCGTTCTTCTTCTGGACGCTGATCGCCGTCGGCGGCGCCTATTTCGCCGAGCACCACGCCCACATCCTCCCGCCCCACGATCCGAAACGCTGGGTCTTCCACTTGGTCTTCTGGGATCCTCGGCTCGCTCGCCTTCGGCGCCCATCTCCTCCGCCGCGCCCTCACCTCGGTGACCGTCTCCCGCGAGGAGGGGCTGATCCTCTCGAGCGGCCGGAGGGTGGCGTGGGGATCGATCCAGTCGGTCGACCAGCACGCCGCGCCGTTCCGCGGCGGAATCGACTGGGGGAACAACAGCTCGTCTCTCCCCTGGGGCTGCCTCTGGGGCCTCGCGATCGTGGCCGCGCTCGCGATCCTTTACTACGTCTTCCTGCCGGTCCTCGCGCTCCTCTCCCCGTGGCAGCCGCGCGTCATCGTCGGCCTGCGCGACGGCGAGGACCTCGTCTTTCGCGACCTCGAGAGCGACGACGAGTTCGTCCGGGGCGTCCGGGACGGGATCGAGTCCGCGAGCGGACCCGCCGCCAACATGCTATCCTGAACCGTCGATGGCCGCCGACGCCGGGCTCCGCGAGACTGTTGAGGCCGGCGTCCTCGCCTGGCGCAACGGCGAAGACGCCGATTTCTCCCGGCTCCTCGACATCCTCTGGCAGGCGCTCTACGCGCGCGTCCCGTCGCTCACGAGGTCCAAGCGGAAGGAAGACCAGCACCGTGTCCTCGAGGACTTCCTCCTCACGCTCGGCCTGCCCGCCAGTCCCGACCTCCAATACATCGCCGGGCCGGTCCTCTGGTACGCGCGGGAGAAGGGGGTGATGCCGCCGGCGCAGACGAGCGCCGCGACCGAAGAGCCCTGGACGCTGGACGAGCGGAAGTACCTGGCCGCGGGCGCCACTCTCGCCGAGGGCCGGGCGGTCTACGGCGACTGGATGCGCGACGCCCTGCGCTCCCTCCTGAGCGAGCAGCGCTGAGGCGCGGACCGCTCACCCCTCCACGATGACGGGGAGATGACGCTCGACGCCCAGGGCCGCGAGCGCCTTGAGCCGGCGGGTGGTCCCCACGTCGTCCCAAAACTCGTAGAGCGCGCCGGCGATCGTGCTTCCCTCGGGAAGACCCGCGAGTTCCGCCATCAAGGGATCCTGCTCCAGTCTCGACTGCACGCCCTCGAGTTCCTCCTGCCATTTCGCCGCCGATCCCACCCTCATCTCCCCGGATAGCTCGACCAGGCCCTCGAAACGCGAGGGCAGGAGGATCACCGGAGGCTCCAGCTGGCGCAGCAGTTCCGCCCGGAACTCGGAGGCGTAGCGCTGCGCCGCCAGCGCGGGACGGGCGAAGCCCGGGTAGCTCATCGACACGGCGCTCACGATTTCCCCGTCCTGATCCCATTCGGGAACAAACCCGAGGTGCCTTTGCACGTCTTCCCGGAACAAATCAATCAGCCGGCGGACCTCCTCGACCGACCTCTTCGGCCGCTCCGGCGCCGGCTGGATTCCCCGGATGTCCCACGTCGTCCGAAAGTTTCCGCCCAGCCAGGTCTCCAGGGGCATGACGTAGATCGACACCCCCATCCGCTCAAGCCCACGGATCGAACGACTTGGTGAAGGGGATGGAGCGGGATTGCAGCCAGTCGCGAACTTCGAAGTAGCTCGTGAACCGGTCCCGGATCGTCGCGAGGAGCTGCTCGTCCCCCCCGGCCTCCAGGAGCCTCGCCACCGTCCCTTTGGCTTCCGGCGTGACGGAGAGCACGAACGCGATGTCGTTCCCGAACGTCTTCTCCGCCTCGTCGCTGAAATCGTGGAACTCGACGATCAACTCCCCCTTCTCCCCGATGGACGCGCTCGAGGCGGTGTGGTAGGGGCCGCCGGTGAGCCGGATGCGGGGGCCCGTCATCGCGCGACTCCCGGATCGCGAAGCGCCGCGTCGATCTCCTCCCGGACCTCCTCGCTTGACTCGAGCGGCCGCCGGCGCTCCAGCGCCCCGCGCGCGCCGAGGCGGCCGAGCGCCCACGCCGCGTGCGCCCGGACGAGCGGCTCGTCGTGCTCCAGGGCCTTCCCGAGCGCCGGCACCGCCGCCGGATCATTCGAGTTGCCCAGCGCGATGCAGACGTTGCGCAGGAACCCGGCGTGCTTCGCGCGCTTCACCGGGCTGTCCTTGAACCGCTGGTTGAAATCGTCGCGCGTCATCCCGAGCAGCCCGATCAGCGCGGGCGCGAGATTCCCGTCGCGCGCGTAGAACTCGCGATCGGGCGCCACCTTCGCGAACTTGTTCCACGGGCAGACGTCCTGGCAGATGTCGCAGCCGAAGACCAGGTTCCCCATGAGCGGCCGCAGCTCGCGCGGGATCGCGCCGCGGTGCTCGATCGTGAGGTACGCGATGCACCGGCGCGAGTCCAGGACGTACGGCGCCACGATCGCGCGCGTCGGGCAGAGGTCGATGCAGGCGGTGCAGGTCCCGCAGAAATCCTCCGTGTGCGGCGCGTCGGGCTCGAGGTCGAGGTTCGTGATCACCTCGCCCAGGAAGAACCACGTCCCCAGGTCGCGCGCGATCACGTTCGTGTGCTTCCCCTGCCACCCGAGACCCGCCTGCTGCGCCCACGGCTTCTCGAGGACGGCGTTCGTGTCGACGCAGACCTTGGCGTTCCCGCCCAGGCGCTCCACGTGCGCGCGCAGGTCGTCGAGCTTGTCGAGGAGGACCTGGTGGTAGTCGTCGCCCCACGCGTAGCGCGAGATGCGGCCGACGCGCGGGTCCTCCGAGTGGGTCCCGGGCGACTGGTAGTTCTTCGCGACGCAGACGATCGAGCGCGCGCCCGGCAGGAGCTTCGCGGGGTCCATCCGCCGCTCGGCGCCGCGCTCCATGTAGGCCATCTCGCCGTGGAACTCGCGGGCCAGCCAGTCGCGGAGGAACCCGGCGTGGGGCGCCTCGCCGACCCGCGCGATCCCGACCTTCTCGAAGCCGAGCTCGCGGGCCTTACTTCTGATGGAGCTCGCGCTGCTCATCGTAGTCGCTCGCAAACCGGCCGGCCATCCCGAGTTCGTACCGCTCGTGGGCGGGGTTGGGCGCCGCGTGCCGGTAGACCGCCTCGCACTTGTAGCACCGCGTCCGCTCGCGGGCCACGAGCCAGACCGCGAGATCGAGGAGCGCCGCGCCGGCCAGGATCCCGATTGAGACGGTCACGTTCCGCGCCCAGGCGATGCCCGAGGCGACGATGGCCGCGACGACGATGGCCCCACCCACCCAGCTGTTGAAATCCTTCTCGATGTAGAGGTGGCCGCAGCCGCAGAGGACGCAGCGGTCGACGACGTTCCGATCGCGGACGCTTTCCGTCATCGCCACGGCCCGCCGCTCTCCACACCTGGGGCACACGACGTCGGACGGCGCGGCGGAGGTGTCAAGCCGCGCGGCCGCCTGGCATTTCGGACAATAAGAGGTGATCTCCATCAGATCGGCCGCGGGTGCGCCCCCAGGGTCAGCGCGATCGACATCGTCTCCCCGATGAGAACGAAGACGACCACCACGTACAGGATGCCGGTGGCCGACTGGTTCGCCCTCCGCTTCGCGCACGAGAGCGCCATGAGGCCGAGAATGCCGGCCATGAGGATCCCCGCCAGGAGGCGCGTCCCCATCACCATCAGGTCGAAGTCCTCGAGCCGCCGGTAGTCCGCGAACCGCGTCGCGACGTAGACCGCCGAGACCGCCGCCTTCGCGACCAGCGAGAGGACGAAGGCCTTCGTCAGGCCGATCAGGATCTCGAACGGCAGCTTCGCGTTCGAGAGGTACCAGTGGCCGGTCGACATCGCCGCGAGCGCCGTCCCCAGCACGGCGGCGCACGTCAGGAAGTGGAGCGAAAGCAGGAGCGCCTGGCCCGGCTGGCCCTCGCGGGCGCCGAACGCGGACAGAGCCGTGAAGGTCACGCCGAGCGAGACCGGAAAGAGCAGCGCGTCCTTGCGGAGCGTCGTGACGACCGCGCGGACGACGACGTTTTCGACGAGCACGGCGGCGGCGAAGACCATCGCCAGGAACGACGCCACCCGCGCGAGCGGCGGCCCCGCCGAGAGCGCCGCCCACGGCTTCCCGAGCAGGAGGGCCGTGACGACCGTGACGAGCACGAGCGTGGCGTGGAACTTGAAGTAGTACTTCCCGATCTCCTTGGAAGGGACGAACGCCGTCGCGCCCGCGGTCCCGAGCGCCATCAGGTGGAGAAACATCGGAAGCCAGCTCATCGCGCGACGATCCTCCGCGGGACGAATCCTTTGAGGTCGGAGGGCTTCACCGGCTCGGGCTCGCGCACCAGCCAGTCGGCCGCCAGCGCGTACTCCGCCGTCGCGTGGCTGTAGCCGTCCAGGAGGTCGGGGAACGAGAGGAGGAGCTTCTCCGCCCAGCGGCGGTGCTCCCCGTTCCCCCCCAGCCGCCAGAGGCGCGCGTAAACTTCCGCCGCGAGCGCGTTCTCGTACAGGTTCACCTTGAGCTTCGCGAGTTCTCCCCGCTACAGCGCGTCCACCGCGCGGTCGGCCAGCCCCTTCTGGCTCTCGGTCCAGAACCGCCGGGAGAGCGTTTCGGCGATCGAGCCCGCCGCCTCGAGCCAGCGCCTCTCCCCCGTGTGGTCGAACGCGTCGAGCGCCGCCGACGCGAGCGCGACCGGGTCGCGCAGCAGGACGGCGAGCCGCGGTTTTCCGTCGTGGTAGTGCGCCACGCCCTCCGGCGTCACGCACTCCCGGAGCAACCAGTCGAGGCCCTTGAGCGCAATCCCCCCCAGTTCCGGCATCTCGAGCACCTGCGACGCGCGGAGGAACGCGGAGGCCATCGCGGCCGAGGCGCTCACGGTGACGACGCGGTCGACCGGGGGGACGGGCCGCTTCGCGCGCTCCTCCGGCCGCGACGTGTAGTACTCCTCGTCGGCGAACTGGCTCCCCCCGAAGACGCCGCGCGGCGGGTCGAGGAGCGACTGGCGCGCCCACTGGACCGCGGCGACCGCGCGCTCGAGGTACTTCTCCTTTCCCGTCACGAGCGAGGCGTCGAGGTAGAGCTCGATCAGCCCGGCGTTGTCCTCGGTGATCTTCTCGAAGCGCGGCGCGCTCCACACGTCGTTCGTGGCGTAGTGGAACCAGCCGCCGGCGATCGAGTCGTACATCCCGCGGTCGCCCATCGCGTCCATCGTCTTGACGAAGATCTGCTGGAAGTCGGGGCCGTGGGTCTCGTGGAGCGCCTGGAGGATCACGCGGAGCGACGGGATGAGCGGCATCTTCGGGGCCGCGCCGAAGCCGCCGTGGAGCGGGTCGAACGTCGAGACGATCCCGCGCACGGTCTTCCGGAAGATCTCCATGTCGAGCTTCGCGAGGCCGGCGGGCGGGCGTTCGAGGGCCTCGGCGATCTTCGCGTCGCGCCGGGCGATCTCCTCGGTGAGGCGGTGCTTCTCGCGCGCGTAGCCGGCCTTGAGCTGGACGAGGAGCTGGAGCATCTGGCCGCGCTCGACGTAGGTCGTGCCGCCGATCAGGCCGCCGCCGGGCGTGAGGAACGCGGTCGTCGGCAGGCCGCCCAGGTTGTAGCGGTCGTTGAGGTCGGGGCGGCGGTCGCAGTCCACGCGGACGGGGACGTAGTCCTTGTTGAGAAGGTCCGCGACTTCGGCGTCCCCGTAGGTCTCCTCCTCCATGACACGGCAGCCGTGGCTCCACGAGGCTCCGATGTTGAGGACGACGGGCGTGTCGGCGGCCTGCGCCTTCTGGAACGCCTCGTCGGACCAGTCGAACCAGCGGACGGTTGCGGAGGGCACCGTCCTAACCCGGCCGACCGGGGAGAGGAAAATCCCAACTTCCAAATCCCAATGAAATCCCAACTCCCAATCCCCAAGGAGCCGGCCACCCCATCGATGATTGAATCATAGATCGTGGGCTAAACCTTCGCGCTGCAGACGGCGCAGCCGCCCTGGCCGCAGTGGCAAAGGCCGGTGAAGCCCCTCTCCTGGGCGGCGCCGAAGTTGAGCCCGAAGACGGTGTACTTGCGGGCGACCTTCTTCGACTTGCATTTCGCGCAGGAGACCTTCTGCTTCTGGCTCTTGACGAGCGCCTCGAAGCGGTGGTCGCACTTGTCGCAAAGGTATTCGTAGATCGGCATCTCCCCGGATTGTAGTCTGGCGCGGAGCGCAATTCAACATGAGGGGATTCTTCCGCGGCCTGGGACGGAACGTCGTCGGGCTGGGCTTCGCCAGCTTCTTCACCGACTTCGCCAGCGAGATGGCGACGCCGCTGATCCCCATCCTTCTCGAGTCCGTCAAGGGAGGGCGCACCGCGCTCGCGTGGATCGAGGGCGTGGCGGAGTCGCTGACCAGCCTCCTCCGAATCTTCTCCGGCTGGCTCTCCGACCGCGTGGGCAAGCGGAAGCCGCTGATCTTCCTGGGCTACGGCGTCTCCGGGATCCTGCGCCCCCTCTACGGCCTGGCCACAGCCGCCTGGCACGTGGGCGGGATCCGGATCTGCGACCGGATCTGCAAGGCGGTGCGCCTCGCGCCACGCGACGCGCTGCTCGCGGATTCGTGCGACCCGGCGCAGCGCGGCAAGGCGTTCGGGTTCCAGCGCGCGATGGACAACCTGGGCGGCGTCCTCGGGATGCTCCTCGCCGCGGCCCTCCTGTGGGGATCGGAAATGAGGCTGCGGGAGGTCTTTTTCCTCACGGCCCTCCCGGCCGCGGGCGTGCTGCTGGTCGTGGGGCTTGTGCTCCGGGACAAGCCGTCGAGCGCGCCCCCCGCGCGCCTCAAGCTGACGCTCGCCCCTTTTGACTCCTCGTTCCGCTGGTTCCTGGTCATCGCCGCGGTCTTCACGCTTGGAAATTCGTCGGACCTTCTCATCATCTCGAGGCTGCGCGAGCTCGGGCTGGAAAGGCGCTGGGTGCCGCTCGTCTGGTGCGGCCACACGGCGATCCGCATGGTCTCGGCAATCCCGGCGGGCGTGCTGGCCGACCGGTTCGGGAAAAAGCGGGTCGTACTCGTGGGCTGGCTGGTCTACGCCGCCGCCTACGCGGGGCTCGGACTGACGGACGGCCTCGCGATCGCGCTGGTCCTCGTGGGCATCTACGGCCTCTACTGGTCGCTCGCGGACAGCCTTCTCCGCGCGATGGTGGCGGACCTCGTGCCCGCCCATCTCCGCGGGACGGCGTACGGGATGTACTGGTTCGCGGTGGGCGTCGCGGTCCTGCCGGCAAACCTGCTCATGGACTTCGTGTGGAAGCACTGGAGCGCGCGACCCGCCTTCCTGATGGAGGCCGCCTTCGCGCTCGCGGCGAGCGCGATGCTCCTCGCGCTTCGCGTGCGAAAGACGGATGAATCGGCGCCCGCCCCGGGTTAAGGTAGGATTCCACAAGGAGGACTGGACATGGGCGACCCCGCGATCCCCCAGAAATCGCCGTACGTCATGGAGATGCAGCCCGGCGACTACTTCTGGTGCGCCTGCGGCCACTCGAAGTCGCAGCCGTTCTGCGACGGATCCCACAAGGCATCGGGCACCGGCCTCACGCCGATGAAGGTGACGATCGACGTGGCCAAGAAGGTCGCGTGGTGCGGCTGCAAGCACTCCGCGAACAAGCCGTTTTGCGACGGCTCGCACAAGAAGCTGCCGTAAGTCGAGAAGAGTCGAGAACGGCGCTGCACACGTCTCGGGCGGGACCGCGCGCCCCGGCGTGGCACGGAAGTTGCTTCCTCTTCCCGAAGATTGAACTCGATCAGGCCGGCCGTCCGTGGTATAAGAGTTCAAACCTTTCGTGACCGTGACGAGAGAGGGAGGGGGATCCTTTGAACCGCGACGACTTGGTCCGTTCGCTGGTCCTCTACACGGCCTCGGGAAAGCTGGACGCCCAGCAGGCGCTCCCCGCGGTCCGGAATCTCCTCCACACCGGGGCGCCTCCGCCGGCCATGGGCGAGGTGATCGACGCGCTCGTCGCCGAGCAGCGGCCCGAACTCCAGGCCCTCGCGACCCAGCTTGGCGAATCCCGGCGCCTGGAAGCCGTGCGCCACTACTCGCTCAAGCGGACCGGCAAACCCGTCCCCGAGGCCCTTCGATCCTCCCTCTCGGACCTTCCCCTCGACGTCCCCGTGGGCTGGACGAACCCGGAGGATGCGGCGGCTCGTCTCCGTGCGGCGATGACGCTCCTCGAAGACCGCTGCCTCCTCGCGGAGCGGAGGGACGACGTGCCCCAGCTCGCGACGATGCTGGACCGCGAGCTCGAGAAGGCGGCCGATGCGGCCTTCGAGGGGGTCGCCGCGTGGGGCACCTCGTCGCTCCTGGACCTGGTCGCGGCCGCCGAGCTCCGGTCGCCGGTCCCCACCCCGGTGAAGGAAGGGATCGCAAAGCAGCGCGACGCGGCGATCGCGGTGTCCGCGCAGGCCCTCGCGCCCGGCGGGGGACCGACGCCTCCCGCGTCCGAGCCGGACGTTTTCCTCACCCAGTTCCGAACCGCCTTCGCCCAGGCGACGACGCGCGAGGAGCGCCGGCGGCTCCTCGATCTCCTCTGCGCCTGCCCCGATGACGCCGCCGGATCCGCCCTTCTGACCCTGGAGCTGGAACCCGGGGAGCGCGACCGCGCGGCGATGATCCTCACGCTCCGGTTCGGCCAGGCCGCGGCCGCAGGGTGGACCTCGTGGGCCGCGTGGCTCCGTTCCCGTGAGACCAACCGCCAGCTCCAGGGCAACGTGCTGCGGGCGCTCGCCCACAAGCGCCCTCTCGTGACGCTCCTCCTATGGTACTCCCGCCGGGCCGACGCGGACGACGCGACGCTCCGGCAGATGGAGAAGGAGTGCGCGGCCTCGCTCGGCCCCGCGGCGATGGACGATTTCATCGAGCGATGGGCCGGGGCGATCTCGCCCGAGGAGGAGCGGGCGCTGACGGGCGCGGAGGCTCCGCCGGCGCGGGTGGAAGAGCCCGCCCCCGCGGTCATCGAAACCAGGAAAACTCCCGCGCCCGTCGCCATTCCCGCGCCGAAGCCGAAAGTGTCGCCGCGACCCGCGCCGCCGCCGCGGCCTCCCTCGCCCTCGATCTGGGAGGTCCACCTCAAGCCTTTCTTCCTCGACAACTGGTACATGGTCGCTGGCGTCGTGATGGTCGTCGTGGGGAGCTCGCTCCTCGCCTACTACACGTGGGACAAGACCTGGCTCGTCCGCTACTCGCTCATGCCGACGCTCCTGGCGGCGTTCACGGCGGCGCTCGCGTGGATGGGCGGATGGATCGAGCGGAAGGACGCGCAATTCAAAGGGACCGGCGCGGTGCTGCGGAGCGCGGCGATCGGCCTGCTCCCCGTCAACTTCATGGCCGTGGCCCTGCTCGTCGGCGACAAGAACGTCCTGCCGGGCCAGAAGATGCTCGCGGTCCCGCTCATGGCCGCGATCTACCTGGGGCTCTTCGGCTGGGGGCTTCGCAAGTGGTGCTCGGCCGTCCACCCCGCGCTGGGCGGGATGCTCGGGGGCACACTCCTGTTCCTCAACGCGCTCGTCACGCTCGGACCCATCGCGCGCCCCTTGGGCCCGGCGCATGTCCTCCCGGTCGTCGGCGCGGGGTTCTACCTCGGCTTTCTCGCGCTCTCGGCCGCGGTCGTCCGCTTCGCGCGGCGGGTCCTGACGGCGGAGCTCGCGAAGGAGAAGAGGGTCGTCTGGTTCTTCGGCGCCGCCCTCGCAGTGACGTTCGTCCAGGTCTTCGCGTGGGCGCACGGCCAGCTCCAGCACATCCCCCATCCGCACACCTATGCGCCGATGGTCGTCCTGACGGGCTGGCTCGTGCTCTTCACGGAGCGGCGCACGCTGGAGCTCCGTGGCGGCGCGGAGCGGCTCGGGGCCGAGTCGTTCCTCGGCTACGCGTTCATCCTCCTCGGGGTCCTTCTCGGGATCGGGCACGACGTCATGCGTCTCGTCACGTTCGCCCTCGCGGGCGCCGTCTGGATCTACCAGTCGCTCCCGCGCCGGCAGCCGCTCCAGCACTGGATCGGGCTGACGTTCGTCGCGCTGGCCGGCGCGTCGATCGGGTTGCTCCACGGCTTCCCGCCGGCGGTGCTCCCCTTCCTCGGGATCGGCGTGGCGCTCCTGATGGGGGCGATCGCAACGCTCGCCCGCCGCGACGAGATCCTCTCTCGCGCCGCGACCGGGATGCAGGCGGCCGTCCTCTTCATCAGCCTTCCGGCGGCCGTGCTCGCGCACTGGCATTTCGGCACTCCGCGGCTGGAGACCGCCGGGGCGATCGCGTCCGTCGCCGCGCTCTTCGGGTGGCGCGCGTGGCGCGACCGGCAGATCGCGTGGGTCCACACCGCGATGGTCGTCCTCGCGGTGGCGCTCCCCTACCTCACGGAGACCTTCCAGCCGACGTTCCTCGTCGCCGGGCTGGCCGCGCTCTCGTTCCTCTGGATCGGGCTCGTCGCGTCCGTCCGCTCGCCGCTCCTTCTGAACTCCCGCTCGACGGTGCTCTGGATCTACGGCGTCCTCGCCGTGGTCTGCATGGCCGCGCGGGTCGAGCTCGACCACCACGCGATCGTGAACCCCGGGCTCGACCTGGGCGGGCCCGTCCTCATGATGGCGGCGCTCCTCTTCGCCGCGTACTTCTCGAGGTCGCTCGTGCCTTCGGGCATGGCGATGGCGATCGGCATCCTCCTCCTGCCGGTCGCGCGGGCGCCGCTCCAGAAGCTCTTCCCCGAGCTTGCGTGGGGCTCGGGCCTCGGCTCCGCCGCGACGGCCGTCGGCTTCGCGCTCCTCTGCTTCGCCCTCCAAAGGTGGCCCCGGCTGAAGGAGCTCGGCGAGGGCGACCGGCACCTGGGGCGCGACCCCTTCCCGCTCCGCCGCCTCGACTCCTCGCTCTTCACCTGGCCGCTCCTCGCCGCCGCGCTGTTCCTCGCCTTCAAGGTCGACACCTGGAACTTCCTGTCGAACCTCGACGGCCCGCACCTCGAAAAGATGTCGATCGCGATCGGGCTCACGGGCGTCTTCTGGACGCTCTTCGCCGTCCACGTCCGCGACCTCCGCGGCGCGAAGGCCGCAACTTACGTCGGCCTCGCCTGGATGTCCGCCAGCCTGATGTTCGTCACCCACCTGTGGGGCCGCTCCTCGGGGGCCACGATCCTCCTCGTCCCGGCCTTGTTCGTCCAGGCCCTCTTCTTCCTCCACCGGTTCGTCCTCGAGCGGCGCGCCGCTTGGGTGGCGGATCTTCTCACGGGCCCCACGCGGCGGTTCCTCCGCCTGGCAAGCCTGCTCCTCTCCACGGGCTGCTTCCTCGCCCTCGTGTGGGGCAAGACGCCCCTGGAGGTGCAATGGCTCGCGTTGTTCGCGGGGACCGGACTCGTGTGGCACGGCCTGGCGTCGAGACATCTCCATTACGGGACCTTTCTCCTCGCGCTCACGTGGGTGATGCTCCTCGCGTGGACCGCGCCGGGGTCCGGCCTTCTCGCCGAGCGGCTCTCCATGGAAAGGAGCCTGACACCGACACTCCTGCTCCTCCTGGGAATCCAAATGGTGCAGGGAGTGCTGGAACTCAGGAAGGCCGCCTGGGAATTCCTCAAGCCGCTCGTCGTTCCGTTCCAGGCCACCGGGGTCCTGCTGGCCGTCGCGCTCGGTATCGCGGGCGTGCTCCACGGATTCGACGACCTCGGGTTCGCCCCGGCACAACTCGCGCTCCTCCTGGGCGTCGTCCTCCTCACCGCCCGCGCGATGACTTCCGGCCCGCTCGCGCTCCTGGGCGCCCTCCTCGCCTACACGATGGCGCACGCCGGCGTCCCGGCGGCGGCCCGCGAGGCCCAGCTCCTCTCGCCCTGGCACGCCTCGCTCCTCGCGCTCGCGATGGCCCTCCTGGGCCACGCGGGGCGGCGGCTCCACTCGAAGCAGCCCGCGCTCCTCTCGGGCGCGCTCACGCCCGACGCCCTCCGGTGGCCCGTCGTCCCGTGGCTCTTCGGCCCTGCCGCCGCGATCGCCTGCGGGATCGCGCTCTACCACGCGGCGGTGCCGGCGCTCCGCGACGCCCCGGTCCAGGCCTGGGCGCCCTACGTGGGCGCGCTGACGCTCGGCGTGATCGCCGCGTCGACAGGACGGCTCTGGATCGCCCACGCGGCCGGCGTGCTCGTCACCCTCGGCAACGTCCACCTCGTCCGCGTCTTCGGGGGCAAATTCCTGCTCGACCACGGGCTGACCGAGATCCATTTGATCGGCTTGGGTGTCGCGCTGACCCTCCTCCAGCTCACGACGGCGCGGCGGCTCGTCCGCCGGGAGGAGCTCGCCCGGATGGCCGCGCGCGCGAGCCTCGCGTGGGCGGGCCTGGTGCTTGCGCTGATCTCGGCGAACTACCTCGTCGATCCGAACCTGGCGAAGATCGACGCGTTCCGCTTCGGGGTCTCGGGCGCAATGTCGCTCCTCGCGGGATTCTACTTCCGCCGCGCCGCGCGCCGCCCCGTGCCGGGCGAGGAGCCCTATGCGAAGTTCTGCGAGGGCTTCTATCACTTCGGCGTCACGATGGCGATCTGGTGCGCGGCCCTCATGGTGCCCGTCCTGCGCCACCCGGTCACGGCGCTCGTGTCGCTGGGCCTTCCCGTGCTCTACTTCTACGCGCGCGCCGAAAGCGGCTTCCGCCGCGGGGCCGCGAGCCTCGACCGCTACCGCGCCTCCGCCGCGACGCTCGCGTGCCTGGTCCTCGCGCTCTATGTCCTCCGCCCCATCCTCCAGCTCGTGATCTTCCCGAACAATCAGCTCGAGCTTGTCTCCTATCACCGAAACTCGCCCGTCCTCTTCGTCCTGGGCATGGTGCTCCTCCGGCTCCGCGCGCTGGGCGCGTCGAACTGGCTGGCGTTCTACGGCGGGCTGGCGGTGATGGTGAGCCTCTACTTCGCGGTCACGGCCCTGCCGGGCCTCAGCCCGTTCGATCACCCCGTGGAATCGGCGTGGGCGGCGATCGCGCTCGCCCACGTCTTCACGTTCGCGAGCGTGCAGCGCTC
The DNA here is from genome assembly GCA_041482015.1 of Planctomycetota bacterium. Taxonomy (GTDB): domain Bacteria; phylum Planctomycetota; class MHYJ01; order MHYJ01; family JACPRB01; genus JACQFK01. The sequence goes on along the minus strand of JBGPCZ010000091.1, from coordinate 3,023 downwards.
GCCCCTCCGCACGGCGATCCAGCGGCTCGCCGGCATCGACGCGCAGGAATGGCAGGCACTCCGCCGCCCGTGGGGGGTCTGCCTCCTCGCGGCCAGCCAGGGGATGGCCCTCTGGGGAATCCTCGGGTACGAGGCCCACCCGCTCATGGTCGCGCCGCTCCTCGTCGGGGCGGCGAGCGTCTTCGTCCACCAGGGGATCCTTCGCGGCTCGACGATCTACCCGATCGTCGCCCGTGTCCAGGTCCTCGTCGCGCTCCACATGGGATTCGTGCTCAAGAGTTACCTCGCCTCGGAATACGTCGCCTGGGCGCTGCTCGTCATCTGGGCGGCGCTCCTCGCGATCGACGGCTGGACCCGGATGAAGGGGATGACCGGCCACGCCGCCGCCCTCTGGACGCTGACCCTGGGCCATGTCCTCTTCTGGCATCACCCCGGCTCGCCCGCGGGGCTCTGGGCGATGGGGCTCGCCTCGCTCCTCGCGGCGCTGACGCCACGGGACTCGCGCGCGCCCGAATCGTGGGCGGAGACCCTTGCCTCGGCCGCGCTGCCGTGGACACCCGCGTGGCTCGTCTGGTTCGGGCAGTCCCGCGCGGGGGCACCGCTCGCCTGGCCGGTGCTCGCGACGGCCGCGACGATCCTCGCGACGGGCGCGCTCGCGTCGGTTCTCCAGAAGATGCCCTCGCGCGTGTCGCGGCTGCGGCCGCGGCTCTTCGACCAGTCGATCGCGTGGCTGGGGGCGTCGGGCGCGACGGTCCGCACGGTCGCCCTCTCGATCGCGACCCTGGCCACCGCGGCGGTGCAGGCGGCTCATCTCGGCGAGGCCTTCGCGCCCCGTGAGCTCGCGCTGATCGAGGCCCTCTACGCGGCGCTCTCCGTAGGCTGGTTCCTCGAGGGAAGGGCGCGGAAAGCGATGGCGCCGTATTTCCTCCTGCAGGCGTGCCTGCTCGGGGCGTTCCTCGTGGCGCGCACGCAGCTCCAGCTGGCTCACCACGCCTGGGATCTCCACTACGACGTCTGGGCCTCGCTCGTCGCCTTCTTCGCCTGCATCGGGTTGAAGCAGGTCCTCGAGAACCAGCCGCGCCAGGTTCTCGTCCCGCTCCACCTGCCGCTCCTGGCGCTCCCCCTGTTCTCAGTAAGCTGGTCGGTGCTGCACCACCTGGGGTCGGGGATGGAGCTCACGGTGGTCGGCCTCCACAGCGCGGCCTTCGCCTACCTCGGGAAGGAGGACCGCGAGTCGCCTTATCATTTCGTCGCGATCGGCGGGTTCGTCGCGTTCGTGATGATGATCTTCTGGCAGAAGCTGCACCTGGAGATGATCTACGCCTACGTCGTGCCGGTGGGCGTGGGCGTGCTCGTCCTCCTCCAGCTCTTCGCGAAGCGGGTGCCGACGGAGGCGCGGAACGGGATCCGCGCGGTGACGCTGGTCGCGATGGTCGGGAGCGCGGGCTACTATGCCCTGGTGGACCGGCACGTGCCGCTGCTGCACAACATGACGGTGATGGTGCTCTGCCTGGGCGCGATGGCGCTGGGCAGCCTCCTCCGCATCCGGATGTACCTCGCGCTGGGCTTCGGGGCGCTGATGGTGGACCTCGCGGCGCTCTTCATCAAGGTCGTGGCGTTCCTCGACCGGAGCACGAAGATGACGATGATCGGAATCGCGGTGCTCGTGATCGGCTCGACGCTCATCTTCGGGGCGATCTACTTCAAGACCCACAAGAAGGAGATCGCCGAGCGGCTGGCCCGGTGGCGGCTCAAGTTCGCCGGTTGGGAATAAGAAGAAAACCACAGAGACACGGAGTCACGGAGAAGAGGCGGGCGTCAGATCCGCTTGACCTGGGACTGGTTGGGCATGCGGTCCGGGCCCATGTAGGTGGTCCGGCACTCGACGCCCACGCGGTCGGCATAGCTGCCGTCCGGGTAGAGGATCACGATCGCGTCCTTCTGGACGCAGACCTCCTCGCAAAGCTTGCAGCCCACGCAGTCCTTGGGACGGACGTCCTTGGCGACGGCGAAGAACTCGCCGGGATTGGTGGGCTTGACCATCTCGAGGCAGTCGAACGGGCAGACGTCGACGCACCACTCGCAACCCGTGCAGTTCTCCTCGCGCACGACCGCGACCGGGCGCTGCTTCGCCTCGATCTTGGGCTCGATCACGCCCTCCTCGTTCTGGATGCAATCGACCGGGCAGTAGCTCGCGCAGACCCCGCACTCGATGCAGTCGGGCGGGGCGATGATGTGGAACTCCTTGGTCTTCGCCCAGACGTGGACCTCGCCGCCCCAGATGCAGGGCACGGGGCACTTCTTGGCGCAGATCGTGCAGCCGATGCACTCGTTGTTGATGAAGTAGGGCATGCCGTCTACTTCTTGATCTCGTACTTGATGACGTTGACGGGGCAGCCGGCGGCGGCGTCGGCAATCTTCTCCGACCACTCGCCCCACTTCTCCTGGCCTTCCATCTGGACGACGCTCGTCGTCTCGGTGACGTGGAAGACCTCGGAGATCGTGTCCTCGCAGAGGTCGCAAACGATGCAGCCCGGGATGATCCAGACCTTGTCGACCGTGCCGCGGTCGGGGTTCGACGCCTTGCCCCCCACGCCGCTCTCGACCACGTTGCCGTCGAGGTCGTTGCCCGTCGCGGGAGCCGCCGGCGCCGCCGGCGCGGCCCCGGCCACGGGAGCCGCGGCGGGCTTCGCCGCGGGCTTGGGCGGCGGCTTCTCCTGCTTGGGCTTCGCGTTCGGGTTGGTGACCTTGTTCTCGGGATGGACCCAGTCGATGACCTGCGCGACGCGGTTGTACGTCGCGTTCTCGTACTCGTGGGTGTGCCAGATGGCGATCGTGGGGCACGGCTCCGCGCAGAGGCCGCAGTACATGCACTTCTGGTAGTCGATCTCGAAGCGGGTCGCGACCTTGCCGCTCTTCCCCGCCTCGCGCTTCCACTCGATGGTGATGCAGTCGACCGGGCAGGCCTTCATGCAGAGGTCGCAGACGATGCAGGCGTCCATGTCGACCTTGAGAAAACCCCG
>JBGPCZ010000090.1:0-24169 GCA_041482015.1 Planctomycetota bacterium | reverse complement strand
TAGTCTTCGCCCGGTCGCGTGGCCAGTCCCGATGTGCACACCACGAGGCAACCTGCCACGCAGACCCCTGACGCGCCGGGGTCCCAGAATCCCTCCCACGCAAGCGCTTCGGCGCCAGTTGAATTTTGGTGGACCCGCCCGGACTCGAACCGGGAACCAAGGGATTATGAGTCCCCTGCTCTGACCAATTGAGCTACGGGTCCAACTTCAGTCCTGTAAGGAGTGAATCCCCTCGAATACGGGGGGCCGAACCAAGGAAGGAGACACGTCACCGGCGGGGAACCGGTTTACTGAGGCGATGACCGGGCTATTCGGTTGAGCGAAACCACGTCCCCAAGAGAGTACCACCGGGAAGCCTGGATTTGAAGGGTTATCGGCCGGGCCCCGGACTCCCCATTATGCTGCATATTATGCAGAATCTCCTTGTCCCGGGCCGCCGTGCCCTATAGAGTGTCGGCCGGAGCGGGGAGGAGGGGCTGCATGTTCAACCGCGTTCTGGGACTGGGGCTGGGATTCGCGATCCTCTCGCTCGCGACCGCCACCGACGACAAGATCAGCTGGGAGCGGTCCGAGCCGGCGCTCACGAAGGCGACCGCGACGGGAAGGCCCGTCCTGTGGTATTTCATCAACAATCAGTTTTCCAAGGACGCCCAGGCGGGCATGGCGGCGCTCACCGCGACCGACACCGGGAAGCTCGACCAGGCGTTCTCCAACCCGGTCATCCTGAGGCGCAAGGATCATTTCGTGTGGGTCCGCGCCGACCAGGCGCTGTCCAATAAGTTCAAGGTCCAGAACGCCCCGCTCGTGATCTTCACCGACGGCGACGGCGAAGTGATCCACAAGGCTCCCGTGTCAACCCCCGAGTCGCTGTTCGAAGCGATGCAGACGGTCGTGAAGGAGAAATTCGTCAACGTCCCGGTGAAATGGGATGACATGGTCCGGACCGGCCCGATCAAGAAGAAGCTCCTCGTCGTCGCCTTCGACGACGACAAGGGGGAGGGACTCAAGGTCCTCGAGGATCGCACCCTCGTCAAGTACCACGCGAATTGCGAGTTCGTGAAGCTCCCCTACGAGAAGGACAGCGAAGCGGCCAAGAAGTGGAACGTCACGCAGGTCCCGGCAATCGTGGTCTGCGACCCGATGGAACACGTCCTTGAGCGGCTGGCAGGCAAGAAGCAGCCCCTCGAGGTGAAATCGTCGATCGTCAAGGCCTTCCACAAGCTGGAGGAGCAGGATCGCGCCTCGCGTAAGTGACCGTTCCGGCTGGGCCCTAGTTGCCCAGCTGCTTCAGCAGCGCCTCGAACGTCCGGAACCGGTCGCTCGGATCCTTCGCCAGGCAGCGATGGATGACCTCCCCCAGGTCGATCGGGAACTCGGGCACCGAGTAGAACACCGGCCGCGGCTTCTCGTGCAAATGATGGTGATACCATCGCTTCCGATCGCCGAGGTCCAGGTTGAACAGAAGCCGTCCCGTGGCCGCGTGGTACATCGTCGCGCCCAGGGAATAAATGTCGCTCCTCAAGTCGCCCGACTGGAAGTTCGCGCGCTCGGGCGCGATGTACGCGGGCGTCCCGACGATCGCGGCCATCGGGGTCATCGCGCCTGGGATCCCCGCCTCCCCCCGGTCGGGAAAACATTTGGCCACCCCGAAGTCGGCCACCTTCGGGCCGGAGTTGAAAATGTTCTCCGGCTTGACGTCCCGGTGGAGGATCCCCAGCAGCGACGCCTCGAGCAGCGCCTTCGCCACGGCCTTGAAGTAGGTCCGCACCTCCGGCGCGGGAAGCCTGCCTTCGGCCCGGATCCGGTCGGCCAGCGTCCCCCCTTCCAACAATTCCATCGCGTACCACAGGTCGCCGTCCTCCTCCCCCCAATCCAGCACCCGCACGATGTGAGGGTGATTCAGGCTCGCGATGATTCGGGGCTCCTTGCGAAAGTGCTTCACGAACCAGGTCCGGAGCTCGCTCGAGGGAATGGACTCCAGCGTGACGATCTTGATCGCGACGGGCCGCTTGAAATGGGTCTGCTGGCCGACATAGACCGTCCCGAAGCCGCCCTTGCCGAGCGGCTGGTCCAGGTAGGCCTCGAAGTCCCGGCGCAGCCGGCGGACGCGCCTTTCCGGGGGGGAGATCCCGTTCACTTCGAGCCCGAGGGCCAGGAACCCGGCGGTCGTCAGCGCCTTTTCGATCGGGTTGGATGGATCGCTGGAACGGATGACCCCCCGGGCCGAGAGAGCGCGCGCCGCGCCGCAGAAGTGACTCAGGCAGACGCCCTCCTCCCTGAGAAGGGCGTACGTCGCGAGCGCGGACCGGCCTCCGCGGCTTCGAAGTAGCTCCAGGAGCTGCACCTCCACATCGACGCGACCGCTCGTGGAAGTACACATCTCTGGAAGTATACCTTGCTTGATCCCATGCGGCCTTCGGACGTAGAGTACCCGTCTTCAAAGGAGGGCGCCTCATGACCCCGCTCACCAAAGCACTGACCCTCGCGCTGGCCCTGGGATGCCTCCTGGGCAACGCCCCCGCCCCGGACGTCAAGACAGGAAAACTCCACGTGGGATGGGCGAGCCGCGACATCACCCCCGACCGCCCCGTCGCGCTCTCGGGCCAGTTCCACAAGCGGATCTCCAAAGGCGTCACCGCCCGGCTCTCCGTCACGGCGCTCGCGCTCGAAACGAAAGACGGCGACGACGCGCTTGACCAGGCCCTCCTCGTCTCCTGTGATCTCGTCGGCATCCGCGACGGCATCCAGGCGCGGCTGCGGAAACTCCTGGAGGGGAAGCTCGCGGGCTTCGACCTCCGGAAGCTCCTCCTGAACGCCACGCACACGCACACCGCGCCCGTCACGACCGACCCGTGGTACGACGTGACCGAGGAGGGCGTGATGAAGCCCGCGGAATACACCGACTTCTTCCTCGCGCGCGCGGCCGAGGCCGCCGTGGAGGCGTGGCAAAAGCGGAAGCTCGGGGCGGTCACGTGGGGATTGGGCTACGCCGTCGTCGGGCTCAACCGCCGCATGGTCTACGCGGACGGCAAGGCCGCCATGTACGGACGGAACGACCGGCCCGAGTTCCGCAGCGTGGAGGGCGGCGAGGACCACGGTGTCGAAAGTCTCTTCTTCTTCGACGGCGAGCGCAAGTTGACGGGCGTGGCCGTCAACGTCGCCTGCCCGTCACAGGTCGTGGAGAACGCGGAGACGATCTCGTCCGATTTCTGGGACGATGTCCGCGCGATCCTGCGGGAGCGCCACTCCCCCGACCTGCACGTCCTGGCGTGGTGCGGCGCGGCGGGCGACCAGTCCCCCCATCCGCAGCTCCGCAAGGCCGCGGACGCCCGGATGAGGAAGCTCGGCGGGAACGTCTCGGAGACCCGAGCCATCGCCGTGAGGATGGCGGACGCCGTGGACTCTGCGTACCAGGCGGTGAAGAACGAGGCCCTGGCCGAAGTCCCCTTCGCGCACCAGGTGGAGGACCTCCGGCTCCCTGGGCGGAAGATCACCGAGGCGGACCTGCGCGCGGCGAAGGCGGTCCTGGAACCGATCCAGCGGATCCCGCCGGAGAAGCGGACTTCCACCGACATCTCCCGCCTCCGCTGGCACGGGGAGGTCGTGGAGCGCTACGAGAAGCCCGCGGACTTCGCCGTCTACCCGATGGAACTCCACGTCCTCCGGCTCGGCGACGTGGCGATTGCCTCCAACGCCTTCGAGCTCTTCCTCGACTACGGCATCCAGATGAAGGCGCGGAGCCGCGCGATCCAGACGTTCACGATCCAGCTGGCCTGCGGGTGCGGAGGTTACCTTCCCACGGAGCGGGCCGTGGCCGGCGGCGGGTACAGCGCCATCGCGGAGAGCGGCCTGGTCGGCCCGGAGGGGGGCCGTGTCCTCGTCGACCGGACGGTCGAGATCATGAACGCACTCTGGCCGGCGAAGCCGAAATAGCTCAGTCCGCCCGAAGGAACTCCAACGGCGCGAGCGCGCGCCGCGTCATCCGCACCTCGCCGATCGCCCCTTTGAACCACCACACCTGGTTCGCGCGCATGCCGATCGACGTCCGGCCCGAGCGCGGCGGCGTGAAGGCGATCGGCGCGGAGAGCTCCGGCGCCCCGTTCACAAAGTGGCTCATCGTCGTCCCGTCGAACACCAGGGCCGCCGCGTGCCACTTCCCCACGGGATGGAGGAAGTCCTTCGCAAAGAGCGCCTGGTCCGTCGATCCCGACTTGATGAACGTGTCGAGGAACCACCGGCCGTCGCCCGTCAGCCGCGTCTCGATCAGGATCCGGTCCTCGCTCCCGTCCACTTGAAGGTGAAGGAAGCGTTGCTCCTTCGGCCCGCCCGCGTCGGGACGGAAGACGATCTCCAGCGTGAACTCGGTCCAGCCGGCCATCGGATGGATGTCGACGAGCAGGCCGTCGCCCACGCCGTCGAACTCGACCGCGCCGGCGACGACGCGCGGATTCCCGCAGGCCGTCGTCGCGAATCCGCCGATCGAGCGGACGTTGTCGATCTTCCACGTGATCGCCGTCATGGTCCCGCCTTCAGCACCAGCTTCTCCGGCGCGCCCGCCGCCTTGTACGCCGCGCGCGCCCCCGCGTACGCCTCCTCGAGCTCCGCCTGCGTCACCGGCCTGCCCGCCGCGTCGACCGCGTTCACGATCGTGAGCGGCCGCGGCGCCAGCGCCGCCGCGAGGTCGGGCAGATCATAGACCTTTAGCGCGCCCGGTACGACGTTCGTCAGCTGGTTGATCGTGACCGCCGTCCTCGCGACCACCGACCACGAGATCACGCCGCCCTCGAGCGTCACCTCGCCGATCCGCACATCGAGCGCCGCGGCGTGCAGCACGATCGGCGCCCCTGCCCCCACGCCGATCGCGTGGACGGCTTTGGAGGGATCAAGGGTCCCCACCACCGACAGGACGTCATAGACGCGCTGGCCGAGGAGGGGGCGATTCAGGTGGACCCCCAGGAAGCTCTCCCTCCAGTCGGAATTGAGCCAGCGCTCCCAGCCGATCCGTTTGCCGTCGGGCTGGGTCTCCCCCATGCCACGCACGTCGATGGCAAGCACCAAGCCCTCGCGGCCCGCCGCCTTTGCCTTTCCTTCGCCGTTCACGTAGAGAGTGAGCGGGCCGTCCTTCGCCGCGATCCGGAGCGCCGGCACCTTGATCCCCGGCTCCGTCTCGAACGCGTCCCCCACCTTCGCGGGCGGCACGGAGTCCGGCAGCGCGATCAGCCGCCGCACCTCCTTGAGAAGCGCCTCCTTCGAGAGCTTCCCGCGCCCCGCCGCGAGCGCCTTCTCGCGCTCGGCCGTGAGGTCAAAGACTGTCTTCCCCTTGAGGTCCCGGATCACGTTCCCCGACGGCGTGCAGTAGAGCTCGGCCTCCTTGAACGCAGGGAGGTCGGCCTCGACGGGCACCTGGTCCACCCCCGTCAGCCAGCGGTTGAACCAGCCCGCGGCCGCCTGGCGGATCGGCTTCGAAAACGAGTGAGGCTCGTTGTACTCAAAGAGGTCGACCCGCTCGCCGTGCCCGAGGATCGCGTAGACCTGCTTGGCCTCGCGAAACGTCGTCCACGCGCCTCCGACATCGAAGAAGTCGTGCGTCGTGCAGCTGATCTGCGTCGGCCGCGGCGCGCGGAGCAGCAGGTAATCCGCGTGCTCCATCCCGAACGCGACCTGGCCGGGGATGTTCTGCTCGCCGTCCTGCGGCCCGATCGTCCCGAAGAGCCGCTCCAGCGAGGTGATGAAGCAGTTGGGCACGGCGCACTGGATCCGCTCGTCGAGCGCCATGAGGTACGCCGTCTGCGTCCCTCCTCCGGAGTTCCCCGTGCAGCCCAGCCGCTTCGGATCGATCTCCGGCCGGCTCGCGAGATAGTCGAGGCTCCGGATCCCGTCCCAGACGTGAAACTGCGCGGTGCATCCCCCCGTCAGCATCGACCCGACGCTGGCCAGCGTGTGCTCGAACGTGCCGTAGCCCACGGAGGGCTTGCCTTCCGGAGTGAGGAGTTGGAGGCGCTCGCCCTGTCCAAAGGGGTCGAAGCAGAGCGACCCGATCCCGTTCTTCGCGAGCAGCATGCACATGTGCTGGTAGTCGTCCGCCGCCTTGGCCTGGTTCCAGTGGCCGCAGGGGACGAGCACCGCGGGGAACGGGCCCTTGCCGTCGGGCAGGTAGAGCGTCGCCGTGACGTGATGGTCCGGCCGACTTTCGTAGATCACCTTCTCGACGTGGAAGCCGTCGCGCGACTCCTTTCCCGTGACGCGCGCGTTGAGGGGCGTCCGCTCCGGGAATCCGCCCAGCGCGTCGATGAACTTGGCGCGGAGCTCCTCCTGCCGCCGCTTCACGTCCTCGGGCGTCCTGAGCGCCGCGATCACCTTGCGCCGCTCGTCGAACTTCTTCGCGCACTCCTTCTCGAGGTACGCGTAGAGCATCTTCCGCGGGTCTGCGGGAGCCTCCTGCGCACAGAGGCAGAACAGGATCGCGAACATCGCGGCCTCCTATTTCGACCGGGCCTTCTGGATCGACTCCTCGCTCCGCTTGACCAGGTCCTCGAGGAACGCCGTCCCCTCGGCGCAACCGCCGTGGCCCGTGAAGACCAAGTCGGGGTGGAACGGGATCACCTTTGACTTCACGACCTCGACGACCGTCGCGGCCTTCTCGACGTCGGTCCAGCAGCGGTGGAGGATGTCCGACGGCGCCTGGAACCCGACGTCGCCGGTGAACGCCACCCGCTTCCCGCCGATCTCCATCAGATAGATCACCGAGTCCATGCTGTGGCCGGGAACGAAGACCGCGCGAATCTTGATCCCCGCCACCGTGATCTCCGTCTCGTCGCCCGGGCGCTTGAGCGGCAACGGGACGTCAACCGGGCGCGGCACCCAGACGCCGTAATCGGTCAGCATCGGCATGAGCCACGAGAGCGCGAACGCGGCCGACTCGGGCGCCACGATCTTCAGGCCCATCGCCCGCCAGAGGTAGGCTGCGCCGGCATGGTCGCCATGACTGTGTGTGTGCAGAAGGTACCCCACCTTCGTCGTGTCGACCCCCGCCGCGCGGATCCGCGCCAGCGTGAAGGGGATGCTCGACGAGCCGCCGGCGTCGACGAGGAATCCTCCAGCCTCGGTCTTCACGAGCCACGTGTCCCCGACGTAGGCGTGCTCCTTGCCCGTCCGTCCCACTTGATAGATGGAAAGTCCTTCGAACACGGGCTTCGGCGAAGCCTCCTTTGGCGGCCCCGACGTGGGCAGCGTCGTCCGCCAGCGGATCTTCCCCGACGCCTCGAGGCACACGACCTCTCCGGCCGCCGTCCCCGCGACGGCGAAGGTTCCGTCCTTGCTCCACCTCACCCGCGCGGGACCGCCGACCTCGATCACGGCACCTTTTAGATGGAGCTTTCCGTCCCAGCAGGAGACGATCGCGCGTTCGCCGTCAGGATGGAGGGCGAAATCGCTCACCGCGTCCGGGACCTCCCACGCGGTCTTCCACGAAGTTCCGTCCCACTCGAAGACGGATCGCGAGTCCGCGTCGGCCGGAAGCCACGGGGCCCCCGCCATCCCGCGCGCGAACCAGCTCATCGGGAAGGCCCAGACGCGGTCGCCACGCGCGACGACCTCGAAGAGCCCCTCGCGGGGAAACTCCACGCTGGTGATCCCCGTCGCGGTGGCGAGCCGAAGCCATCCCCGCTGGCGCGGCACGAACGGGATCACGTGGTAGGGCGGATTCCACGCCCCGATCGCCGGCGTGCGCCGGACCCAGAGCCACCCGCCGTATTCCGCGACCGCCACGCGCGAGCCGTCGGCGTTCGGAGCCACGGAGGCCGCGACTCGAAACGGCACGAGGGTCTCCGGCTCCATCTTGAACCGTTCCGCGAGCGCGGGGAAGTCGCGTCCCGGCTTCGGAAGCTCGGGGACGCGGGGCGCCGGCCCGGCCGGTATCTGCTTCCAGAGCTCCTTTGAACTCGAGGCCTCCGAGACGGTCACGAGCGCCGGCGGGACGTGCAGGCCTGACGACGCATCTGGAACGATATACCCGCAGGCGAACACCCGGCCGTCCCCAGAGGCCGCCATCCGGAACGGCCGGTCGTTCTTCATTGGGTACTTCTCGCGCTCGCCGTTCGCGAGCAGCCTAATCGATCCGTTGTGCCCGCGGACCGTGATCGCCGAGTCGCCGGCACGGACGACGAGGTCGCCGAGGAGGCTCGCGGTCCAGCCGGTGCGCCAGTCCCCGCTGCCGTAGCGAAGCCAGCCCCATTCGCCCAGCGAGTCCTCGAGGACCGTCTCTTCGTCCTTCTCGCCTCCGAAGAGGGAGATCGTCGGGTAGGGGGACGTGACGCGGGAGTAGGCCATTCCGACTCCGAAGGCCCTGCCTCCGTCGAGGGCCACCCCTTCGAAGGGCGCCCAGGGAGCGACGGTCCGGCCGAAGAGGATCTTGCCGTCGTTCGAAAGGACCCAGACGTTCGGGTCCTGCCGGAAGGCGAGCGTCGTCACGGTGATGAAGCGGCCGTCGTCGCTCACGTCGACCGACGAGACCGCCTGCGGCGCCGGGAAGACCCCTTGCGCCAGGGGGTCCGGGACGCGCGTCGGCGCGGCGCACGCCGCCGCGAGAAGGAGGAAGGCCGCCCTCACTTCGTTCCCTCGACCTCGACCGCGGAGACCGGGCCCTCGACGCCGAACTGGTTGACCGTCTTGACGTCCAGCTTGTTCGAGCCCGCGTGGAGGGTCCACGCGAAACTGTCCGCGCCTGCCTTCCACTCGCCGCCGTCGATCCGCACGCGGAACTCTTTGAAGTTCGGCGTCATCGTCTTGATCGAGACCTTGAACTTGGCTCCGTCGGCCGAGAAGCTGAGGGCCGCCTGGCCGATCGGGAAGTACGGATCGACCGCCGGGTTGGCGGGGTTGATCCGCTCGTGCCACTTCGCCTCGCACAACGAATCCTTCACGATGAACATCTTCCCGTAATCCGGCCCCGAGTCCATCAGATTGGTGTTCGGGACGTACCCGGTGAAGCCGTACTTCTCCATCTCGTTCGCCGGAACGGTCAGGTCGCCGAACCCGGCGAAGCGGCCCAGGAAGATCGGCAGGTCGGCCTTCCGGTACTTCTTCCGCTCCTTCCCGATCGAGAAGACGAGACCCTTCCCCTCGTGCGAGAACCACTCCGTCCGGATCTCGAAGCCGTTGAGGGGCACGCCGTCCTTCTCGACGAACATGTTCGCCGTCGGATCGAGCATGATCCACTTCCGGTGCTGGTTCGACCAGATCTCGGTCGTCGAGTGCTCCGGCGCCCCCGCGCCGGGATAGTCCTTGTGGCGGCGGAGGGCGAGCGTGCGGTCCACCCACCCGAGGCTCGCGGCCGCCGAGCAGAGCGTGTCCGCGTAGTGGGCGCAGAAGAACGTCTGGCCCTCCTCGACGCCCTTCAGGATCTCGAGCGCCCCCTTGGGATTTGCCGAGGGGCTGCCGAACTTCTTGAACTGGGCGTGCGTCCAGTCGTTCAGAAGGACCTGTTTGTCGAACTCGTCCTTGCCCGCGGCGACGACCTTGTCCAACGCGTACTTCTCCCGCAGCTCCTTGAGCTTCGGGTTGTCATACGAGTCAAACTTGAAGCGCTTGGTGTAGTCGCTCTCGACATACGGCAGCACATCGGCCTTCTTGACGGTCACCTTGCGGCCCCCGAGGTCGAGGACGGCACCCTCTTTGAGGTCCTGGGCGAACAGCGCGAGCAGGATGAGCTGGATCATTTGTCCTCCTTACGGATTTTAGGCAGGAACATCACAGGCAGGAGCGGGGAGCCTTTCTTGGGCCCGATTAGGGTATACGCCTCCGCATCCGACACGCCGCACTCGGCGCCGCGACGCTTCTGCATCCCGTCGTGGACCCCCCAGGGCCGCTCCGGCGGATGGGTCGGATAGGCGAAGCAGGCCTCCTTCTTGAGCGGCACGACGCTCCCGATGTCGAGGTAGAGGTCGGGCGCGTAGAGCTGGGTCTGCTGGCCACCCATGATTTCAAAGAAGTAGAGGTTCCAGCCCCCCTGCCATTTGTAATTCTGCCACACGAGCGAGTGTGTGACGTGATGGTTCGGATGGCTGTCAATCGGCCAGTGCGTCACGACGATGTCCGGCTTCACCTCGTCGAGCCACGCGCCGACCTCTTTCACGGTCGCATCGTCGGCGATGAGCTTCTCGTTCGCGTAGGGGAAGATCTTCGGCGTCACGTCCAGGATCTTGCAGGCGTTCGTCGCCTCTCGCTTGTGGACGACCGCCTGCGGCTCGTCGCCGACCTTCAGGTCCCCCCGGAACGTGGCCGCGTACGCGAGGATCACCTCGTGCCCTCCGCGCCGGAGGAGCGCGATCAGCCCCCCGCAGGCGAGTTCCGGGTCCATCGTGTGGGCCCCGAAGACGACGACCCGCAGCTTCTTCTCCTGATAAGCGGAGTGCGCCGCACTCGGCTTATCAGTTTTCAAGCGGTCATCCGAACGAAAACCGGGGGCCGCCCCGAGGCCCAGGAGACAGAACGCCACAATGGTTACCGTGCGCGCCCTTTTCCCAAGGCTCATGAGTCTCCTTCCGTCAGCTGATAAGCGGAGTGCGGCGCACCCGGCTTATCAGTTGTCCAGCAGCCAACCGAACGAGAACCGGGCGAACGTGATCGTCGCGGCCGGGCTTTTCACGCCGTGTTCATAAAGGCAGCCGATCGTCCGGTCGGGCAGGACCGCGAGACACGAGTAGGCCGACGGGCCCGCGTGGAGCAGCTTCGCGACCGGCCAGGTCTTCCCCTCGTCGTAGCTCGCCCTCACGGTGAGCCGCGAACGGCCCTTCTTCTCGTTGGCCGGATTGGAGAAGAGCAGGTTCGCGTCGGAATAGCGGATGAGACAGCCCTCGCAGACCGGCTCGACCAGAGTGGGATCGTCGCTCACCTTCGACCATGTCATGCCAGCGTCCTTGCTGATCGAAATTCCCCGCCGACCCAGGCCGCGGTTGCTCCGCATGTTCAGAAGGAGCGAGCCGTCGGCCAGCTCGACGAGATGACTCTCGTCCATTTTGGGATCGGTGTCGCCTCCCAGCTTCCACGTCTCGCCGTGATCGTCGCTGTACATCGGCGCGTTGACGGCGTCGTTCATCGACGCGCCGACCGTGAAGTGGCACGCGGGAATGACGAGGCGTCCGCTCCACATCTGGATCCCGACGCCGGGGCCCGGGACGCAGTCCCGCCAGTCGGGCCGGCAGACCGACTCGGTGATGTCGCGGGGCTTCTCCCACGTCGCGCCGTCGTCGCGGCTCCGCGTGACCCAGGCGCTCCGCGTCCGGGCCGCACTGGCGACGAGGTCCTTCTCGTTCCTGTACTTCGCCCCGTCGATCCGGATCAGCATGAGCCAGATCGTCCCGTTCGATCGGTCGACGACGGCCGTGGGATTCTGCACCGCGTTCTCGCCGTCACTCGCCACGACCTGGATCGGACTCCACGTCTTCCCGCCATCGGAGCTGCGACGCAGGACCGTCTCGATGTGGCCAAAGTCGGACTTGTTGGCCTTCCTCGCCTCGGCGAACGCGAGGATCGTCCCCTTCGTCGTGACGACGAGCGAGGGGATCCGGTAGGAGTGGAAGCCGTTGTCGCCCTCCGTGTACAGGTCGACCTCCTGCGGGGCGGCGGCCAAAGCCCCCCGCCCTGCCGCCCGGGCCAATGCTTCCCTTGCCGCCCCGAGGAGCGGCCTTTCGATCTCCGGGCAGGCGGCGCTGTTGGTTTCGTGCCCACCCTCGCGGCGCACCGTGTCGCTGACGAGGTATCCGAGATGGTCGTTCGCGTTGTAGACAATGATCGTCTCCGCAAAGGGCGACGAGTTCTGGATCGCCAGGCCAAGCCCCGAGACGATCTCGCCGGGGACGCTCAGGAACGCGAGCTCGCCCAGCCGCAGGGCCTGTACTTCCGAGACGACCTGTCCGTCCACCAGTCGGGAGGCGAACCGCTTCTCCCACTCGGTACGGACGGTCGCCCGGACCGGCGCCGAGACGACGGCGATCGGAAGGGTCTTCAGCGAATGCGCCTGGGAAAGCGACTTGATGACTTCGGCCGCGATCGCCTCGCCCATCGGCCGCGCGCGCTCGGGATCGGCATGGAGGGGATCGCGCGGGTTGATGTCGCCCGCGGCGCCCGTGATGAAGATCGCGGTCCGCGCCTTCGTCGCCGCCTCCAGCGCGCGGACGAGGTGGCCGGGATAGTCCGCGCTAACCTTGCTGTTCCCCGGCCCGCAGACTACCGGATGGCAGCCATAGTTGACGAAGATCGAGCGGACCTCGCCGGTCCGCGCGTCGTCGAACACGACGAACGGCACGTCGGGATTGAAGAGGCCGTTGTGGAGCCCGTCGGGGTCCTTCCAGTCGTTCTTCGCCTTCCCTTCCGAATCGATCACGCGGCGGTTGTGGCCCCAGCGCGCCCGGGCGTGGCCAATCCGGGCGACGACTTCCTCACGGGACTTCCAGGCCACCGCCACCGCCTCGACCACGTTCGCGATCGCCGCCTCGTCGAGGCGCCCCGACCCGGAGTGCGTGTGGGTGCCCGAAACCATGATCGACGAGGGCGCCAGCCCGGGCACCGCGGCGGCCGCCCGCTCGCGGATCGTTCGGCCGAGCTCGAGGTCGACATGGATCAGGTCGAGGACGACGAGCGCCGCCTGCGGTTCGGCCTTCCCCGGTGTCCCGAAGACCGCGACTCGCGCGCAGAGATCCAGCGCCACGCCCGTGTTGGGCCGTCCGCTCGGATATCCCACGAGCGGCACGCCAGGCTGCGGATTGATCGTCCGCATCGCCGTGCCAAGCAGGAGCGCCTCGCCGGCCGGTTGCGCCTGGGGGCCGGCGCAGCCGAGGGCGAAGATGAGAACCCAAAGGAGGTTTCGCATTATTTCTCGATCCTGTAGAGGTGGACCGCGAGCGCACCGAACTCATCGGCGAACTTCCCGTCCTCGGCGACGATCTGGCGGTTCTCGTCAATAACCTCGACCTTCGCGCCCTTCTTGAGCCCCTCGACGGAGATCGTCGCCGCCCCGCTCTTCCGACCCATGTCCAGGTTGTTCGCGAAGAGATAGGTGCGTCCCTCGTGCTCCCTGGAAAGGACTTCGCCTGCGAGTCCGCCCGAGATCGCGATCGTCACTTTCACCTTCGCGGGATCGCCGAGGAGCACCGGGGCGAGCCGCGCGATCTGCTCGTTCGTCCTTTTGAGTTCCTTTTGCATCTCTTCGTCGGGCCGGAACTCGGTGAACTCGGGGACCCACGCGTGGGTGAAATACGCGATGCCGGTCGCCCCGCGGATGATCGCCATCCAGACCTCGGCCCGCGTGTGTTCGGGCTTGACGTCCTTCTGGCGGTCGGCCCCGATCCACTTGCTGCCCTTGCTCGTCTCGACGAAGGCGATCACGGGCTTCTTCGGGCCCGCCAGCTCGCGAAGGTCGCGCACGCCGTCGGCCACCCAGATGAGCTGGTCGTCCTTGTTCCAGCCGTAGATCGGGTAGATGTCGAAGCCGAAGAGGTCGGCACCGCCGGCGACGACGCCGTAGTAGGCCTTCCGTTCGTCGTTCGTCCGCTTGCCGACGTCGGGACCCGAGTTCATGAAGGCGCTCGTCAGGTTCTGGAAGACGGGGCGGGTGGCGTCCTTCTCGCGCAGCCGCTTGAAGGCATCGACCACCTCCTCGGCCGTCTTTCGCGGCTTCCCCTTGTCGAAACCGAGATCGGGCTCGTCGCCCTGCGTCCACGCGAGGAGCGCCGGGTGGCCCTTCAGGGCCTCGTCGAACCCGGGCATCGCGTAGCCGCCCGCCTTCTGGGCCGCGTCGCAGTACTCCTTCGCCTTGCCGCCGCAGAAGGCGTTGAAGCCAAGGCCGCGGAGGAGCCCGAAGCGGCGCGTGCCCTGGGCCCACGACATCACCGGGAAGAACGGCTTGCCGTTCACGCGAATCTCGCGGTTCTTTCCGACCTCGACCTTCCGGATCGGTTCCAGGGGCTCGGCCTGAAGGAGAAGGACGAACGCGATCAGCGTCATGGCTTCTTCCTTGGCGGGGACGGGCGCAGGCGGACGATCTCGAGATTGTCGAGGTAGAGCTTCCCGCCGACCTGGCCCGCCTGGATCCAGAGGTTGGGGACGGCCTCGCCGGGCTTCATATGAAGCAGGCGGTCGGGCTCCGTCCGCACGAAGTCGGTCAGCGGGATGACCTGGTGGGTCCACTGCTCGCGCGGCGTGTTCCAGACGGTCATGCCGAACGTCGTCTGCTGCACGCGGCTCCACATGTGGAGATCGAGCGTGCGGACCGAGTCGTCCGCCCAGTAGTCGAAGCTGAGGACGAGGTCGTCGGAGTAGGCGAAGAGCCCCTTGGCGTCGTCGGCGCTGAGCTTCACGTGGCCGCCGCTCGTCGCGCCGGGCAGCATCGCGCCGGCGACGCAGTAGCGGCTGCCCGCGCGCTCGGGGCCGCGCTCCACGGAGCCCGCCTCGAGGCCCTTGGGCATCCGGCCGTCCTCGAAGGTGAACCGGATGGGCGTCTCGGCCACCATCTTCGGAAGCGGCCGGGCCGCGAGCTCGACGCCCTCGGCCGCAACGGCGAAATGTCCGCCGATGACGTCGGCGGAGCCCCCGCCCGGGCGCGTGAGCCGCACCCTGCCCTCGACGACCTCGAGCCGCGTCGATTCCTTCTCGACCGCGAGCCGCAGCGTCGTTCCGACGATTCGAGCCTCGCCGTGCGGAGTCGCGACCGTCATCGCGCGATCGGCCGGCTGGTGGGGGGCCTCGATCGTCACGGTCCCTTGCGTCAGCTCCACCCAATTCCCGACCCCGCCTGCGCCGGCGCGATCGGAGATCCGCGCGATGACCGTCTTCTCTCCCAGGTCCATGCGCGTTCCGTCGTGAAACTTCACGACGGCGCGGCCGTTCGCGCCCTGCCCCTCGAGCAGGGGTTGCGAGCCTCCGATTCGCTCGAGGGTTGCGATCGCGACCGCGGTCGCGGCGGCCCGAGTCGTGCCGGGCTCGGTGGGAGCGGGAGGGAGCGGCGCGGGTTCAACCGGAGCCGGCTCCTCCGGCTTGAGCGTCGGAGGAACGGGAGCGGGCCGCTCGAATTCCGCGGACGGTGGCTCCTTCTGGACTGTAGGGGGAACCGGCGCGGGGGGCGTCTCGATCGTCTGCACTTCGGGAATGTCGGAGGTGTGGGCGACGGGGATTTCTTCCGGCGGGCGGGACGGCTTCGTGAACAGCAGTCCCAGGGCTGCAACGGCAAGTCCCGCGGCGACGGCGAGCGGAAGCCACGACGAGGACCGGGGCCGGATGAGGCGGCGCCGGATCGCACGGGGCTTCACGGCCGGAACCCGGAGGGCGCCCCGCAGTCCCGCCCCAAAGCGCGAGAGGCGGTCGAATTCCTCCTGGCAGGGGAGGCACTCCTGGAGGTGGCCGGCCATCCGCTCCGTGGCGGCCTCGTCCGTCTCGCCGCCATAGAAGGCCAGCCACGCCTCGGCATCAGGGCAATTCATCCGAGGGGATAGAGATGGGAAGGAGCCGGTTCGTACAGAAAAAGCGAGCTAGCGACCGAGGGAGCGGCGTGCGGCGGCGACGGCCCGGGCGAGGAGAGGGCCCACCGAGTTGATCGAGATCCCCAAGTCGGCCGAGATCTCGCGGTACTTCCTCCCCTCGGTGAAGAAGAGCCGGAGGAGCCGCTGGTCCCGGGCGGGCAGACGGGAGAGCGCCTCGGCGAGCCCCTCGGTGGGAAGGTCCTCTTCAGAAGGCGGAAGGTAGACGATCTCGCGCGGCGCGAACCCGGCCGCCCGCTCGTGCCGCGAGATCTGCCGGCAGACGCTCCGGACGACATGGGCGAGCCACGTGGGAAGCGACGATTCCCGGCGGAACTGGCGGAGCGTCCGCGCCCCGTCCTTCATGAGCAGCGCGAGGACCTCCTGGCAGGCATCCTCTACGTCCGCCGTCTCCGCCCGTCCCACGTACCGCAGGAGCTGCCGCCGCGCCTCCGCCCGGACGAACCCGCCGTGCCGCGCGAGGAACGTCTCCCACGCGCCGTGGTCCCACGAGAGGCAGCGCGAAACCAGCGCGCCGTCGTCGAGGAGCTTGCCCTGCACCATCACTCCTCTTACGCCGCAGAGCGGGCCCGATGTTCAACGAAGGCCGTCGCGGAGCGCGGAGGCGAGGTCGGTGAGCGCGCGGTCGGCCTGGGGGTAGACCGCGCCCATGCGGACGAAGCCGTGGTTCAGGTTGCGATAGCGGACGCACCGCACCGGCACGCCCGCTTCGTGGAGCCGCTTCGCGTAGGCCTCGCCCTCGTCGCGCAGGACGTCGAACTCCGCCGTCGCGACGAACGCGGGCGGCAGGCCGCGGAGGTCCTTCGCGCGGAGCGGCGAGGCGAGCGGGTCGGACGCGTCGAGCGGCCGCGCGAGATAGCTCTCCCAGAACCAGATCATGTTCGCGCGCGTGAGGCCGAACCCCGACGCAAACTCGCGGCAGGAGGCCGTCTCCAACGACGCGTCGGTCGCCGGGTAGATCAGGAGCTGGAACCGCACGCGCTCCCGCTCGCGCATCGCGAGCGCCGCCGCGATCTGGCCGCCGGCGCTGTCGCCGCCGACCGCGATCCTCGACGCGTCGACCTCCAGCTCCCTCGCATGGTCGGCGACCCACCGGAGCACGGCCGTCCCGTCGTCGATCGGCCCGGGGAACCGCGTCTCGGGCGCCAGCCGGTAATGGACCGAGACGACCACCGCCGCCGCGCGCTTCGCGAGCGAGCGGCAGACGTCGTCGTGGCTCTCGAGGTCGCCCAGCACCCAGCCGCCGCCGTGAAAATACAGAAGCGCCGGGAAAGGCCCCTTCCCCTCGGGTATGTAGACGCGGACCGGAACGCCGCCCGAGATCGTCCGGTCCTCGATCTTCGCGACCGGCTCGCGGAGCTTAGGCATCTTCGCGGTCTGCTCCCCGAAGAACGCGCGGAGCTCTCCGAGCGGCTTCGTGCGGAACTCCGCGACCGGACCGGCCGCGTCGAGCATCGAGCGGACCCTGGGATCGAGCCCGCCCGGGCCCTCCGCCGGCCACTGCGAGAACCACGCCATGCCGCCATTCTGTCCGGAGGAGGCGCACCCCGCAAGGATCAGCACGACCGCCGCCCGCCGCCTCATCGCGCATCCTCCCTTTGACAAGAACGCCCCCACGGGTACCATGGTGCGCGATCATGAAGATGACCGCACGCGAATTCCGCGCGTGGAAGAGCAAGTCGATCACGCTCGTGGGGATGTCCGGCGTCGGAAAGACCCACCTCTCCACCCGCCTCCGCCAGCACAACTGGTTCCACTACTCCGCCGACTACCGGATCGGGACGCGCTCCCTGGGCGAGCCGATCCTCGACCAGATCAAGAGCCAGGCCATGCAGGTGCCGTTCCTGCGCGACCTCCTCCGCTCGGACTCCATCTACATCGCGAGCAACATCACCGTCGACAACCTCCGTCCGGTCCTCGGCTTCCTAGGCAAGCTTGGCAACCCCGCGCACGGCGGCCTCGACCTCGCCGAATTCAAAAGGCGGCAGGTGATGTACCACGACGCCGAGGTCGCCGCGATGAAGGACGTCCCCGAGTTCATCCGGAAGGCGCACGAGATCTACGGCTACCGCCACTTCGTGAACGATGCCGCGGGCAGCCTCTGCGAGCTCGAAGACCCGGACGTCCTCCGCGTCCTGGCCGGCCACACGCTCATCCTCTACATCGAAGCCAGCGCGAAGAACGAGCGCGACCTCCGCCGCCGCGCCAAGGAGGATCCGAAACCGCTCCTCTACCGCGAGGAATTCCTCGACGCCGAACTCGGGGTCTACCTCCGGGAGAGGCGGCTACGCAAGGTCTCGCAGGTCGAGCCCGACGATTTCGTCCGCTGGATCTTCCCCCGCCTATACGCCTCGCGACTCCCGCGGTACGAGGCCATCGCGCGCGAGTTCGGATACACGATCCGCTCCGACGCGCTCATGGACGTGCAGACCGAGGGGGAATTCCTCAAGAGGGTCGAGCGGGTCCTGTAGCCCCCGCCCTTTGCGCAAAGGCGCAATACCATTCCGGGCCGGTGTGTTATATACTCCTGAAGTCCGGTTATCGGGAGAGCGAATGGAGAAGAACTGCACCAACCATCCTGAGTCGCTGGCCCTCGCCACGTGCAAGGCCTGCGAGAAGTCCATCTGCCTCATGTGCGTGTGCGATGAGAAGGAAGGCACCTTCTGCTCCCCGAAGTGCATCTCGGTGTTCCGCGAGGTCTCCGACTGGGTCGACCCGGGCGCGACGCCCGTACCGGCCACCACCGCTCCCTCCGCCCAGTCGACGGGCTCCATCTTCGACCCCGAACCCGCCTCCGCGACCCCCGCGGCGGCGGAGATGACCCCGCCCCCCTCCACCGAGCAGGCGGAGTTCGAGCCGCTCGTGACCCCGGGCACCAAGTGGCGGATGATCGGCTCCGTCTGCGGTCTCCACCAGGACACCCAGGCCGTGGCCACCTGCGAGGCGTGCGACCGGACGTTGTGCGCGATGTGCGTCGTCGAGGCCGACAACGGCACCTTCTGCGCGGAGTGCGCGTCGAAGAAGGTGCCTCCCGCGCCGCTCTCGGTGACGGCCGCGCCGCGGGTTGCGGCGCCGGCCCCTGCCCCGGTCGCCACCCGGCGGTCCTCCTCGGGCTCGGGCTCGGGGCTCAAGATCGTCGCCGCGATCGTCATCATCGCCGGGCTGGGCGCCGGCGGCTTCTACCTCCTCAACACCTCCGAGCACCCCCCGGTCAATCCCAACCCCAATCCGAATCCGAATTTGAATCCCAAGACGGACCCGGCGATCGCCAAGACCGATCCCAAGAAGACGGATCCGGTCAAGGTCGATCCGGTGAAAACCGACCCCGTGAAGACGGATCCCGTCAAGACCGACCCCGTGAAAGTCGTGCCGACCCCGAGGAAGATTCCTCCGAAGAAGGTGGAGCCTCCCCCCCGGCCCAAGCCCCCCGGCCTGGTGGTCAATCCCTGGGAGGTGGCGAACCCCGGATCGTGGTACCGCGTGAAGTCGGTGAAGGGCGGCGACGAGTCCTACACCGACCTCGTCCTGAAGGCGAAGGATGACGTCTCCTACACGCTCTCGACCCCGGGGGGCGACATGAAGACCGACCTCGCCCCCTTCTGGGTCAAGGGCGAAGAGTCGATCACGATCGAGGGAAAGAAGTACCTCTGCCAGGTCCGTGAGCAGGAGATCCCGCCCGTGAAACGCTGGGTGCTGGTCGATGGAAAGAACGCCGGCGCGGTGCTGAAAGAGGAGGCCGGGGGCGTGACGATGATCGCCGACCGCCTCTGGGACCACACGGTCCGCGTCGGCGGCCGCTCGTTCGACTGCCTCGTCGTGGAGGGCTCGCGGGGTGGCGCCCGCTTCAAGCTCTGGTACTGCGCGCAAGTCCCCGCGGGCCTCATCAAGCTGGACCTGGGCGACGCGTCCCTGTCGCTCGTGGATTTCGGGGACGACGTCGCGAAGCGGCCGCCCGTCCCGAAATAGTTCGACTCGCCTTGTGGCGCGGCTCGCTCACTACAAGTAAGCGGGGTCACTTCAGGGGCCGCGGCCCGTAGTGCGGGACCTCGGCTCCCGCCTCGATCGCGCCCAGGTCGGGCGCCTTCCCCGCGAAGCCGTCGTTGAACCCCGGAAGGATCTCGCCCGCGTCGATCCCCAGCTTGAGCCGCGGATCGAAGCCCACCGCCGCGGCGCGCTTCTCGTCCTCCGGGATCGTCACGCCCGCGGCGTCGATCCAGACCAGCCGGCGATACGCGGGCGCCTTCGCGCGGACGTCCTCGACCGTCGCGTAGCGCGCGTTGTTCCACTTCATGAACAGCTTCGACGGCCCGCCTGCGAAACCGTCGACGTCGAAGTCGCAGTCGACCATCGGCGCCTCGTTCTGGATCACGTAGGTGTCGGCGGACCCGATAAACAGGTTGTTGCGCGTGACGACCCGGTGGACGGGGTCGGTCGTCGAGAGGAAAAAGGGCACGCCCTTCTTGACGATCGTGTTGTGGTAGAGCAGAACCCCCGACGGCGAGTTGTGCAGCTTGAACGGCTCCCGGCAGACGTTGTAGAGGACGTTCCGGTAGACGTACGTCGGCCCGCCGTGGATCGGCTGCTCGGAGATCCCCTGGAAGACGTTCGTGAAGCGGTTCCGGTAGCACCGGGTGTTGCGGTCCGAGTAGTCCATCTCGATCCCGTCGTCGGTCATCTCGCTGATTTCGTTGTTGTGGAAGTCGATGGCGGAGCAGCGGACCGAGGGCATCGTGTCGATCGCGTCGGCGAAGCCGGAGATCCGGTTGTAGCAGACGACGTGGCCCGTTCCCGTGATCTGGATCGCGCGCGCGTCCTCGATGCCCTTCGTGCGCGGCCAGGTGCAGGGCCCCTCGAAGACGTTGTCCGAGATGAAGCAGCCCTCGACGTCGCCTTTCGCGTTGACCGTGGAGACGTAGCCGTAGGTCACGGCGTGGAAGCGGCACCGACGCACGACGATGCGGCTGGAGTTGCTCGCGGTCAGCCCTTTGAGCCCGTTGCGCACGGTCAGCCCCTCGAACCAGACGTCGTGCAGGTTCGCGGCGCTGATCGCGTTGCTCTTCCCCTGCCCTTCGATCACGGCCTCGCCGTCGCCCGCGGCGCGGAAGATCACCGGCTTCCCGGGCTCGCCGCCCTTGTGGACGTCGAACGTCCCCTCGTAGACGCCGGCGTGGATGAGGAAGAGCGTGCCGGGCCCGGCGTCGCGTTGCGCCAGCCGGAGCGCATCCTTCCCCGGCCGGACGTGGACCTCGACCAGGTCCTTGGGCGCGACGGGCTCGGCGATCGTCCGCGTCGGGAGCACCTTCTCGACGCCGCCGCCGTCCGGGTCGGCGAGCGTGAGCTTGAGTTCATAAGGAGTGTCGGGCTGGAGATCGACGACGCTCCCGGCGAAGAGCCACGCGTCGTCGGGGAGCTTGAGGTGCGAGGCCCCGCGCTCGACGCGCCAGAGGGGCGCGGCCTTCCTCCACTCCCCGCCGGCCGTGCGGACCGCGACGTCGACCGTCGCGTTCTGGTTCGCGTCGCCGCGGACGATCCAGTACGCGGCGAGGCAGTGGAGCGTGGAGGGTTCGAGGACGGGCTCCTCCGGGGCGGACGCCGCCTGCAGGGCGAGAAGAAGGGCGATCACTCCGCCAGCTCAAGCACGATCGACTTCATGACGGGCTTCGCGGCACAGGTGATCGTGTACGTCTCGTCGGGCTTCTTCGCAACGTGGACGTCTTGCTTCGCCTTCCCTTCCTCCTCCCACGTGTACGTGACCTTCACGGGGCGGAAGCCACCCTGCGGCTCCCTGTAGTCGGCGTCGATCCGGAAGTCCTGGACGCCCGTCGCGTTCCGGCTGGTGCCGGCGAAGCGGACGAGCGCCTCCTTCGTGCCCGCGGGCACGTCGGAGAACGTGACGTAGACGCAGTTGCCCTGGACCGGACCCGCGGCGCGGCCGGCCGTCTTCCATGTCTTGCCGCCGTCGAAGGAGACCAGGTAGTCGATCCCATCCTTCGCGTCGCGCGCGCGGTACATGGTGCCGAACCGGACGCGAACCATGTCGCCCGGGGTCGCGATCGGGAATGTGACCTCACCCTTGCCGCTCCCGCCGACCCAGAGACCGTTCTCCATGCCGGTGACGGTCGGGTGGAAGTCGGTGTAGACGAGCTGCTTCCCCTTGTTGGCCGCGTTGGTCGAGGCCTCGACGGTCACCGTCCCCTCGGCCGGGCCAGCGGAGAAGCTGATCGCGTTCTTCCCGGCGTCGAGCGCCGGGAGCGGCCGCTGCGAGTGCTGGATGTCGTGGACAATGCGGAGCGAGTCGACCGCCCCCTTGAGGGTCAGGCGGTAGTCGTAGCGGTTGAAGACGAAGGGCGTGAGGTCGATCTCGGAGCCCGAGACGGGCACGTCCTTCCAGTCGAGGCCGTTGTTGTCGGAGAGCGTCGCCGTGACGGACCCCGAGGACTTGAACGTCGCCTTTCCCGACAGGTAGACGTAGCTCGAGGGCATGCGGACGGTGAAGGCGCCGCTCTTCGCGGCGTCTTTCAGGAGCGCGGCCGGGACGTCGTACTCGAGGGTGCCGTTGCCGACGCGGCCCGGGGCGAGGTCGCCGTCCTTCGGCGTGTAGCGGAGCGAGTCCTTGCCCGTCTCCATCTTCATGCAGCCGGGCTCCCCGCCGCCGCCCTTCATGTTGATGTGCAGGTTCTTGTGGCCCCAGTTGCGGGTCAGGCGCTCGCCGGGGCGGAGCTGGATGTTGACCTGGTAGCCCTGGGAGTAGCCGTACTCATAAATGCCGTTCGCGGAGCCGTCGTACTCCTGCATCGTCGAGTACCAGCCGTGGGTGGCGGCCTCGAACCAGCCGTTGTCGTCGTAGCTCGGGCAGCGGCTCAGGACCTCCGGGCCCTTCCGCCAGCCGCCTCCGCGCATGAACTGGAGGAGCTTCTCGTTGTTCTTCTTGAAGCCCGGGTTCTTCTCGTACCACTCCTTGATGCCGGCCATCATCTCGTCGACGCTGGCAGCCTTGCCGTCGGCCTTCGGGAAGTAGCACATGAGGGAGCTGTCGAGGAGGTGCCAGGCCCCGTCATAGAACACTTCAGGGACGCTGTGGGAGTTGATGATGCGGCCGCGCGCCTGGAGTCCGGCGTAGCGGGCGAGGGACTCGACCTCGCACGACGCGACGCTGCAGAGCGAGTAGCCGTAGACGTTGAAGAGCTTGATCGCGTCCATGACGGCGTCCTCGGCCTGGAGGTACTCATTGGGGGGCGCCTCCTGGTGCTGGTAGGTGCGGACGGTCTTCCAGACGGCCATCGCCTTCTGCTCGTCGGTCATGCCATCCTTGATATAGGCCTTCTTCCACGTCTCCAGGCTGGTCATGTCCGGGACCTTGTCGGACAGGACCTTGACGTGGCAGACGACCGCGACTTGTTCGTTCCGGGCCAGGGTCGGGCTCTGCTGGGCGCCGACGGCCGAGGCCGCCAGGAGAAGCAGACCGAGGGATCGAAGGGTGAAGGCCATGGGCTCGCTCCTTTGAGTTTCTTCTATATATACGGTGCCCGCGGCCCCCGCCCGGAGGTGCAACTGTTAACGATTGACGAAAGTGCGCCGCACTTTCGTTGACCGTTAGAAGGGGAAGAGCTTGCGGATCTCCTCGGCGTTCGGGCGCCGGCCGTACTCGCAGACTTCGAAGCCCTCGGCGAACTTCACCGCCGCGGCCTTCTCCTTGCCGTAGTATTTCTCCAGCGACCCGCGGAACCGGTCGGACGGGGCCGAGAAGTAGCCGATGAACTCCTCCCGGACCTGCTTCTTCCGCGCGGCCACCGCCTTCGCGTCCTTCGGATCGGGCACGAGGTGCGCCCCGCCGTTGCAGCCGCCCTCGTAGAACTGCGACTCGAGGGCCTCCATCGCCGCCAGCTTCTTCTCGATCACGTCGTCGATCGCCACGGCGACGTCGGCCGTGAACGGGTTGGGCCGCTGGAACTCGTCCTCCGAGAAGAGGAAGACCGGGTTCTTCGTCAGGTACGGGGTGTCGGGGCAGAAGTACGGCACGGTCACCATGTATGCCGCGTCCATCACGAGCACTCCGACGTACCGATGGTCCGGGTGGTAGTCATTGGGCCGGTGGCTGATGACGATGTCGGCCCGCCACTCCCGGATCTGCCGGCAAATCGTGCGGCGGTTGTCCATCGTGACCATGAGCTCCCCGTCGTGGATGTCGAGCACCTGCGAGGTCGTCCCGAAGATCTTCGCGCAGGCCTGGACCTCGGCGGCCCGGCGCTTGGCGAGCGGTCCGCCCGCCATGCCCCAGTGGCCGATGTCGCCGTTCGTGCACGAGACGAACTTGACGTGGTGGCCCTGGGCCACCCACTTGGCGCCCGTGCCGCCCGCGCTCCACTCGCAGTCGTCGGGGTGGGCGCCGAAGACGATGATCCGGAGCTTCCCGTCCTGGGGGACCTCCGCGGGGACGGGCATCGTCGCGTCCATCTTCGCGACGGGAGACGCGCACGACGCGAGCCACAGGACGAGCACGAGGGACCGTTTCATGGGATCACCTAAAAGGCTAGTGTTGCGTCAGCCACGAATCTGTGGGTAAAGATGCTTCAGCTTGATCCGCGCGTCCGGAGCGGTGAATTGCCAGTCGACGCCCACGGCGCGACCGTTGCGCTCGC
>JBGPCZ010000089.1:0-24441 GCA_041482015.1 Planctomycetota bacterium | reverse complement strand
TCCTTGGCCGCCTGCGTCCCCGTGTTCATGGCGACGCCCACGTCGGCCTGCGCCAGCGCCGGCGCGTCGTTCGTGCCGTCCCCCGTCATGGCGACGAGCTGCCCCCCGGACTGCTCCTTCCGGATGAGCGCCAGCTTGTCCTCCGGCTTGGCCTCGGAGAGGAAGTCGTCCACGCCCGCCTCGCCCGCGATCGCCGTGGCGGTCAGCTTGTTGTCGCCCGTGATCATGAACGTCCGGATGCCCATCGCCCGGAACCGGGCGAACCGGTCGCGCAGGCCCTCCTTGACGATGTCCTTCAGATGGATCACCCCCAGGGCGTGCCCGGTCTCCGCAACGACGAGCGGAGTCCCTCCGCTCCTGGCGATCCTCTCGACCTGCTGGTTCACGTCCTGGGGGAGCGTGCCGCCGAGGAACTGGCGGATGGCATCGGCGGCTCCCTTTCGGACCTGGCGTCCGTCGATGTCCACGCCGCTCATCCGCGTATGGGCGGTGAACTTGTGGAAGGTCGCGCCGCCGTGCTCCCGGAGCGTCCGGCCGCGGATCCCGTACTTGTTCTTCGCCAGGACGACGATGCTCCGGCCCTCCGGCGTCTCGTCCGCCAGGGAGGAGAGCTGTGCCGCATCCGCCAGCGTCTCCGCCTTCACTCCATCGGCGGGCACGAACTCGACGGCCTGCCGGTTGCCCATGGTGATCGTGCCGGTCTTGTCGAGCAGGAGGACGTTGACGTCCCCCGCCGCCTCGACCGCCCGTCCGCTCATGGCCAGCACGTTGGCCTGGAGGAGCCGGTCCATCCCGGCGATCCCGATCGCGGAGAGAAGCCCGCCGATCGTCGTCGGGATCAGGCAGACCAGGAGGGCCACGAGCACCGTCACCGAGATGGACAGGCCCGAATAGACTCCGAAGAATTTGAGCGCGATGATCACCCCGAGGAAGATGAACGTCAGCGCCGCCAGCAAGATGTTGAGCGAGATTTCGTTCGGGGTCTTCTGGCGTTCCGCGCCTTCGACGAGCTTGATCATGCGGTCCATGAAGCTTTCGCCCGGGTTGATGGTCACCCGGATCCGGAGCTGGTCGGTAAGGACGGTGGTCCCGCCGGTCACGCCGCTCCGGTCGCCGCCGGCCTCGCGGATGACGGGGGCCGACTCCCCGGTGATCGCGCTTTCATCGACCGTGGCCGCGCCTTCCATGATCTCACCGTCCGCGGGGATGGCCTCGCCGGCGTTCACGACCACCAAGTCCCCCTTTCGGAGGCTCTCGGCGGGCACCTGGACGAGGTTGCCCTGGGGATCCAGGCGGTGCGCCAGCGTCTGCTGGCGGCTCCTGCGCAGCGACTTGGCCTGGGCTTTGCCGCGGCCCTCGGCCACGGCCTCCGCGAAGTTGGCGAAGAGCACGGTGAACCAGAGCCAGAGCGCGATCTGGACGACGAAGCCGGCCGGCTCGTCCTGGGAGCGGAAGAAGATCGCCGCCGTCGTCACCGCTGCGCCGACGGCCGTGACGAACATCACGGGATTCTTCATCAGGGCCAGCGGGTTGAGCTTCCGGAACGAATCCCCGATCGCGGGGAGAAGGATCTCTGGATCCAGGACGGAACGCTTCTTGGTCGCCATGGACATCCGCCTCTTCAGTAAACCTTGGTGGATCCGTACATCTGGAAATGCTCGACGATCGGGCCCAGGGCCCAGACCGGGAAAAACGTGAGCGCGCCCACGATGATGATGGTCCCCGCCAGGATGACCACGAACGTCCCGCCGGTGACCGGGAACGTCCCCGCGCTCGAGGGGGAGATCTTCTTGGCGGCCAGGCTCCCGGCCAGGGCCAGCGCGGGCACGATGATGAGGAATCGGCCGAAGATCATGGTCAATCCCATCGTGGTGTTGTAAAGCGGGACGTTCGTCGTCAGCCCCGCGAAGGCGCTTCCGTTGTTCGCCCCGGCCGAAGAGTAGGCGTAGAGCATCTCGCTCAAGCCGTGCGGCCCGCTGTTGTTGAGCCCGGCCTTCCCCCATTCGGAGGCGGCGGCCCACGCGGTGAACCCCATGACGAAGATGGGGACCACGAGGATGGCCAGGGCGCTGACCTTCACCTCGTAGGCCTCGATCTTCTTGCCCAGGTACTCGGGGGTCCGCCCGGCCATGAGGCCGAAGAGGAAGACCGCCACGATGATGAAGACGATCATGCCGTAGAGGCCCGCCCCGACGCCGCCGTAGATGACCTCCCCGAGATGCATGTTGATCAGGGGCACGAGACCGCCCAGGGGCGTGAACGAATCGTGCATCGCGTTCACGGCGCCGCAGCTGGCATCCGTCGTGATGGTCGCGAAGAGAGCGGACTCGAACGTTCCGAACCGGACCTCCTTGCCTTCCATGTTCCCGGCCGACGCCTCGACTCCCAGCGCGTGCAGCCTTGGATTTCCCTGGGCTTCCGCATTCCAGGCCACGAGGACTCCGGCCAGGAACAGGAGGTACATCACCGCCCAGACGGCCCATCCGTGGGCGGGGCTCCGGACGCTGTGCCCAAAGTAGTAGACCAGTCCCGCCCCCAGGACGAAGATCGACAGCAGCTGGACGAAGTTCGAGAGAGGGGTCGGGTTCTCATAGGGGTGGGCCGCGTTGGCGTTGACGTAGCCGCCCCCGTTCGTTCCCAGCATCTTGATCGCAACCTGGGAAGCCATCGGTCCCTGGACGATCGTCTGGGTGTCGACTTTCTTGTCCTCCATTACGGTCTTGCCCTGGGCGTCCTTGAGCTCCTCGCCCTTGTCGTTCGTCTTTGGGATCTGGATCGTGAAGGGGTCCTTGAGCTGCGCCGTCTCATAGGGCTTGAAGTTCTGGATCATCCCCTGGGAGATGAGGAAGACCCCGTAGACCAGGCAGATCGGAAGGAGCACGTAGAGCTGGATCCTCACCAGGTCGACCCAGAAGTTCCCGATCGTCGTGGCCGAGTGGCGGGCGATGCCCCGGACAAGGGCCGCCGCCACCGCGATCCCGACCGCCGCCGAAAGAAAGTTATGGAGGGCCAGCGCCACCATTTGCGAGAGATAGGACATGGTGGACTCGCCGGCGTAGCTCTGCCAGTTGGTGTTCGTGGTGAAACTGACCGCGGTGTTGAACGCGAGGTGCGGATCGACGGCTCCCATCTTCTGGGGGTTGAGAGGCAGGGATCCCTGGAGCCTCAGGATCGCATAGGTGAAGAGACACGAGACGAAGCTGAAGACCAGCATGCTGAAGGTATAGGCCTTCCAGTCCTGCTCCTGCTTGGGGTCCACGCGGAAAAGACGGTAGAGCACCCGCTCCAGCGGTTTGAGCACCGGATCCAGGATCGTCTTTCCTTCCGCGTCCAGGACCCTCACCAGGTAGAGCCCCGTCGGCTTGGTGAGAAGGAACAGGAGGACGCTGAAAAACGCCAGCTCGATCCATCCGTACAGTGTCATAAGATCCTCAGAACTTCTCGGGCCTGAACATCGCCGCGAGAAGATAGATCAGCAGCCCCACGGCGATCGCGCCGACGATCATTTCGAACACGCTTCACTTCCTTTTGAGCAAGGGGATGAACAGGGCGCAGGCGAGAAAGGCGCCCGCCATGATGCCGATGAACAGCAGATCCGTCATCGTCCACTCCTTTCGCCGCCGTCGCGCTTGTCCCGGCGGTGTTCTAGCGGAGTAAATGCAACTGACCTGCCACTGGAGCATGGGTAAGGAGCGGTAATTCTGCAGGAATCAAGGGTTCTTCCGCAGCAGTACTGGCAATTGCAAGGCGGCGCTACTTTGGCATTGCATTCTGCAATGAATGCCTCCGTTGTTCACCCTTATGCTTCCTTTACCGTCAGCCCACCCTTCTTGATGCGGCCCTGACATCGCAATTGGTTGGATAGTGCTGCCTGCCTGACCCCTAACTTCGGTTTGTCGGGGTCCAGGGCACTATGGAAAACCTGATACTGCTGGTCGTCCTGACCTGTGCGATGGTGGCAGTCCTCCTCACCCGGCGTTCCAGGGTTCGGGCCCTTGCGAAGGACCACGAACTCGGGATGCCCCCGCCCCCTCCTCCGCGGTCGTACGGCGATCCTGCATCGCTTCCTTACAGGGAGGGACCTACCGCCGTTCTGCTCGTGCGTGGCTACACGAAGGCGGGGCTCGCGATGCTCCAGGATCTCGCCGAGACATTCGCCGGTTATTACAGGAACATCCTCTTTCTCTCAATTCTCACGCCTTCGGAGGATGAGACTCCTGGTTCCGAGGGGACCGAGCGGCTCCGGCGCCGTGGACTGCATTCACTGGACGACTATCTCGCCATCACCCGTCTGCTGGGGGTGCATGCGGAGGGCCGGTGTGCCGTTGGCCTGGCCGACCTGGCGGGAGTCTGCCATGAGATCCTGAGGACGAATCCCCGTCCGTGTTTCTTCCTGGCGCGGGCCTTCAGGTCCGCGAACGAGCCGCTGACCTGGACCACCGGTCGGGAACTCGCCGAACAGGTGCGCCGGCAGTTCGTGCGAGACGGGATTCCCTTCATCGAAACGGCAGTTGACGCGGGAGATCGGAACTTCGCCTCCCGGTTTGACGAATGGATCGACCGACTTTCCCGGGGGACGCTCTCGTCGGATCCGCCCCCGCGCCGGGCGGACTCGAAGGCCTGAAGAAGGGATCATGGAGAAGCTGCAAAACATGGACACTGGCCGACCCGCATCCGAACCGGCTCCCACTTCACCGCGGTTGAGTTGGAAGACCCGCCTCCGGTACTTCTTCATCGGGCCGCCCCGGGATCTCCAGGACCGGTCGCTCTACCACCACATCTCGCTCATCGCGTTCCTCGCGTGGGTCGGGCTCGGCGCGGACGGCCTCTCGTCCTCCGCGTACGGTCCGGAAGAGGCCTTCAAGCAGCTGGGGGATCACAGTTACCTGGCGATCGGCCTGGCCGCGCTGATGGCCATGACGGTCCTCATCATCTCCGCCGGGTACAGCCGGATCATCGAACAGTTCCCGCACGGCGGCGGCGGATACGTCGTCGCCACGAAGCTCCTCGGAAAGCGGACGGGCGTCGTCTCCGGCAGCGCGCTCCTCGTCGACTACGTGCTCACGATCACGGTTTCGATCGCCGCGGCGGGGGACGCCCTCTTCAGCCTGGTGCCCGCGCATCTCCATCGCTGGAAACTTTCCGCGGAGGTGGGATTCGTCGTCATCCTCCTGGTCCTGAATCTGCGCGGCGTGAAGGAGTCGGTGATCGCGCTGACGCCGATCTTCCTCATCTTCGTCGCGACGCACGTGATCCTGATCGGGGGCGGGATCATCGCCCACGCCGGGCAATTCCCCGAGACGATGCACGCGGCGCGGACCGGCTTCTCGGGCGGAAGGTCGGCGCTCGGACTCGGAGGGCTGGCGCTTCTCTTCGTCCGCGCCTTCTCGCTCGGCGGCGGAACGTACACCGGGATCGAGGCGGTCTCAAATGGACTCGCGATCATGCGCGAGCCGCGCGTCCGGACGGCGAAGCGGACGATGCTCTACATGGGGACGTCTCTCGCCTTCACCGCCTCGGGGCTTCTCTTCTGCTACCTCCTCTGGCACGTCACGCCCGTCGAGGGGAAGACGATGAACGCCGTGCTCACGGAACGGTTCATCCAGGTCGTGCCGCTCGGAAAGGTCTTCCTCTGGCTGACGCTCGTCTCGGAGGGCGCGCTCCTCGTCGTGGCCGCGCAGGCGGGGTTCGTGGACGGCCCGCGCGTCCTCGCCAACATGGCCGTCGATTCCTGGATGCCCCGGCGGTTCGCGGCCTTCTCGGATCGCCTGACGACGCAGAACGGGATCGTGCTCATGGGCCTGGCGGGGCTCGCGGCGCTCCTCTACACGAAGGGAAGCGTGGACGAGATCGTCGTGATGTATTCGATCAACGTCTTCCTCACGTTCTCGCTCTCGATGTTGGCGATGCTCCGCCACACCTGGCAGACCCGGATGCAGCAGCGCTTCTGGCCCGGGAGGATGGCCCTCTTCCTGGTCAGCTTTCTCCTGTGCGTCACGATCCTGGCGATCACGGTGATCGAGAAGTTCAGGCTCGGGGGATGGATCACGCTCCTGGTGACGGGCATCGTCGTGACCCTCTGTTTCGTCATCCGCTGGCACTACGAAACGGTGACGGGCAAGTTGACGAAACTCTACCAGCAGCTGACGGACACGCCGGTCCTCCAGGGCGGCACGCTGGCCGACCCCGATCCCCTGAAGCCGGTGGGGGCCGTCCTGGTCGCCGGTTACGGAGGGCTCGGCCTCCACACGTTCATGAGCATTTTCAGGGGATTCCCGACCCACTTCAAAGGGGTGGTCTTCGTCTCCGTGGGAGTCATCGATTCGCAGCAGTTCAAAGGCGAAGGCACCATGGAGACCTTGAAGGCGGACGTGGCGGCGAACCTGAAGAAGTACGTGGCCTTCGCCCGGAGCCAGGGCGTGCCGGCGACCTCCCGCATGTCGATCGGCACGGACGCGGTGGGGGAGGCGGAAAAGCTCTGCCTCGAGGTGGCGAAGGAATTCCCGCAGGTCACGTTCTTCGCGGGGAAGGTCCTCTTCCAGAAGGAGAAGTGGTACCAGAACATCCTGCACAACGAGACCGCCATGGCCATCCAGAAGCGGCTCCAGTGGGCGGGGAAGATGGTGGTCGTGGTCCCCGCCCGGGTGACCTGAGCCGTCCAAAAACTGCGAGGCAGTTTTTTCCCCCTTACTTGCCGCCGCGCTGCTTGAAGTACTCGCCCAGCGGGTCGAATCCGGTCTCGATGTTCTCGGGCTTGAGGTTCATGTGCTCGAACCGTCCATAGGCGTCCGGGCCCATCGCCGCCGACAGGAACTCCCGCGCCCGGTCCTGCACCGCCCCGACCCCGGCCACGTACGTCGTCTGCGTGCCGGGGATCTTCTCCACCAGGAGACGTTTGAGGAACTGCTGGGCCGCCGCCGGGTCGCCCTTGAGCATCACGTCGATCAGCTCGTCGGCCACGTTCGTGCCGTCCGGCCGCGGCGTCTTGATGATCTCGAAGATCTCCTTCTTCGCCGTGTTGGCGACCTCCGCGACCCTCGCCTGGACCTTCGGGTCCAGCGCCAGCTCCTTCGCCATGTCGTGGAGCGCCATCTTCCGGTCCCCGCCGATCGGCCCGGCACCCTTCCGGGCGTCGCCCCTCGCCTGCAGCTTCTCCTCGACCTTCTCGTCGACGATCTTCTGGATGTCCTCTTCGCTGACGAAAGTCGGGAGCGCGCCCGGCCTTCCCGCCGGGGGCGCCGCCGCCGGAACGGGCTTCGCCTCCGCCGACTTCCTCTCCACCCGCGCGATCTGCTCCCGCACGTCGTCGAGCGCGGTCCCCGAGCGCGCCGTCGTCTCCTTCTGGCGGGACTCGAGCCGCTCGACCTTCTCGCGCATCTCATCGAGTTCGCGCCGCGTGTCTCGGACCATCATCCCCTGGCCCACGATCGCCAGCGCCAGGATGCCGGACAGGATTACGAATGCGAGCGACGCCCGGGATGCCATGGGTCACCTCCTCCCCCCCAGTACCCGGTTCCCCGCGTGGCGGTTTCACGTGGACGGGACGTTTCCCCCCGGCATATAATCCAGTCGAAAGCGAGGACCCCCGTGAAGAAGATCGAAGCGATCATCAAGCCGTTCAAACTCGACGAGGTCAAGACCGCGCTCACCAAGATCGGCGTCCAGGGCCTAACCGTCAGCGAGGTCCGCGGCTTCGGCCGCCAGAAGGGCCACAAGGAGCAGTACCGCGGCGCCGAGTACACGATCGACTTCGTGCCGAAGGTCAAGATCGAGGTCGTCGTCGGGGACTCTGCCGTCGCCAGCGTGGTCGACGCGATCACCCGCGCCGCCCGCACCGGCGAAATCGGCGACGGGAAGATTTTCGTCTCCTCCCTCGAGGAGGCCATTCGCATCCGCACCGGCGAGCGGGGCGAGTCCGCGGTCTGAACGGTTGCGAACGACCTGACCTCCCGCTAGGATATCCGCCCTATGGAACGGATCCCGATGACCCGCGAGGGCTTCGAGCAGGCGAAGAAGAAGCTCGACCACATGAAGTACGTGGAGATGCCCCGCGTCCAGAAGTCCCTCCAGGAGGCCCGGGAGATGGGCGACCTCTCGGAGAACGCCGAGTTCGACGCCGCCCGCAACGAGCTCTGGACCCTCGACCGGATGATCGCGGAAATGGAGACCAAGGTCTCCCTCGCGGAGGTCATCGACGCCTCGAAGCTGAACCTCGACACCGTCGCCATCGGCGCCAAGGTGAAGGTCGAGGACGTCGATCGGAAGGCCAAGGACGAGTTCCTCCTCGTGGGCGAGGGCGAGGTCCGCGAGGGCGTGGACACCGTGAGCGTGACGTCGCCGCTCGGCCAGGCCCTCATCGGGAAGAAGGTCGGCGAGCTCGCCGAGGTCCAGGCCCCGCGCGGGAAGGTCCGCTACAAGATCCTGTCCTTCAAGTATGCCTAAGAGCTACGGGGAGAGCGCGAAGGCGGGCCTGGCCGCGAAGCTCCCCCGCATCGAGACGTGGGAGAGCCAGTTCCCGAAGTCCACGATCACGATCGTCGATCCCGAGTACAACGCGATCTGCCCCAAGACCGGCCTCCCCGACTTCGGCACGCTCACGATCCAGTACGAGCCGCTCCGCCGCTGCCTCGAGCTGAAGTCGTTCAAGATGTACATGACCGCGTACCGGAACGTGGGGATCTTCTATGAGAACGCGGTCAACCGCATCCTTCGCGACCTCGCCCGCGCGTGCGACCCGGTCTGGATGACCGTGAAGGGCGAGTTCAACGCCCGTGGGGGGATCCGCACGGTCGTCGAGGTCCGGTACGACCGCGAGGAATGAGGGACCGGGCCCGCCGGCACGTCCGTTGTATATCGGGACACACGGAGGGGAACCCATGAAGACCGCGCTCGCGCTCCTGCTTGTCTCCGCGTCGGCCTTCGGGCAGGACGCCGCCAAGATCGGCTGGAAGAAGGACCACGACGCCGCGCTCAAGGAGGCGGGGAGGGACGGCCGGTACGTCGTCGTCCACTTCTCCGGCCCCAACTGACACTGGTGCGACAAGATGGAGACGGATACGTTCTCCAACGCCTCGATCGTCGAGTTCTCCAATAAGACCTTCGTCAACATCCACCTGCGCACCGACACGGACAAGAAGCTGGCCGAGCAGTACAAGGTCCACCCGATCCCCGTCACGTTCCTCCTTTCGCCGGGCGGGGAGCGGCTGAGCACGATGGTCGGCTACCTGCCGCCCGAGGAGTACAAGCAGACCCTCGAGACGGCCCTGGCGACGCACAAGAAGATCCTCGCGCTGGAACCGAAGCTCAAGGCCTCCCCCGATGATGCGGCGCTGCTGACCGAGGCGTCGGGCCTCTACGAGGAGCTGGGCCTCGCCCGCAAGGCGGCGGAAACGCTTCTCAGGACCGCGCCGAAGGCGGCCGACCCGAAGGCCCACGGAGAAGTGCTCGTCAAGGTCTTTGCGCTGCTGAACGACGCGGAGGGCGACGAGGAGGTCAACGCGGCCATCCTCGACATCGCCAAGCGGATGGACGCGCTCGATTCAGACGGCAAGCTCGGGCTGAAGGACAAGGCCGCCTACGCCCGCGCGATGGTCGACTTCAACCTGGAGCACTGGGATGATGTGATCAAGAAGCTGGAGGAGGTCGTCGTGAAGTGGCCCGACGGCGACCGGGCCCCGGTCGCGCTCCTCACGATCGCCAATGTCTACCACGAGGGGAAGCACGACAACGCCAAGGCGGAGAAGACGCTCAAGACCCTGGTGGAGAAATATCCGAAATCGGAGATCCTCGAGCAGGCCAAGCACCTGCTCGAACACATCAAGGAGCACGCCGAGAAGAAGTAGGGCGCTTCCTACGCCTGCCCTTCGAGCGCCTTCTTTGCCGCCTCGGGCACTTCGACCTTGGTGGAGCCGATCTCGGTGATCTCGATCGTCTTCGTCACGTGCTGGTTGATTTCGCCCTTGGCGCTGTCGCCCTTCACGTCGACCGACGCCTCGTAGCGGACGATCGCGCCCTGCGCGTTGATCCACACCTTGGCCGTCCCCGTGTAGGTCAGGTTGGCCTTCGCCTCGCCCTTGGCGCCCGTGGAGGCGACCGCCCGGGATCCCTCCGCCGTCAGCGGGCCCGACCAGACCGTGCAGTCCTTGTCCTTCTCGGCCGCCTTCTCGACCTTCTCGAAGCTCTTCTCGAGGCCCTCGAGGAGCTCGTGGGGGAGCTTGACGTCATAGAAGGCGAGCGCGGGCGAGGCGTCCTTCTTTGCGCCCTTCTTGGGCTTCTCGACTTTCTTGTACTCCTCGCCCTCCTTGGCGACGACCACGGCCCCCTTCTTGAAGCCCTCGGTCGTGCCCGTCTTGAGCGCGATCGGCTGGTCCTTCTGGTACTTGCCCTCGTAGGATGGCGCGCCCTTCTTGCCCTTGCCGGCCTTCACGTCGACTTTAAAGGAGTAGCTCTCCATCTCCGTGGCTTTCTTTGCGGCCTGGGCCAGCTCCTCGTTCTGAAGTGCGAGAGCGGCGATCACCAGCGTTGCGATCATGGAAACCTCCTGTGGGGTACAAAGATTCAACCCGCGGGCGCCTCGCAGGTTGCGATGGCGTCGCCGACCCGGATTTCGCCGGACAGGACGACGCGGGCCAGCATCCCGCGACGGCCGGACATCTTTGCGCGCAGGCCGGGGCGGAGCGTGTCGATGAACCCGCACGGCTCGCAGTCCTGCGTGATCTCGAGCGCGGTGGTCCCGATCAGGAGCCGGGTGCCGGGCGCGAGCGCCTGGAGATCGAGCCCGCGGGTCACGATGTTCTCGCGGACCTCGCCGGGGGCGAGGCCGAAGCGCTCGCAGTTCTCCCCGGCCATGAGGAGGACCTGTCGGGAGCTGCCGGGTTTCGCGTGGTGATCGCCCTCGATGCCCAGGCTCGCGATGAACGTGAGTACCGGGGCCGGCACCATGGGCTTCCTCTTCTTGGGCCCGCACTGAAGAAGGATCACCTCGGCCATGCGGGGTATTATAATCTTTCCGCATGCGTTTCGTGGACCTGCGGATGCTGGGCCTCCTGATGGGGCTCTCGTGCGCGCAGGGCGCCACGCCCGGCGGCGCGGGCGAGACGACGCTCTGGCGCGGCCGAGCGACGGAGGAGTTCACGTCGGAGGCGTATCGAGTCCAGTCCTTCGACCGGGCGGTCCTCTCGTGGAATGCGAGCGGCGCCGCGACGTTCGAGCTCGAGGCCGGAGGCGCGTGGCACCTGATGGGGAAGTGGGGGGACGCGCCGGCCAGCGCGAAGACCGGCGCGGTCGACGTCGACACTCTCGTCCTCAAGGTCCCGGCGGCGTCGTTCCGGTTTCGGGTCGTGCCGGAGAAGGGCGCGGCCGTCACGCTCGTCGCGGTCACGACGTGGACGAAGGGTGAAAAGCGGCCGTTCTCCGAGAAGCGATCGATTGCGTGGGGGAAGGTGCTCGACGTGCCGCGACGGTCGCAGCTCGTCGAGGCGAAGGACCCGGGGTCGATCTGCAGCCCCACGTCGCTCTCGATGGTCCTCGAGTTCCACGGGGTGAGGAAGACGACGCGCGAGGTGTGCGACGGCGTCTACGACCACGCGGAGAAGATCTATGGCAATTGGCCGCTCAACACCGCGTACGCCCACAAGGCGCTGGGGGGCGAGGCCCACGTGGCGCGTCTCGGCGGGCTCGAGGAGATCGAGGAGGAGATCGCCGCGGGGCGTCCGGTCGTGCTCTCGCACCGGTGGGACCGGGGGGACCTGGACGGCGCGCCGATCGCCTCGTCGGACGGCCACTTGATCGTGGTCGTCGGCTTCACGGCGGAGGGGGACGTCGTGGTGAACGACCCGTCGGCGAAGCCCGACGGCGTCCGCCGCACCTACAAGCGCCGCCAGCTCTGGACCACGTTCCTCGAGCGCGGCGCCGGCATCGTTTACTTCGTGCGCCCTCGTTAGGATTCTTTCCACAGCACCGTTATGTTGATAGCGCGCCGAGCATAAGTATCATGAGTCCAGAGCTTGGAGATCGCACCATGCCTGTCACCGAGATTGACTTTAGCCGCTTCACCCTCCGCAAGGACCTCCCGGCGCACCGCCAGGTGGCGGCGTACCTGAAGGCGCTCATCGCGCTCGGGCATCTCACGCCCGGTGACGCGATTCCTTCCCCCTCGGCGCTGGGCTACCGGCTCAAGGTCGGCGCCTCCGAGGTGAAGCGCGCGTACGCCGAACTCTCCGAGCGCGGCTTCCTCGTTTCGCAGGGCCCGAAGTGGGCGGTCTCCGACGAGCATGTCGCCTCAGGCAATCCGTCCGAACTCGAGGACCTGTGCGACCGGATGTGGGACCTCGTGGTCGAGGCCCGCAAGGCCGGGATGACGCGAGCGGAGCTCCAGCGGATGTTCACAAGCCTCCTCGATCGCTCGTAGGAGACAAGCCCCGGCAGCAAAGAAAGGCCCCGGGAAGAACCAGGATCTTTTTCTTTTCCGGGGCAGC
This sequence comes from Planctomycetota bacterium, assembly GCA_041482015.1. Lineage (GTDB taxonomy): Bacteria > Planctomycetota > MHYJ01 > MHYJ01 > JACPRB01 > JACQFK01. The sequence continues at coordinate 11,965 of JBGPCZ010000089.1, read as the reverse complement.
GGAGATCGGGGGATGAAGAAGCGGGCCGCGGTTGCCCGCCGTCCCGCCATCCGCTATCCTCCATTCCCGATGATCCTGGAGATCGCCCGCGCCGTGAAGGCGGCCGGCGGCCGCGCGTTCCTCGTGGGCGGCCTCGTCCGCGACCGCCTCATGGGCGCGTCGGAGCCGGCGCGCGACCTCGACGTCGAGGTCTACGGGATCGAGGGGGCCGCGCTCCGCGCGCTGCTCGAGAAGCTCGGCCCGGTCAAGACCGTGGGCGAGGCGTTCGCCGTCTACAAGATCGGCGACGTCGACGTCTCGATCCCGCGCCGCGACTCGAAGACGGGCGAAGGCCACAAGGGCTTCACCGTGACGGGCGACCCCTCGATGACGATCGAGGAGGCGGCGCGGCGACGCGACTTCACGATCAATGCGATCCTCAGGGATCCGCTGACGGAGGAAGTCCTTGACCCGTTTCGCGGGGTGGACGACCTCAAGGCGCGGCGGCTTCGCGCGGTCGATCCGTCGACGTTCGTCGAGGATTCGCTGCGCGTCCTCCGCGGAATGCAGTTCGCGGCGCGGTTCGAGTTCTCGATCGATCCGGCGACCGTGACGCTCTGCCGGACGATCTCCCTCAAGGACCTGCCGGCCGAGCGGATCTGGGGGGAGTTCGAAAAGCTGCTGCTGCGGGCGCGGCGGCCGTCGATCGGCCTCGCGGCGGCGCTCGACCTGGGCGTGATCGATCAACTGTTCCCCGACCTCAAGGCGCTGGTCGGTTGTCCGCAGGAGCCGTCGTGGCACCCGGAGGGGGACGTGTGGGTCCACACGCTCCAGGCGGTCGACCTCGCGGCGGGGATGGTCGGCGATCTTGGGAAGCCGCGGCAGCTGGCGGTGGTGCTCGGGACGCTCTGCCACGACCTCGGGAAGCCGCCGACGACGAAGGTGATTGACGGGCGGATCCGGTCCCTGGAGCACGAGGAGGAGGGGGGCGCGCCGACGGAGCGGGTGCTCGACGTGCTGAACGTCCACACGCTCGATGGCTACGACGTGCGGAAGCAGGTGCTCGCGCTTGTGGGGAACCATCTGAAGCCGGGGCACTTCTCGAAGGAGCGGGACCGGATCGGCGACGCGGCGTTCCGCCGGCTGGCGCTCAAGTGCGAGCTCGATCTTCTCTACAGGGTGGCGAAGGCGGACGCGCTGGGCCGCCGGGCGCCAGGGGCGAAAGAGCCGCAGTGCGAGGGGCAGGACTGGTTCATCGAAAGGGCGCGGTCGCTGGGAGTCCAAAAGGAGGGTCCCAAGCCGCTCCTTTTGGGTCGCCACCTGCTGGAGATGGGTCTCCAGCCGGGCCCCCGGATCGGCCAGATCACGGAAGCGGTCTACCAGCTCCAGCTGGACGGGTCGGTCAAGACGCTGGAGGACGCCCTGTCCGCCGCCCGCCGGCTCCTGTAACGAAATCGTGCGGCGATTTCGTTACACGGGGGCCTTCTGGCCCGTCTTCGCCCGGCGCTCGTCCATCCGGAGCTTGTAGTCGACCGAGTCGACCAGCGCCTGCCACGAGGCTTCGATGATGTTGTGGCCCACGCCCACCGTGCCCCACGTCTCGTGGCCGTCGCCCGACGTGATCAGGACGCGCGTCTTGGCCGACGTCCCTTGCGTGCCTTCCAGGATGCGGACCTTGTAGTCGCGCAGCGACATCGTCTTCAGGTTCGGGTAGAACTGGTCGAGCGCCTTCCGCAGCGCCGCGTCCAGCGCGCTCACCGGGCCGTTCCCCTCCGCCGCCGTGTGCTCGGGGATCCCCTTCACGCTCAGCTTGATCGTCGCCTCCGAGACCGGCGGCGCCTCGCCCCGCTTCTCGACGACCACCCGCCAGCCCTCGAGGTCGAACCCCGAAAGGTGCTTCTCGCGCGCCTTGTCCATCAGCAGCTCGAACGACGCCTCCGCGCCCTCGAATTCGTACCCCTGGTCCTCGAGGTCCTTGAGCACCTTCAGGATCTGCTTCGTCTCCGGCGTGTTCTTGTCGAGGTCGATCCCCGACTTCGCCGCCTTCCAGAGGACGTTCGACTGGCCCGACAGCTCGCTGACCAGCACGCGCCGGTGATTGCCCACGAGCTCCGGGTTGACGTGCTCGTACGTCTCCGGGTGCTTCGTCACCGCCGAGACGTGCATCCCCGCCTTGTGCGCGAACGCCGACTCGCCCACGTACGGCTGGTGCTGCCAGGGCTGCCGGTTGTACATCTCCGAGACGAACCGCGACAGCTCGCGCAGCCCGCCCAGGCTCTCCTTCGGGACCGCGTCGATCCCCAGCTTCAGCATCAGGTTCGGGATGACCGAGCAGAGGTTCGCGTTGCCGCACCGCTCGCCCACGCCGTTGATCGTCCCCTGGACCTGCACCGCGCCCTCGAGGACCGCGGCGAGCGAGTTGGCCACCGCGCACTCGCCGTCGTTGTGGACGTGGATGCCGAGCGGGGCCTTGACGTGCTTCTTCACCTCGCGGACGATCTCGACCACCTCGCTGGGCAGCGTCCCGCCGTTCGTGTCGCAGAGGACGAGGACCTTGGCCCCCGCGGCCTCGGCCGCCTGGAGCGACTTGATGGCGTACGCCTTGTTCGCCTTGAAGCCGTCGAAGAAATGCTCGGCATCGTAGATCACCTCCTCGAAGTTCGGGAGGAGGTATGCCACCGAGTCGGCGATCATCGCCAGGTTCTCCTCGAGCGTCGTGTTGAGCGCCTCGACGACCTGGTAGTCCCAGCTCTTGCCGTAGATCGTGGCGACGGGCGTCCGGGACTCGACGATGCGCTTCAGGTTCGCGTCCTGCGAGGCGGGCGTGCCGGGACGCCGGGTCGATCCGAACGCCGCGAGCTTCGCGAACTTGAGCGTCACGCCCTGCATCTCGTTGAAAAAGCGGACGTCCTTGGGGTTGGAGCCGGGCCAGCCGCCCTCGATGTAGTGGACTCCGAAGTCGTCGAGCCGCTTGGCGATGCGGACCTTGTCCTCCATGGAGAAGTTGACGCCCTCCCCCTGGGTGCCGTCGCGGAGGGTCGTGTCGTAGATCTTCACGAGCCGTGCCATGGCGCGAGTCTCCTCGGATATTAAAGGCGGAATCCGCCCTTATGGGTTCATCGGTCGGGAGCGAAAGCGACGCACAACACGAACCGGCGGGCTAGAGGATGCCCGGAGCCGATTCGGTGCGGGTAATTCGGATCGCGCGTCGCATCGTGGGGTTAGCATGACGGAATCGCACCGCCATTTCAACAGGAAACTGGCGGGGCGCATGTACGGAATGGCCTGCGGCGGCGCACGTGGATGAAAAGCCGGTGCAAAGTCGTTCCAGATACCGTATATCCAATAGGAGTCGATGGAGGAGGCCCGCATGAGAATGATGATCCTGGCGCTTGTCCTGGCAGTCCCCGGCCTGGCCGCGAACGCAGCCCCGCCGGACGAGCCCGTCTACGGGGCGACCGCCCAGTTCGACGACGTCTGAGGCCCCAGCTGCATTGATCGCATCGTGGATGCGCTCGGGAAGGTGGACGGCATCAAGGAAGTGAAGCTGGGGAGGAACAAGTTCTTCTACGAGATGAAGATCCTGGAGAACAAGCCGCTTCTCCCGGCCCAGCTGAGGAAGGTGGCCAAGGCGCTCGAGGACTACCCGTACGCGGGGCTGGAGGTCCAGGGACTCGCAGGGAAGGTCGAGAAGTCGGGCGAGGAGTACACGTTCACGGCCCGCGCCTCGAATCAGAAGTACGCCCTCAAGCCCACCGACGAGGTCAAGAAGCTTGTGGGTGCGGGCAAGGCGATCCTGACGCTCGCCGGGACGGTGACGCAGAAGGCGGACACGGACCCGCTGACGCTCGAGGTCAAGGAAGCAAAAGAAACCGCAAAGTAGGATTCGGCGCGATATACTGTGAATAATTCGCAGTGGGGGTTAAAGATACGCCGGTCGATGCGCCGCTGGAGGCGCCGGCCGTAATCGTGGCGGATCCTTCCCTGCGAGAGAGGAGGTGATCTAGTGCGGAGTGGTCAAAGTATTCGGAGGTTCCCGGGCTAACGGGAGCAGGCGTGCTCTCGCCTGCTTCGGGAGCCGCTGGTACTTAACAAGTCAAACACCGTGGGGGCCTTCGGCGAGAGCCGGAGGCCCCCTGTGTTTTTATGGCGCTGACGACTGAAGTCCTCCTCGCCGCCTACCGCCGTGGCCTCTTCCCGATGGCCGATCCGGAGGACGGGTCGATCGCGTTCTACGAGGCCGACCCGCGCGGGATCATCCCCCTCGACGCGTTCCACGTCCCGCAGCGGCTTCGCCGCTACATGAAGCGGTTCGACTTCGCGTTCGACCGCGACGTCGGGGCCGTGATTGATGGCTGCGCCCAGAGGTCGAGGACGTGGATCTCGCGGGAGATCAGGGAGGCGTACGTCGCCCTGCACCGCGCGGGCCACGTCCACTCGGTCGAGGCGTGGAAGGACGGCCGCCTCGCGGGCGGGCTCTACGGGGTCCACCTGGGCGGCGCGTTCATGGCCGAGTCGATGTTCCACGCCGTCTCGAACGCGAGCGGCGCGTGCGTCGTCACGCTGATCGAGCACCTCAAGGCCCGCGGCTTCCTCCTGCTCGACATCCAGCAGGTCCTGCCCAACACGGCCCGCTTCGGGGCGGTCGAGATCCCCCGGGAGGAGTATCTCGAGCGACTGGCGGCCGCGCTTCGCGTGAAGGCGAGCTGGGGTCAGCTTAGCGACTTGGGGTAGACCGTGGGCTCGACGTCGAGGGCGTTGTTGAAGCGGTTGAAGGAGTTGAAAAGGGCCGCGACGGCCGCGATCTCCACCACCTGCCGCTCGTTCCAGTGCTTCCGGAGCTCCGCGAACGTCGCGTCCGAGACGCCCTGCGGGCGCCGGGTCATCTCCTCGCCGAACGCGATCGCCGCCCGCTCGGCCGGCGTGAAGTCCGCCTTCCCCCGGTCCAGGAGCTCCTCGATCTGGCCGTCCGTCACGCCGAACCGGCGCGCCAGCCCCGTGTGGGAGCCCAGTCAGTAGCGGCAGGTGTTGAGCTGCGAGACGCGGACGCCCACCATCTCCTTCACCCGCGTCGACACCCCGCCCTCGCGCATCGTCGCCCGGAACATCGCGAACCAGGTTTTCAAGACCTCGGGGTCGTAGGCGAGCGTCCGGAACATGTTCGGGACCGCGCCCCGCTCGCGGATGAAATCCTCGAACAACCCCTTGCAGGAAGGATCGACGTCCGGGGTCTCCAGCGGCCGGAGTCTCGCCACGGCTACTTCCAGTCCGCCATGAAAATGTTGAGGTCGCGGCGCGGGTCCTTGCCGTCCCGGTTCGAGATGAAGATCAGCTTCGTCCCGTCGGGCGAGAAGTGCGGGAAGCTGTCGAAGCCGTCGTGCGTCGTCAGGCGGCGGACGCCCGTGCCGTCGACGTTCATCGCGTAGAGCGAGAACCGGCCGGGCGTCGTCGCGTTCATGTTCGACGCAAAAACGATCGTCTTCCCGTCGGGATGAAAGCTCGGCGCCCAGTTGGCCTTGCCGTTCGACGTGAGCGCCTTTTCCTCCGAGCCGTCGGGCCGCGCGACAAAGATCTCGAAGTGGCACTTCATGGGCTCGAGGAGCCGCTCGTTCAGGAGCTTGTCGAGCACCGCGTCCTCCTCGGGCGTCTTTGGATAGAAGGCGCGGTAGACGATCCACTTTCCGTCGGGCGAGAAGAACGCGCCGCCCGCGTAGCCGCGGCGCTTCGTGACCTTCTTCAGGTCGGTCCCGTCGACGTTCATCGTGTAGAGCCCCATCCCCCCGTCACGGGCCGACGTGAAGATCAGCCGCTTCCCGTCGGGCGAGACGGTCGTCTCGGCGTCGTAGCCGTCGTTCTCGGTCAGCCGCTTGAGCGTCCCGTCCTTCTCCCGCAGGAAGAGCTCGAACTCGCGGAAGAACGGCCAGACGTAGCCCTTCGCCCGATCCGGCCGCACCGGGGGCTCGGCGCCCGAGAGGTGCGTGGAGGAGTAGACGATCCGCCCGTCGGGAAGATAGTACGCGCAGGTGCACTTGCCCTGGCCGTTGGAGATCCGCGTCAGTCCGCCGCCGGCGACGTCGAGTTCATAGATCTGGTCGGCCTTGTCCCCCTCGCGCTGGGCCATGAGGATGACCTTCTTCCCGTCCTGCGACCAGTAGGCCTCGGCGTGGGTGCCGTCGCGGGTCAGCTGCCGGAACTCGCGGAGCTCCGGGGGAGGGGCGGAGGCGCAGGCGGCGAGGAGCAGGAGAAACGGGAGGTACGGGGCGTGTCTCATCGACGCCATCCTACGGCCGGGCCCCGGTCCGATCAAGCGTCGCGCCCCCGAGGACGATACTACCTTGCGTGAGGGAAGTCTCGGTCTCTTTCCTGCGGGACGAGCTGATCCGCCTGGGCGCGATCGTCGTCCAGACGCGGCTCTTCCATCCCTGCGGCTACAAGCTCCATTCACCCGGCGACGTGCTCACGGTCGTCCGCACGAAGCTGATGGCGGAACTCGGGATGGAGAAGCTGTGGCTCCTCGAGCCGGGGGAGGGCGAGCAGGCCACGCAGCGCGCGCTGTCGACCGAGATGATTGCGCTCATGGACCTGCAGCGGCAGGACGTCATCGCCGAGGACCTCCGCGGCGCCGACGGTTCGATCGCCGTCGCGGCGGGGTCGGTGCTGGACGAGGCGCACTTCAAGGCCGCGTTCCGTTCGGGCGCGGCGCAGGTGACGATCCGCCGGCGCGGGATCGACGCGCAGCTCACCCTTGCGCGCGAGTACACGGGGTCGCTGCCCCCCGGGCCGCCCCGGCCGCCGCGACCCGACACGCGGGTCACGCAGCTGACGACGCGGGTGCTCCCGGCGCCGGTCCGGATGCTCCTCGTCCCGAGGGCCCGGGTCCTCGTGGCGCTCAAGGACGAGTTCCCGCGCGCGCTCGTCTCGAACGCGCTCGCGGCGGAGGGGCACGAGGTGTCGGAGCAGACCGTGCCTCGCGAGGCGGCGCTCGCCGCGCGGAGCACGCGGCCCGACGTGGCGGTGATCGATCTCGCGGACGCGCCGCTCTTCCTGGGGATGGTCCGGACGCCGGACGGCCCGGCGCTCACGGCGGTGATCGTCGCGGGCGACGAGACGCGGAGGGAGGAGGTCTACAAGGCCCTCCAGATGGGCGCGAACGACACGCTGTCGCTGCCGCCGCGGCCGCCGGTCCTCCTCGAGAAGCTGCGCGGCTGCCTCCAGGCGATGGGAAAGCACGTCAACGTGAAGCCGTACGTCCAGGCGGAGCGCCGCTCCGGGGCGCGCGAGCCGGGAAACTTCGCGTGCGGGATCAGGGACAAGTTCCTGTCGAAGCCGCTCCCGGTCTCGAGCGCGACGGTGCTCGACGTGAGCGAGGGCGGCCTGCGGATCGAGTACTCGAGGCCGTCGTACCCCGGGTTCGACTCGTGGATGGGGCACGGCGTCCACCCGCGCCACTACTTTTACAACTACTCGAAGCAGAGCCCGCTCGGGCGCGATTTCACGGTCTCGCTGCCCACGCCCGGGGGCGGCGCGCCGCTGGAAGCGATGGCGCGGTTCGTTCACATCGAGGCGGCGAAGGAGTTCGAGACGGCGGGGCTCGTCTTCCAGCGGGTGCGCGGCTCGGTGCGCGACCACCTGACCCTGATCCGGGGGAAGGCGACGGTGATCCGGCCCAAGACGGCGATTACCGTGCGACGTCCCGCCTTTTGAGGTAAATTAGGGCATGCCTCGCAAGAAGGACAAGCGGCGCCCCTTCGTGATCGGCAAGGATTTCCGCACGGACGGCGAGGAGCGGCTCACGAAGGGGAAGGACTACCTGGTCCACGGCGGGACGAAGATCACGCACGAGGAGACCGTGGACATCGTGAACGAATTCTCCAAGCGCCTCCGCAAGGAGGGCTGTCCCGACGCGCCCACCGCGGAGGCGATCCTCAGGGACGTGCTCCACGAGCGGCGCCAGAGGAACTGACCCATAACGCTCCAAACTGTTAAGTGACAGATCGGATCTGTCACTTAACAGTTGAGCCGAGGGCTCTCCGCTCCAGGGCCATCCTGAGCCAGGGCACGAGCCGTCCCTTCGGAGACTTGACCCACTTGACCGCGTCGATCTCCTCCGGGTGGGGTAGGACCTTTGCGACGCGGCCCGTGAAGATCGCGCAGATCTCGTTCTCGCCGTCCTTCTTCCACCGCGCCGTGTAGGGGAACTTGTCCGTGCGCGCGAGCCGCGGCCGTACGCCCATCTCCTCGAAGACGCGCCGCCTCGCGGCGGAGGCGTAGGTCTCGCCGACTTCGACGTGGCCCGCGACCGTGCCGTCCCACCAGCCGGGCCAGAGCCACTTCGACGGGTGGCGGCGCGCGAGAAGCAGCTCGCCCTTCGCGTTGAAAAGCATGACGAGGAACGCGCGGTGACGGAGGCCGCGCCGGGTGTGACACGCGCGCTTCGTGGCGCGTCCGAGCACGCGGTCGTGGTCGTCCACCCGGATGAGCATCGGGCGCATTATGCCAGACCGTTCGGGCGCCGAACATTTTTTTCGAGTCACACTTGTTAGTTACGATTTATAAGTTATAATTTTCGCGGGACGAGGGTCCCGAAGGAGAAGGGGGGAAGAAATGGTGGCGCTCGCATTGGCGCTGGTCGCGGCCCTGTCGCAGGACCAGGCCGTCGGCCCCGAGCTACCGCCGTTCCCGCCCGTCGAGGAAAAGGCCCCTGCCGTCGCGCAGGAATCCCCGGCTCCGCCGCCCACGGCCGAGATCGCGCCGAAGGTTTCCGCGCCCGCGTCCGAGAAGCTGGTCCCGCCCTCGGACCCGAAGCCCGTGTCGCAGAAGCTCGTCGACCGCCCCGAGTCGGGGCCGAGCCTGGGCGGGTTCGTCGGCGGATCGCTCGTCGTCATGGCGCTCCTCGTGGGGCTGTTCGTCATCCTCAAGCGGTTCGGGCGCGGCTCGCGGTTCCTCGCGGGCGGCGGCGTCATCAACGTCCTGGCGCGGAAGCCCCTCGGACCCCGGCAGGAGGTCTTCCTGGTCGAGGTGGGCCCGAAGGTCTTCCTCGTCGGCTCGACGCGCGACACCCTGGCGACGCTCGGCGAGTTCTCGAATCCCGACGAGGTGGCCGTGCTCCGGTCGAACCTGCCCGGCCGCAAGGGCGATTCGATGAAGCTCTCGTTCCGCGACTCGCTCCGCGAGGGGATCCGGGACGAGGAGGATCCGCAGCCCGCGGCGGCCCGCGTCTACGACTCGATCGCGGGCGAGCTGGCGGAGATCCGTAAGACGGTCCGCGGATGGCGGGCCTAGCGCAGTAGATCCGTCCAAGACAGACGGTCTGTTTTGTACGGGGGGTTGTTCCCGGGGGAAGAAGACGTGGCACGGAGAGGGGCTCTGGTCCTGGCGTGCGCGACCGCCCTGCTGGCGGGCGGGTCGGCGTATGGACAGGACAAGTCTGCCAAGGGGCCGGAGAGGCCGCTGGTCGACCCCGTCCGCCAGGCGAAGGAGGCCACCGAGCGGGAGAACATCTCGACCACGCTCGAGATCGCGTTCCTCCTGACGGTCCTCTCGCTCGCCCCGGCGCTCCTCGTCATGGTGACCTCCTTCACCCGGATCGTCATCGTCCTCTCGTTCGTCCGCCGGGCCCTCAACACGCAGGAACTCCCGCCCAACCAGGTGATCACCGGCCTCTCGCTCATCCTGACCTTCATGGTGATGACGCCGACGTTCACGGCCATCAAGGAGGACGCGCTCGATCCGTACACCAGCCCGGACAAGACGAAGCAGATCCCGCAATCGGTCGCGTTCGACCGGGCCGTCGGCCACCTCCGCCAGTTCATGTTCCAGCACGCCCGCGTCCGCGACATCGCGCTCTTCATGGACGCCACGAAGATGCCCCGGAAGGAGGGCGGCTGGGACCGCGCGGACATCCCGACGACCGTCCTCGTCCCCGCGTTCGTGATCAGCGAGCTCCGCCGGGCCTTCATCATGGGCTTCGCGCTCTTCCTGCCGTTCATGATCATCGACCTCGTGGTCTCCGCGACGCTGATCTCGATGGGCATGCTCGTGCTGCCGCCCATCTTCATCTCGCTCCCGTTCAAGATCCTGCTGTTCGTCCTCGTGGACGGATGGCACCTCGTGATCGGCTCCCTGATCCAGAGTTTCTACTAATGGACAGCGACCATCTCCAGGTGGCGGTCGACCTCGGGCGCGGCGCGCTCCTGATGGCGATCAAGCTCTCGTTCCCGATCCTGATCGCGGGCCTGGTCGTCGGGGCGGTGATCTCCGTCCTCCAGGCGGCGACGCAGATCCAGGAGCAGTCGCTCAACCAGGTGCCCAAGATGTTCACCGTGGCGGCCGTGATTTTTCTCATCCTCCCGTGGCTGATGACGATGCTCGTGGAATACACCGTGAACCTCGTGCACGAGATGGGGACGACGCTCAGTCGGATGTGACGATGCAGAACGTCCTCAACCTCTCGTCGGGCGACCTGCCGGTCTTCCTCCTCGCCTTCTTCCGCGTGGCGGGGGTGATGATGCCGGCGCCGCTGTTCGGGAGCGGCATCGTGCCGCCGACGGTCAAGGTCTTCCTGTCGCTCCTCCTGGCGGTCCTCTTCTTCCCCTTCGTGGGCCGCCCCGTCTCGCCGCTCGACGCCGGCCTCGGGACCTACGCCTTCGCGGTGGCCCAGGAGCTCGGGCTCGGGCTCCTGATCGGGTTCGCGGCCGCGATGATCTTCGCCGCGGTCCAGTTCGGCGGGCAGATCATCGACCAGGAGCTGGGCATCATGATGGCGAACATCCTCGACCCGCTGACGAACGAACAGATCTCCATCATCGGCCAGTTCAAGCTCTTCCTGGCGACGGTGGTCTACCTCCTGATCGACGGCCACCATTACCTGCTCCGCGCCGTGGCCGACAGCTTCCGGGCGATCCCGATCACGGGGCTCCGGCTCTCGGACGGGGCGGTGACGCACCTCTCCGACACACTCGTGAAGGATCTCTTCCGCGTCGCGGTGCAGATCGCGGCGCCGTCGCTCGTCACGCTCTTCCTGATCACGATCGCGCTCGCGTTCATGGCGCGCACGGTGCCGGAGATGAACATCTTCGTGCTCGGCTTCTCGCTCCGGGTGGCGGTGGGCATGCTGGTGCTCGCGATCGGGATCGGGATCTTCGTGTACGGGCTCGACCCCCTGATCCGGCGCGAGGACGCGTCCTTGAAGAAACTCCTGGGACTCCTGGGCGGATAGGCCGATGGCTGAAGAGAGATACGACGAACGGACCGAGCCCGCGACGCCGCGGCGCCGCGAGGAGGCGCGCGAGCGCGGCCACGTGGCCCGCAGCGCCGACCTCTCGTCGGCGGTGATCCTGCTGGCGGCGGTGCTCGCGCTGCAGTTCTTCGGCAAGCGGCTGGTGGACAGCCTCTTCGGGGCGACGACATCGGTCCTCGAGCACCTCGCGCAGGCGGACGGGACCCGCGAGAACCTGGTCCTCCAGTTCGGGGGCGCGTTTACGGCGGCGCTCCTGGGCTTCCTCCCGTTTGTCCTGTTCATCGTCGTGGCGGCGATCGGCATCAACCTCGCGCAGGTCGGCTTCCTGTTCGTGACGGAGCCGCTCGCGCCCAACCTTGACCGGCTCGACCCGATCGCGGGCCTGGGCCGGATGTTCTCCTCGCGCAGCGTCGCGCGGCTCTCCGCGGGCCTGCTGAAGCTGGCGGCGGTGGGCCTCGTCGTCTTCATGACCCTCTGGTCCGAGCGCTCGCGCCTCGTCGGGCTCATGGGCCACGCGTTCGAGGATATCGTTTCGTACGGGACGGGCATCATGTTGACGCTTGCACTGCGGGCGGTGCTGGCCCTTCTCGTCCTCGCGCTCCTGGAGTACGGCTACCAGAAGTGGCAGTACGAGCGCGACCTGCGGATGAGCAAGCAGGAGGTGCGCGAGGAGCTCAAGCGCTTCGAGGGCGACCCGAAGATCCGCGAGCGCCGCCGCGCCATCCAGCGCCAGCTCGCGATGCAGCG
>JBGPCZ010000088.1:0-24741 GCA_041482015.1 Planctomycetota bacterium | reverse complement strand
GGGACCTTCCGGCCCGCGAGGAAGCCCAGCACGTCATGCACGTCGTCGTTCAGCTCCGAGACCTCCGCGGCCCGCTCCTCGTGCCGTTCGAGGGTGGCGAACGCGCGATCGCGCGCCGCGCCGGGCGCGAGCGCCAACATGTTCTCGAGGAGCGGCTCCGGCAGCCCGATTTCCGCGCGGATCGCGGGGAAGTCGAGCGTGGGGCGGGTGAGGGTCCCGTCCATGTCGAAGATGACCGCGAGGATCGACGATGGACTCAATGGTTTAGTCGCTGCCGCGCTGGTAGATCGGGTTGTAGCGGTTGGGGACCTGGAGGATCTGGAGGGCGAAGCCGGTGCCGAACGCGTCCCCGTACGCCTGGCTCTCGCCCTGCTTCCAGCAGCCGCTCTTGTCCTGCGTCTTGACCATGTCGGCACTGATGGACGGCCACCATTTCGACCAGTAGGGGCCGGCCGCCTGGTAGCAGGCGAGGGTCGCGTAGTAGTTGGCGTAGAAGTACCAGCCGCCCCACGCGCCCATGTTCGCGTTGTTACCGCCGCCGCCGGGCATCGACTGGAGCACGAAGTCGAGCCCCTTCTTGATCTTTGGATTGTCGTACGCGCCCAGGTAGTTCAGCACGGTCATCCCCGCGGCGGTGAGCGCAAAGGAGACGTGGCCGCCCGAGGTGAGGCTGTACCGGGTCTGGCCGTTCGCGTCGGTCGACTTGTTGATGTAGTCCACCGCCTTCTCGATCGTCTTCATGCTCACCTTGATCCCGGCGTTCCTCGCGGCGCGGAGGGCCTGGACCTGCGTGACGGTGACCGATCCTTCGTCGTAGCTCGGGTCGGGCTCGTAGTTCCAGCCCCCGTTCGGGCACTGGGACGTCTCGATCACCCCGATCGCCTTTGTGAGCTTCTCCTTGATCGTGTCGGTCTCGAAGTCGGGAAGGTCGGCGGTCATACCGTAGCATTCGGCGAGGAACATCGTGGCGTAGCCGTGGCCGTGCATCCCCGAGCCGCCCGCGCCGCGGATCGTGCCCTCGTTGATGTACCCGCGCGTCGAGCAGCACTTGAGGATGTAGCGGAGCGCCTTCTTCACATTCTCGCCGTACTTCGAGCGGCCGGGATGATGGCCGCCGGAGAGGAACGCCATGCCGGCGATCGAGGTCGTGGCGACGGGCGCTCCTCCCGAGCCGAACGAGCCGCTGGAGTTCTGGTTTTTCGAGAGCCACGCGAGGCCGCGGTCGACGGCCGCCTGGATCTCGGGGCTCGATTCGCGGGCGGGGGCCTTCTCGGCGGGCTTGGGGGGATCCTGGGGGGACGCGAACCCTGCGGCGCCCAGCGTCGCGATCAGGCCGGCCAGGACCAGCGCCCGCGTTCCCTTCATCGGCGATCTTATTATAGTTTGACGTCGGCTCCGGGGAAAGCGCGAGACGAATTCAGGGTGTCATCATGTCCTTGCGAGCCCGCTCGACCAGGGGCCGGAGCTTGGCCTCCAGGCTCGGATTGATCCGGATGGCTTCCTCGAGATCCTTGATCGCGGCCTTGAAGCCCGCGGCCCGGTCGGGCTCCTTCAGGAAATGGGCCAGGTGGAAGCCGAAGAAGCCGCGATAGGAGTGCTGGTCCGCATTTCCGGGCCTGATCTTGATGGCCTGGTCGATGTCTTCCAGGGACGCCCGCAGCAAAGGGGCCGGATCCTGGCCCAGCGTCTGCTTCATCACCGACTGGTTGCCGCGGGCGAATCCGCGGGTGAGCCAGTACCCGGCGCGGGTCGGGTTCAGGCGGATCGCTTCATCCAGGTCGGCGATGGCGAGGTCCAGTTCCCGGTCGACGTTGTCGCCCTTCTGGGCGCGGCCGATGGCCCGGTTGGCCCGAAGCCCGCCCCGGGAGTCCCACGCCTCGTCGTTCTTGGGATTGACCTGGATCGCCTGGTCCATGTCCTTGAGCGCGTCGATGTAGAGGGCCTCGCCGTCCTGCCCGCGCTCGGTCTTCTTCAGGGCCCAGTCGGACTTCGCTTTGCCACGTTCCAGCCACGCGAAGCTCCGGCCCGGGTCGAGCTTGAGGCACTCGTCGAGGTCGCGGACCGCCTCGGCGTACAGCGCGTCGGACGACTGCCCCCGCTCCTCGTGCCAGAGGGCCCAATCGCCCCGCGTCATGCCGCGAAGCAACCAGGAGTCGGCGCGGCCCGGGTTGCGCCGGAGGGCCTCGCCGAAATCGCGGAGGGCCGACTCGTACAGGGCGGTCGGATCCTTGCCCCGGCGTGCGAATTCCTTCCCGCGCATGGAGAGCGCATTCGCCCGGCTGAACCAGGGATAGTCCCCCTCGGGCTTGATCTCGATCGCGCGGTCGAAGTCGGCCACGGCCTCCCCGAGGAGATCGTCCGTGTCTTCGCCGCGGAATCTCCTCAGTAAGGCCCATCCCTGTTTCGTGATCCCGCGGCCCAGCCAGGTGGCGTAGTTCCGGGGGTCGATCTTGAGGATGGCCTCGTCGTCCTTCAGCGCGGCCTGCACGAGCGGGCCCGGGTCCCCGCCCTGCGCTCCCTTGGCCAGGCCCCAGTCGCCCTGGGCGTGGGAACGGGCGAGGAGCGCGGACAGCCGGCCGGGATCCTTCTGGAGCACCTGGTCGAGGTCCTTGACGGCCGATTCCATGAACTCCTCGAACGGTTTGCCCACCGCCTGGAGTTTCAGCGCGAGCTGGACCTTCGTCTCGGCGCGGTTTACCCAGTGGGGAAGGTAGCCCAGGTCCTTCTCAATTCCCTTCGACCACCCCAAGATCGCCTCTTCGAGACGCTCCGCGTCGGCTTCCAGTTTTCCCAGGGTTTCGGTGGCCTCCTCGAGGGTGGGAGACTTTTCGATCGCCGCGGTCAGCCTGCGGCGCGCCTCCTCCGTCTCCCCGCGGGCCCAGGCGCGGAGCCCGACGGCGCATTCCGCTTCCGCCGGCGAGACTCCCGCGGGCCTCGACTGGAGCTTCGCCAGGTCCGCCTGGAGCCGGCCGTAGAGCGCCCGCGCCTTCTCGTCCTGCGCGGTCAGGGTCGCGCGCGACGGCTTCTCCCATTTCGATCCGCCCCGGATTTCGCCCCGGCCTGTGCGGGCCAGCTGGTCTCCTGCCTCCGCAAGGGCCTTCTTCTCCAGCTCGCGGAGTCGCTCGTTGTAGAGGCGCGCCAGGAGGACCACGCGTTCGTACAGGGCCCGTCCTTCGGCGGGATCCTTCTCGAGCGCTCTCTCCTGCTCCTTGAGCGCCTCGTCGTCCTTCATCATCGCGCGGTACATCCGGCCCAGCCGGTAATGCGGCTCCGCGGCCTCCGGAAGCTCGGCCATCGCCTTGCGGCACGCCTCTTCCGTCTGCTTGAGGAACTTCTGCATCTCGTCCAGGCGGCCCTGCTGGCGGAAGCCGAGCGCCGCGGAGAGCGCGGCCCCGGTCGTCCCGGAAAGCTGCTCGAGGACCGCCCGCTTCGCCTGCGTCGCGACCTTGCCCACGTCCTCCGCCCGCTGCTTCTCCCGGCCGAGCGCGGGCAGCAGAAGACCCGCCACGATCGCCACCGCGACGAATCCCCCCGCGGCGGTCAGCGCGACGCCCTTTCTCCGCAGGATCTTCTTCTTCGCCTTCGCGTAGAATCCCGCCGGCCTGGCCGTGACCGGCGTCCCCTCGAGGTGGCGGCTCAAGTCCTCCGCCAGCTTTGTCGCCGTCCGGTACCGGTCCTTGGGATCGGACTCGAGACACCTCATCACCACGGTCTCGAGGTCCCGCGGCACGCGCGGGTTGCGCTTCCGGAGGGGCTCCGCGTCCGAGTGCGTGATCCGGTGGAGGACCTCCGCGGCCGTGTCGCCCTCGAATGGAGCCGATTTCGCCGCCGCCTCGTAGAGCATCACCCCGAGCGCCCAGACGTCCGTCCACGGGCCCATCTGTTCCCGCTGGCCCGTGGCCTGTTCGGGCGACATGTATTGCGGCGTGCCGATGACGTCACCCGTCGCCGTGAGCGTCAGCCCCCGCCGCAGCTCCCGCGCGAGGCCGAAGTCCATCACCCGCACGTGTCCCGCGTCGTCCACCATGATGTTCTGGGGCTTGACGTCGCGGTGCACGATCTGCTTCTGGTGCGCGTGTCCCAGCGCGAGCGCCGCGTCGCGGATCAGCCCGAGGGTCCGCTCCAGGGTCGGCTTCTCCGCCTTCGGGCGATGGGGATTCAGAAGGTCGGAGAGCGATCGGCCCGAGACGCACTCCATCGCCATGTAGGGTGTCCCCTCGATGACGCCCACGTCGTACACCTTCACGATGTTCGGATGGGAGAGGGCGAGCGCCGTCTTCGCCTCCCGTTCGAACCGCTGGACCTCCATCGCGTCGTCCGACCGGAGCATGCACTTGATCGCGACGCTCCTCGCGGCCTCGGAGTCCCACGCCTTGTACACGACTCCCATCCCGCCGCGTCCGAGCTCGCCCTGGATCCGGTACTTTCCGAAGTTCGTGCCGGGGGAGGGCGCCCCCGCCGGCGTCTCCGCCGCCTGGGGCTCGAGCCGCCCGGAGCACTTCGGGCACCGGTGGGCCTGGTTGGGCTTGGGGTTGGAGATCTTGAACCTGGCGCCGCACGCGGAGCACGCGAAGGAAACCTTCTGGACTTCCATCATCGTGGGCAACGCCGCGGAGCGGGCCTCCTTGCGAAGCGATTCGAGTTGGCCCGCGTTCAACAGGCGCGCTGACTTGAAGATCTCGTCGAGCGTCCTTCGCGGGTTCTTCTTCATCTCGTCGAGGGCGGCCCGCACGTTGTCGGAAGTCACCAGCTTCTTCTCGAGCGCCAGCCGGACCAGGTCGTCATCTTCGGCGGCGAATTCGCCCGGGGCCATCGCCGGCTCCGTCGGGCTCTCATCCTCCGTCGCGGAGGCGAGATCCTTGAAGATCTCCAGGCATCGCTCGCGCTCGGGGCGGGGGAGCTTCTCCAGCTCGCGGGACGCCGTCACGAGCCCGGGGGAGAGCTTGAGCAGGGAACTCGCGGTCCGGCCGGGGGAGCGCGTGCGGACCGCCGTCCGCGCGTCCTCGCGCGAGACGAGCCCGCGCGCCACGGCGAGGCTCACGGTCATGACGTCGGGGTCGATCTTCATGCCACCCGTACCTTGGCCGGCCGCGACCAGGCCTTTCAGGGGAACCGGCGGCCCCTGCGGCGTCCCCGTAGTATAGTAACTTGGTCATGCGCGCCATCTTCTTCCTGGCCCTGGCCGCCTCCGTCGCCTCCGCCGACGCATCGAGAAGCGTCGATCGCGGCGCCCTCGCGATCGGCGTGGCCGACGCCCGTGCGCTCGCCCCGTTCCGGACCCTCACGGGCCATACGGGCACGGTTCCCGGGCTCGCGTTCACGCCCGACGGACGGACGCTCATCTCCGCGAGCTGCGACGACACGATCCGCTTTTGGGATGTCACGACGGGCGCGGAGAAGCGCTCGGTCCCCGCCCACAAGGGCGGCGTCACCGCGCTCGCTCTCTCCGCCGACGGCCGCGTCCTGGCCTCGGCCAGCTACGACAAGTCCGCCAAGCTGTGGGACGCGAACGGCCGCGAGCTCCACACGTTCGCGGGCCACTCGAACACGATCTTCGGACTCTCGATGAGCCCGAACGGCCGGCTGATCGCGACCGCCTGCACCGACGGTACGATCAAGCTGTGGGACATCGCGGAGCGGCGGGAAATCCGGACGCTGTCCGGCCACGACGGCTCCGTCTCCGACGTCTGCTTCTCCCCCGACGCCCGCCTGCTCGTCTCCGTCGGCAGCGACAACGCGGCCAAGGTGTGGGACGTGGCGACCGGGGCCGAGCGCTTCCCGCTCCCGGGCCACAAGGCCGGAATCGTCTCGTGCGCGATCGACCCCTCGGGCCGTTTCGCCGCAACCGCGAGCAGTGACCAGACGGCGAAAATCTGGGACCTCGCGAGTGGCCGGGAGATCCGCACCCTCGCGGGCCACGCGGGCGGCCTTCTCTGCATCGCCTTCAACGCATCGGGGACGGTCGTGGCGACGGGAAGCCACGACACGACGGTGAAGCTGTGGGACGCGCGGACCGGCGAGGAGCTTTGCACCCTCAAGGGTCACACGGGGCCGGTGCGCTGGCTCGCCTTCAGTCCAGCGTCGAAGGTCCTCGCCTCGGGAAGCTGGGACGCGTCGATCCGCCTTTGGGCGCCGAAGAAGAGGGACGAACGATGAGATGGGTTGGAATCGTGGCAGGTATCGTGGGCGCGATCGTCGGCGCCTCGGTGGTCCGTGCCGTGTTCAAGGGCGGCGTTTCTCCGAAGGATCTGAGACCGCACGCCGTCGCGGGCCTGTCGATCCAGTTCCCCGCCGCGCCCCAGAAACTCGAAATTGAGTTGCCGGCGGCCGTCCGCTCGAAGATCCTTTCGACGGAGAGCTACCAGTACAAGGCCCGGAACTTCGAAGCCGTCCTCAGCCGGGTCGTCTATGTCGTGGGCATCCAGGCGAGTCCCGAGGGGGCCCTCGAAGGCGCGTTGGCCAACGTGGCGTCCTCGCAGTCGATGACCCGGGTCCGCGAAGACAAGAAGGCGGTCAACGTGTCGGGATGCGACGGGCTGCGATTCACCGCCCTCTTCAGCAAGTCGGGCAAGGACGTGGAGGCGCAAGGGGTGATCCTGGCCCGCGGCCCGAGCCTCTGGAGCGTCTTCGTGGTCTATCTCAAGGAGAACTCCAACTCCCGGGAGACGGCGACCCTGATGGTGGATTCGATCCGGCTCGCCCCGTGACGGGTTTGGCGGGCGAAACCAGCACGAGACTCTTTCCATAGTACGGGACTCGTCGCACCTCCCGGAGGTCGAGTCCGCGCCGGGATGCCGCCAGGAGAAGTTCGCCGGGAAGGCTGTCTCCACCGGTCCAGACGATCCCGAACATGTCCTCGTGGGCGGCGAGTTCCGACGTGAACACCGAGGGATCGTTCAGTTCCCTCGCGGTCCGGTTCCGATAAAATCCGCACGCCCCGCGGAGTTCGTCATCCGGACGATAGAGTGCCAGGTCTCGGTCACCCGACGCCCGGAGGATGGCGAAGATTGTGGGCCGCCACTGCTTCCGTTCTTCTTCATGATCCGCGATCGGTCCCGACAGGCAGAGCAGGCACGCGATGGCCCAGAGGACCGCGGACGATGTCCACGCGGCGGTCTCGTCTCTCGCCGCGACGGTCACCGCCAGGATGAGGATGACGATCAACGCCGGCACGATTGCGGAGGCCGGCCCGCCCAGGACCGCCGTCGCGAGGATGGCCCCGGTCGCCGCGGCCGTGCCGGCGACCGCGAGCCCGATTCGAACGATCGGGGAGGGTCGCTCGCAGCACCAGCGGGCGGCCAGGACCGAGAAGGCCGGATAGACGGGAAGAAGGTAGATCGCGTCCTTGGCGCTCGAGAGCGAGAGGAGGAGCAAGGGCCCTGCCGCGAACGAGAGGAGGGCGAGCGCTCTTCCGCCGTCCTCCGTCTTCCGCCTCCTCCAGGCGCTCCACGCGGCGAACGGGAGCAGCAGGGCGCCGGGGGCGAACTTGTATCCGATCGTCTGGAGGTAGAAATAAGCGGGCCGCGAGTGGCTGGCGTAGGCCGAGTAGAACCTTCCGAAATGATTCCGGATGAAGAACTCCCCGGCAACGCCGGGCGGGGCGGTGACGAGGAAGGGGATCAACCACGCCAGTACGGGCGTGATGAAGGCGACCACGGGACGCGGTCCGAGGGCGGAGCGGAGTTCGGCCCACCGGCCGCTCGAGACGAGGAAGAGAAGGTATCCCGCAGCCAGCAGCGCCGGGCCGGTCAAACCCTTCACGAGGAATGAGAGCCCGGCCAGGAGGGCGGCACGGACGTAGGCTCCTCGCTTCCGATCCAGATCCGTTTCCCACAAGGCGGTCCAGGTGAAACCGAACGCGAACACCAGGCACGCCAGGAGGGCGTTGTCGAGGAGGATTTCGTGGGAGACGCGGAGGAACAGGGGCGAGAATCCCAGGAGGGAACTGGCGATCACTCCTCCGGCGGCCCCGGCGGCCCTGCGTCCCCACAGGAATGCGCCCCAGAGCGCCAAGGCCGCGAAGCCCGCGGCGACGAGCCTCCCGGCCAGGACGCTGGGGCCTCCGGGGAGCCGGAAGACCGCCGCCACCACGGCCTGGAACCCGGGAGGTTTCTCCGCGAACGGAAGCCCGGCCAGGTGGGGGACGACGAAGTTCCCGTCCGCGGCCATTTCCCGCGCAATCTCGGCCTCACGAAGATCGTCCATCGTCATGAGGTCGCGGTCTGCCTGGGCCCATAAGAGGACGAGCCCTTGCAAGCCGAGGGCGATTACCGCGGCGAAGGCGGGACGGACCGGGTGCCGGGAGGTTTCCGGTCTGGACACCGGGTCATGATGGGGTCACCGCGATGAAGAACCGATGAAGCGTCAGCCAAGCCCGCCTCATCCCCTCCTCATGTTTTCATCCGCGAGAAGGAGACCAGGCCGGTGCATCCGAACAGCGCGGGCGCGAACCACGCCGCCAGGGGCGCCGGCACCGTGCCGAGGTTGCCCAGGAACATCGTGCCGAAGTAGAGGAGCAGGTAGCCCGCCATCTGGAGGCTGCAGATGGTCAGCCCCCGCACGAAGCTCTTTGAATGGGCGGCGACGACCGACGGAAGCCCCACGAGCACCAGCACCACCGGCGAGCAGGGGAACGCGAGCCGCGAGTGGAGCCGCATCTGACAGACGGGCTGGTTGGGCTTCGTCCGCGCCTCCCTCAGGATCTCCCGGAACGAGGCGAACGCGTACCGGTCGCCCGAGGAGGCGCTCGTCCGCAGGTTCTCGATCTTGAAGGGCGCCTCGATCGCCCACCCCCCGGACGGGATCCGCTCCAGCCTGGGCTTCGGCCGCTCGCCCGGGACCCGCACGATCTCGGTCTCGCTCTCGTACTCGACCGTCCCCTCGAACGCGATCCATTGGCGGCGGTCGGCGTTCCACCGGCACCGCTCCGCCTCGACGATCACCACGGGCCTCCGCGCGACGTCCAGCAGCGTCACGCGGACGCCGCCGTGCATCTCCTGCTTCACGTGGTCGTAGTACTTTCCCCAGATGAGCCCCAACTCGATGTAGTCGGCCACCCCGTAGCTCACCTCCTTGCTGCTCAGGATCTCCCCGGTCCGCGCGAGTTCGGGCGCAAGGGAGGGCAGGGCAAACTCCTCGAGCGCCGCGACGCCCCCCGCCGTCAGCACCGCCGCCACGAGGAAGGGGAGCGACATGCGGCGGAGGCTGATCCCGGAGGCCGCGATCGGAAGGACCTCGTTGGTGCGCTGTAGCTTGATCACCGTGAAGATCGCCGCGAACAGGACGACGATCGGGAGGATCAGCTCGAGGAAGAGCGGGATCCGGATCGAGTAGAACCAGAGGATGAATTGCAGCCGCGGCACCTTCCGGAGTTCCAGGAACTTTCCCAGGTTCAGGGCCAGGTCCACGGTCACGAAGAGCGCCGTGAAGGCCGTGGTGAAGATCGCCACCGCGGAGACGAACAGTCCCGTGATGTACCGGTCGAGGATCTTCATCATTTCCGGCAGACGCTCCACAACAGCCAGGAGCCCAGGACGAAGAGAGTGGCGTCGGGCGCAAACCCCGCGGCCCAGGGCGGAAGCCGGCCGTTCTCCCCCATGCCCTGGAAGATGAAGTAGGTCACGATGTAGAGAAGGAACGGGGGCAGCGCCGCCCCGAGCCCCGCCAGCCTCGAGCCGCGGCGGACCAGGATCCCGATCGGCACGGAGACCAGGACGAGGAAGAAGGGCGCCGCCGACTGCGCGAATCGCGACCAGAAGACCGTCAGGTACCAATTCCGCCTTCCCGTCTTGGGTTCCCGGTGGGCCGCGGACCACAGCTCCCGCAAATGCATGTTGTCCGGCCGCCGATCCGCGAGGAAGAATTCCTCCAGCGGTAGCTCGACCGGCACGTCGTTCATCGCGCTCCCCAGCGTCACGCGCCCGGAGGCATCGTGCTCGATCGCCGTCGGGCGCGAGAGGATCAACTGGGGGTTGCGCCCCTCCGCCAGGACGACGCGCCCGCTGACCGCCGTGTACTCGAGCTCCGGCTTGCCGTTCGCGTACTTGATCAGGTACGGAAGCTGGAGTACGCCGCCGGACGCGTCGAGGTAGCTCAGCTCGAACTGCCCGAAGGGGAAGTGCTGCTTGCCCGGCGGCGGCGTCCGCAGCAGTTCGAGGGAGAACTCGCGGATGAGCATCCGCCGCGCGTAGTTCGCGTCCGGCGCGAGCCCCTCCACGACCCCGTAGGTCCCCGCGCACACGAGGAGCGAGAAGAGCAGCGCGGGCGTGACCATCCGCCGCGTCGCGATGCCGCTGATCCGCATCGCGTCGATCTCGTTGTCCGCCGACAGCCGGCCATAGACGACGGTCATCGCCGGGCACGTGGAGACGAAGACCGCCCAGGACGCGGCGTTGCACGCCACCAGCGGGAGGATCCGCAGGAGCGTTCCCAACCCCACGCTGGAGTAGGAGCGGATCGTCTGAAAGCACATCGCCACCAGGAAGACGCCCATGATGACGGCGAACGCGAAGACGAAACTCAAGACGACCTGGCGGAGGATGTATCTCTGGAGGATCATGCCCCCTCCCCCAGCGGCTCCGGCGCGGCCACTTCCGCCGGGGAAGGGGTCCGGCGGGGTTCGCCGGCCCCGTCGAACTGGAGCCGGTACAGCTTCCGGTAGAGCCCGTCCTGCCGCAGCAGCTCGGCGTGCGTCCCCTCCTCGCGCACCCGCCCCTTGTGGAGGACGAGGATGCGGTCGGCGTGCTGGATGGTCGCGAGCCGGTGGGCGATCACGATCGAGGTTCTCCCCTTCATCAGGCGAAGCAGCCCCTCCTGGACCAGGCGCTCCGTCTCGCTGTCGACGCTCGAGGTCGCCTCGTCCAGGATCAGGATCCGCGGATCGAACGCGAGGGCGCGCGCGAATGAAAGGAGCTGGCGCTCGCCCGTCGAGAGGAGCGCGCCGCGCTCCATGACGTCGCCCTGGAGCCCTTTCGGGAGACGACCGATGAACCGGTCGGCGTTCACCGCGCGCGCGGCCTCCTCGACCCGCTCGCGGGTGACCGACGGGTCGCCGAGCCGGATGTTCTCCTCCACGGTGCCGGCGAAGAGAAAGACGTCCTGGAGCACGAGGCCCATCTGCCTCCGGAGCGAGCGGAGGTCGTACTCCCGGAGATCGCGCCCGTCGACCCGGATCGCCCCCTTCGCGGGATCGTAGAAGCGCAGGAGCAGGTTGAGGATCGTGGTCTTCCCGGAGCCGGTGAGCCCCACGATGGCGAGGCTGCGCCCGGGCTCCACCCGGAACGACAGGTCCTCGAGGACCGGCGTCTTCCCGTCGTAGCTGAACGAGACGTTCTCGAACAAGACCTCGCCGCGGAGCGGCGGCGCCGGGACGGCGTCGGGCCGATCCGTCACGTCCGGCTCCGTGTCCAGGATCTTGAAGATCCGCTCGCTCGAGGCCATCGCGGCCTGGAGGATGTTGTACTTCTCGGCCAGCTCGCGGACGGGCATGAAGAACTTCTGGGCCAGGTACCAGAACGCCACGAAGGCGCCGAATGTGATCGAGCCGTCGAGGATCCGGCCGCCGCCGTACCAGACGAGGACCGCGAGCGCGATCGACGAGAGCGCCTCGATCGCGGGGTAGAAGATCGAATAGGCGAAGATCGCGTCGATCGCCGTGTTGCGGTACTCGGCGTTCCGCTCCCGAAAGCGGCCCAGGCACGCCTCTTCGCGGCTGAACGTCTGGATCGTGCGGATTCCGTGGACGCTCTCGTTCAGGTACGAGTTCAGTCGCGCGATCTTGAGCCGCATGGCGCGGTATTTCTCGCGGGCCACGCGGCGGAAGAGCACGACCAGCACCAGGACGATCGGGGTGACCGCCATGGTGGCCAGGGCGAGCTTCGCATTCACCACGAACATCATGACGACCACGCTGACCAGCATGAGCAGGTCCGCCATCCCCTCCACGAGGCCCGAGGCGAACAGCTCGTTCAGGTTCTCGACGTCGTTGGTGATGCGGACGATGAGGCGTCCCACCGGGTTCCGGTCGAAGAACGAGACGGACAGGCGTTGCAGGTGGACGAACACCTCCATCCGGAGATCGAAGATGATCCTCTGGCCGATGCCGTTGGTGGTCCAGGAAGAGAGGTACTCCATGACGCCGGTCCCCGCCCCGGCCGCCAGGAAGAGGAGGGCGTATCGCGCGAGCCCCTCCCCGTCGCCCCTCGCGAGGGGGCCGTCCAGCGCCTTCTGGAGGATCAGGGGGCCGGCGAGCTCGGCGGCGACCTTGAGGATGACGAAGAGGAAGGTCGGGATCACCAGCGGCACATAGGGGCGCACGTACTTCAGGAACCGCCTCATCAGGCGGCCGTCGTACGTCCGGCCCGGGGCCTCGTCCTCCTGGAAGTAGTCGCTCATGTGCTCGAGAGCTCCTCGACCAGCCTCTGGTTCTCCCAGAGGGCCGCGTAGGCGCCGTCGCGCGCGAGGAGCTCCGCGTGCCGCCCCTCCTCGACGAGCCGGCCGTCCTCGAGGACGAAGATGCGGTCGGCGTCGGTGATCGCGGAGAGCCGGTGGGTGATCACGATGGAGGTCCGCCCCTTCATGAACTCGCGAAGCCGGTCCTGGATCTCGCGCTCCGTGTGGGAGTCGACGCTCGAGAGCGCATCGTCGAGGACGAGGATGCGCGGCTGGCGGACCAGGGCGCGGGCCAGGGCCGTGCGCTGCTTCTGGCCCCCCGAGAGCGTGACTCCGCGCTCGCCGATCAGCTGATCCAGGCCGTCGGGAAACTGGGGCAGGTCGGCCGCGAGCCGCGAGATCTCGACGGCCCGGAGGATCTCCTCCTCGGAGACCCCGTTCCGCCCGCCGAAGGCGACATTGTCGCGGATCTTCTCGGAGAACAGGAAGAGGTCCTGCGGGACCGTCCCGAGGGCGCCCCGGAGGTCCGCCAGCGGGATCGTGTTCACATCCCGCCCGTCCAGGAAGAGGGCGCCGTCGGGGACCGTGTAAAGCCGCAGGAGGAGCTGGACGATGGTGCTCTTGCCCGACCCGGTGCGGCCGACGATCGCGACCTTCTGGCCCGGCTCGATGCGGAGCGACACGCCGCGGAGCGCGGGGGGGCGGTCGGGGGCATACGAGAACGTGAGGTCCCGGAGTTCCACGGCGCCCCGGATGGGCGCGCCGGCGGCGGAGGCGCGCGCGTCGTCGTTCTCGGGCTTCGTGTCGAGGATCTCGTCCAGGCGCTCCTGGCAGGCCACGCCGCGCTGGAAGACGTTGACGATCCAGCCGATCGCGATCATGGGCCAGACCAGCATGAGCTCGTAGGCGATGAACTCCGCGAAGGCGCCCCGGCTGAAGGAACCGGAGATCATGAAGCGCCCGCCGAAGAGGAGGGTGATCGCGATGGTCGCCTCCAGGAGGAAGAGGACCATCGCCCACTGGAAGCTCCGCCAGCGGATGAGCCGCAGGTTGCGCGCGCGGTATTCCTCGCAGGCGGCCCGGTACCGCTCCGCCTCCTTCTCCTCCTGGACGAAGGCGCGGACGACGCGCGCCCCGGTGAAGTTCTCCTGCGCGCGGGTGGAGAGGATCGAGAGCTGCTCCTGGACCGCGAGCGAGAGGTCGTGCATCCTCGATCCGGTCCACGCCATGATGCCGCTGACGAGGCCGAGCGGGACGATGCAGAGCGCGGCGAGCACCGGGTTCTTCAGGAACATCGCGACCAGGGACGCGAGGCAGAGGAGGCCCGTGGAGACGATGGACATGATCCCGATGCCGATCGCCATCCGTACCCCCTCCAGGTCGTTGACGGCGCGCGACGTGAGGTCGCCCGTCGAGTTCGTGTCGAAGTAGCGGCCGGAGAGGCGCGCCAGGTGGGCGTAGAGGTCGTTCCGCAGTTCGAACTCGATCTTTCGCGACGCGGCCAGGATGCTGTATCGGCCGCCGAACAGGAGGAAGCCCCGGAGCACCGCGAAGAGGAAGATCCCGCCCGCCGCCATCCGGATGAAATCCTGCGTGGCATGGTGCTCCAGGCGGTCGATGGCCCGGCCGACCAGTTTCGGCGCCAGGATCCCGCAGACGGTGGCCAGGAGAACGAGCGTCAGGCCCCGCAGGTACGCGCGGCGGTGTCGACGGAGATAGGGGAGGAGTCGGCGGATCCGCTTCATGAAACGCGCATTTTAGCATGGGAGGGCGCCGCGGAGAAGGGGGGGCTACTTGAGGTGCTTCTTGATGAACTCGAGGGCCCTGGTGTGGGCGTCGGCCACGAGCTTCTTGTCGCCGCCGGAGAGACCGTGACCCGCGCCGGGGACGGTCACCAGCTCGTGTGAGATTTTCTGGCGCTCGAATTCCTTCGCCATCGCGGCGGAGAGTTCATAAGGGACGTCGGTGTCCTCGGTGCCGTGGACGAGCATCGTGGGCGGCCAGGCGGGCGTCACGTTCCGCACGGGGCAGAAGGGATCGAGCTTCGCCTTCTCCTCGCCGGGTTTGAAGCCCGTGACCTCGAGCGTCCAGAGCCCGTTCTGGCGGAGGTAGTGGTAGTACCGCTGGCGCGCCTCGCCCTGCGCCTTGTCCGCCGGCCCGGTGACGACGCCTTCCGCCATCCCGCGGAGCGCCTCCTCCCGCGTGTAGTTCTGGACCGTCTTCCGGTAATGCTCCGACGGCTTCGTGTACCAGTCTCCGTCCACGTCGCCGTAGCCCCAGTAGGCCACGAGCGCGACGGGTCGGGGCTCGACGGCGACGCCGGTCATGAGCGTGAGGTAGCCGCCCGCGGATCCGCCGGCGACGACCAGCTTTTTAGGATCGAGGTGCGCGATCTCGGCGCCCTTTCCGCGAATCCACGCGAAGGCGTCCTTCACGTCGTCGATGATCTGCGGCACCTTGGACTGGGGCGCGAGGCGGTAGTCGATCGAGACGAGCGCGAACCCCTCGGTGCGGCAAAGGTCGAGCAGGTTTCGCGGCACGCCCTGCCGGTTCCCCATGATGAGCGCGCCGCCGTGGATCCAGGCGACGATGGGAAGGACGTCCGTCGTGTCGGGGCGGTGGACGTCGAGTTCGACCTTGACGCCGTCGACTTCCTTGAAGACGTAGGTTTTCTTCGGGAGCGCCGCTTGCGGGGCTTGCCCCCCGAAGCGGCCCTCCGAGGAGGCGCGGAGGGGGACCGCCAGCAGAACGAGGACGAGGGCACGTGCGATCATCTTCTCACTATCCCACGGGCGCGCCGCAGGCGGCGCAAGACTTGGACTTGTAGGATTCCTTACTCCCGCAATGCTGGCAGATCTCTCCCAGGAAGTAGAGGCCGATGAGGCCGAAAATGCTCAGGAGGCCGAACAGCCCCCAGGCCCAGCTTCGCCCCTTCATCCGGGCGTAAATGCAGAGACCCACGATCACCATCAGGGCACCGAGTCCCTGGAGCCCGGACACTCCCTCGCGAGCGCCAGGGAGGGCCGCCCCGCCGAACTGGAGCGCCAGCCCCGGGAGGGCGAAGACGAAGCTCAGCATGTTCAGCCGCTTGATCCGCGAGCGGATCGTCGCGGCCTCCTCCGGGGAAACCCCCGCGGTCTCCGTCCCCAGCCCGCTCTTCAGGTTCATCAGGAAGTCGGGCTTGCATTGGGCACAGACCGATTTGCCCGAGATGATCACGAGCTGGTCGTCGGCCAGCTTTGTCCCGCAGGCGTCACACGCTTTCATGATTCCATTCGTACTCCCGTACCCCCGGTCCTGTCAAAGAATAGATTGAACCCGCCGGCACGCCGGCGCCTTTTGAACAGTTGACCGGCGGCACCCGGGCCTTTATGATTTCGGCCATGCCCGACCCCTCCTTTGAAGAGAAGATGCGCTCGGAGTGGAACGCCCGCGCGCAGAAGAGCTTCATGCAGTACACCAGCGGGACGCAGACCGAGAACGAGGCCGACTACGTCAAGTCGGCCGAACGGGATGCGGGCACGATCCTGAAGTACCTGGGGGGCGCCGACACGAAGACGTGGAAGGCGCTCGACGTCGGCTGCGGCGTGGGGCGGATCAGCCAGGTACTCGCGCCCCGCTTTGCCGAGATCCACGGCGTCGACGTGTCGGACGAGATGCTCCGGATGGCGAAGGAACGGCACGCCGCCTTCCCCCACGTCCACTTCCACCGCATCGAGGGGACGAGCCTGAAGGAGTTCGCGGACGGGACGTTCCAGGTCATGTGGTCGTACTCGGTCTTCTACCACATGCCGCGCTCGCTTTACTACGGGTACCTCAAGGAGCTCTCGCGCGTCATGGCGCCGGGCGGCCTCCTCGTCTACCAGCTGGCGCAGACCTACACGCTGCGCCGGTGGCTGAACGCCGTCTTCCGCGTGGAGCCCGATTCGAAGGACACGAACGTCCGCCGCTTCTACACGAAGGGCCACCTCCGCGCGCTCGCCGCGGACAACGGCTTCGAGGCGCTCGCGATCGAGCCCGGCCCCGGCCACGACCTCTGGTGCCACTGGCGCAGGAGATAAGCCGGCACGGGCAAAGACCAAGGGAGATGCCGCGATTCCCGGGGATCCGGTGATGGATCCTCCTGGCATGGTCTCCAAAGACTTTCCGGTCGATCATCGCCCGATCCCCTCCCATCTCCTTAGCCCCCTTCGGGGTTCCTGGTCCGGCATTCCTGTTTCCTGAATCCCGCGCCGCGTCCCCCCGGTATTCCGTCGCGTACGAAGGAGGAGCTATGAGGACGATGATCGGAATCGCGGCTGCGGCGGTGCTGGCCTGCGTGTCGACGGGGATGGCGCAGGACGTGCCGTCGCTCATCGAGAAGTTGAAGTCAAAGGACGTGGACGAGGCGGACAACGCGCGCGAGGACCTGCTGAAGCAGGGGGCGAAGGCGGTCGCGCCGCTCCGCGAGGCGGCGGCGAAGGCTGCGGACGCGGCGTTCAAGAAGTCGGCGGCGGCGGTGGCCGACCGGCTCGAGACGCGACAGGCCGCGGCGGGGCTCGCGAAATCGTGGGGCGACCGGTGGTTCTCGATCTTCGTGAACGGCGTCCACCTGGGCTGGGTGCACATGAAGGCGGAGGAGAAGGACGGGAAGATCGTCTTCGAGGACGAGATCCGCGCCCAGCAGGGCAAGGACGCGTCGCTCCAGATCAAGGCGACGCTGACGTGCGATCCCAACGAGTACCTGACGGCGAGGACGATCGTGCTCGACCTGGCGACCCCCGAGAACACGGTCGTGGCCACCGCGCAGCTCAAGGAGAACCGCCTGGTCGTCAAGGCCGGCGGCGAGGTGAAGGCCCACAAGGTGCAGGCCAACACGGTGGTGGACCTGGCGGTCTTCCCGCTCGTGACGATCCTTCCGAAGACCGAGGGCTACGACGTCGAGGTCCTCGAGCTGATCAAGCCCAAGCTGCCGGAGGCCGCGGTCCTGAAGTTCGACAAGGAGGAGACGGTCGAGTTCGAGAACCGCAAGGTCAAGGCGCGCCGGTTCATGCTCGCCGGCGACGGCAAGGAGCGGTTCTACTGGGTGGACGCGACCGGCCGGCTGCTGAAGGTGCAGTTCTCGGGCGATGACAACAAGGACGTGGAGATCACGCTGACGGACGAGAAGCGGGCGAAGGATATCGACACGAAGGACTAGAATCAAGAATCACGAATCAAGAATCAGGAGGAGGCGATCCGCAGGATCCGCCGGCGATCCGGAAGCTGGATTGGCCAATCGACGAGATCAACGGGACGGCGCGACCTCCGGCAAAGGGGGTTCGCGCCGTTTGATTTTCCAGTAGGCGTCCCGGCCCGCCGCGTGGACCTACTTGATCGAGTCCAGGAACTTCTGGACCGCCGCGTGGTCCAGCTCCTTCTCGCCGCCGGCGATGATGATGACGACGGACTCCCCGGCCTTGCCCTCCGTCACGAACGTGTACTGCATGACCCGGCCGGCCTCGTCCCGGCCCTTCATCACCTGGACCTTGCCGGGGGACTCCTTGCCCCGGACCTTGAACGGCTCGTCGGCGCGTTGCTCGACCACCTCGCGCTTCTGGCCCTGGGCCTTCATCTGCTCGTCCATCTTCCGGCGCGTCGCCTCCGGGTCCGCCTTGTCGGAGGGGATCGACATGATCGCGATCATCGCATTGGGGTCGGGCCCCCCGGCGGCCTGGAACACCGCCGACTTGAACCCCGCCACCGAGGTGGCGAATACCCCCCGGTATCCCGCGGGTGTCTCGAAGTTCAGGATCTCCTTCGCGACCGATTCGACCCTCGCGGGGTCGGTGCTGACGCTCCGGTAGAGGAGGTAGCCGCCGATCGCGATCCCGCCCACGACCAGCAGGACCAGGATCCCGCATCCGATGAGGACCCCCTGGAGGACTCCGCTGCTCTTCTTCGCGGCCGGGGGCGGGTTGGCGTCCATGGTTCCTCCCGATTCAACGGGATGCACGTTACCAAACTCGGATAAAGAATGCGACGAAGGCCGCGCCACGGATCGTGGACTCAGACCTTGCGCACCTCGTCGACGGCCGCGGCGCGCACCGCGTGGGGGAAGTCGCGCGGCCCGATCCGCGCGGCGCCAAATTCTCCTTTCTTGGAGAGGGCGACGAGGCAGGCGGTCACCTTGTACCCCTTGTCTTCGACGCGCTTGAGCGACTTCGCGCAGGCCTCCGAGGGGGAGAGGCCCGCCCTTATGAACTCGACCGCCATGAGCGCGAGGCCGAAGCGCATCATGACGTCGCCGTTGCCGGTCGCCGCCACGCCGCCCACGTCGTTGTCGACGTACGCGCCCGCGCCGGGGATCGCCACGTCGCCCACGCGCCCCTTGATCTTGAAGCCCAGGCCGCTCGTCGACGTCCCGGCGCAGAGGTCGCCGGCCTTGTCGATCGCGACCATCCCGATCGTGTCGTGGTTCCAGAAGTCCTCGCGCTTCGGGTTGGCCTTCCACTTCTCCCACGCCTTGCGCGCCTTTTCGGTGAGAAGGTCCTCCTCCTTCCATCCCATCTTGACGGCGAACCGTGTCGCGTCGTCGCCTACGAGGAGCGTGTGCTTCGTCTTCTCCATGACCTTCCGCGCGACGCTGATCGGGCGCTTGATTCGCTTGATCCCGCCCACCGCGCCTACCGCGTGCCCCGGGCCCCAGAAAAGGATGGCGTCGTTCGCGACCTCGCCGTCCTCGTCGGGCAGGCCGCCGAAGCCGACGCTCAGGTTGTCGGGATCCATCTCGGCCTGGTTGACGCCCTTCTCGACGGCGTCGAGCGCGTTCCCGCCGGACTCGAGGACCTTCCACGCCTCGGCGTTCGCGGCCTTGCCGAACTCCCAGGTGGAGATGACGGCGGGCAGGGTCGAGCGCGGCGCGGGCAGGGCGGCCACGACCGCCGATCCGGCTCCCGCGGCCATGAACTCGCGTCGCGTCAGCATGAACCCTCGCATTCTCTCGTCAGCATCCGAGCACCTTGAGGACCTCCTCGGCCGCGCGGCGGGACGCGCCGGGGGTGCCGAGCTTCGCGCGCACCGCGGCCAGCGCCTCCCGCATCGCGGGCAGCTTCCCGTCGCGGATGAGCGAGACAGCCTCCTTCGCGATCAGCCCGGCCTTCGCGTAGGGCTGGTAGTACTCCGGCACCACGCGCTTTCCCGCGACGATGTTCACCAGCGAGAAGTCCTTCGTGTTCATGTAGACGATCGGGCCCACCAGGTACGCCGTCACGGGATTGAGCTTGTACGTGACGATCATCGGCGTCCCGTAGATCGCGGCTTCGAGCGTCGCCGTCCCCGACGCGACGAGCAGGAGGTCGCTCGCCGCCATGAGCTCCGGCGTCCGGTTCCACACCGGCGTGAGCCCGGGCCCCGCCGCCTGCGCCGGCCCGATGTTGGGCGCGCATCCGACCACGAACTTCGCGCCCGGCAGCTCCTTTCCAATCAGCGCCGCCGACTGGGCGAGAATTGGAAAGATCGCCTTGAACTGCTTATGCCGGCTTCCCGGCAGGAGCCCGATGAGCAGGTCCTTCGCACCCACGCCCCACTCGCGGCGCACGGCCTCCCGGTCGATGGTGCGGATCGCGTCCAGCAGGGGGTGGCCCACGAACGCGACGTCCACGCCCGCGTCGCGGTAGATCTTCTCCTCGAAGTCGAGGATGACGAGCATTTTGCGCACGAGCCTCTTGATCGTCCGGATGCGGCCCTTTCGCCACGCCCAGATCTGCGGGCTGATGTAGTAGATCACCGGCACGCCGTGGTCGACCACGCGCTCCGCGAAGCGCAGGTTGAAATCGGGCGAGTCGATGAGGACCGCCGCGTCGGGCCGGTGGGCGCGGAGCGCGCTCTGGAGCAGCCGGTAGTTCTGCGCCTGCCGGTGAAGGCCGTGGACGACCTCGACGAGGCCGACGGTCGCGTGCGCGGTCGGGTCAATCAGGACCTCGACGCCGGCGTCGCGCATCTGGGCGCCGCCCATCCCCACCAGGCGGATCGAGGGGTCGAGCGCGCGGAGCTGGCGAGCGAGGTTCGCGCCGTGGAGGTCGCCGGAGGTCTCGTTCGCAACGATGAAGAGGGTTTTCATGGACCGTCCCAAGTCCCGAGTCCGACGTCCCCCGTCGAGTCCCCCCTTCGTCCCCCCGGGGGGGATGAGAGGAGGGGTGCGGACTTTGGACATGGGACGTGGGACATGGGACTCACTTCCACCGGTGGGCGCGCATCTCGGCGAGGATCGTCTCCGCCGCCTTCATCGCCCGCACGCCGTGCTCGCCGGGAACCACGGGCTCGCGGCCGGCCGTGACGCAATCGACAAAGCTCTGGAGTTCCCGCGCCAGCGGCTCCTCCTCCGGGAGCTTGACCTCCTGGATGGAGTAGAACTCCTTCGGGATCGACGCCAGGTCGGCGATCGAGAGGTCGCGGTCCCGCGGCAGCTTCTCGAGCGCGGAGGCGAGCTGCGGCGTGGTCCGGTAGATCCAGGCCTCCTTGGAGAGCGTGTCGACCGTGACGTAGCAGTCCTCGGAGAAGATGCGCGTCTTGCGCATCGTCTTCTCGGAGATCCGGCTCGCCGTCAGGTTCGCCACGCAGCCGTCCTCGAACTCGAGCCTCGCGTTGGCCATGTCCTCCTTCCCGAAGAGGAGGGACATGCCGACCGCATCGACCCGCGCGATCGGGGACGGATTCAGATGGAGCACGATGTCGAGGTCGTGGATCATGAGGTCCATCACGACGTCGATGTCCTGCGAGCGGAAGCGGAAGGGGGAGAGGCGGTGGGCCTCGATGAAGCGCGGCTTCTTGATCACGTCGAGCACCGCCGTGACCGCGGGATTGAACCGTTCGACGTGGCCCACCTGGAGGACGACCTTTCTCGCCCGCGCGATCCGGCAGAGGTCCTCCCCCTGCTCGATCGTCTTGGCGAGCGGCTTCTCGACGAGCGCGGGGACGCCGTGCTCCAGGAACTCGCGGGCGACCGCGTGATGCTGGTCGGTGGGCACGGCGACGCTCACGGCGTCGACCTTCCCGAAGAGCTCCCGGTGGTCGGAGTAGTGCGGGACCTTGTAGAGGGCCGCGATCTCGGCGGCGCGGCCGGGCATCGAGTCGGCCACGGCGGCCAGGACGCCCATCGCGTGGTAGAGCCGGGCGTGCTGCTTTCCGAGATGGCCCACCCCGACGACGCCGACGCGGAGGCTACTCACCGGCCGCCTCGCGCGGGGGCCGGAGGAGGAACGCGACGAGCTCCGCGACCTCCGGAGACGTCTCCGTTTCCAGGCGCTTGAGCGCCTCGGCTCGCGGCAGGCCCGATCCCCAGACGGTCTCGAACGCGCGCTCGAGGGCGGGCGAGCGGAACAGGGGGTTGACGCCGCGCACCTCCGAGAGGTCCCCGCCCACGCCCATGAAGGGGGGCACGTCGGAGACCGCACAGCAGTGGGACTGGATCCAGCCGCCCCGGCCGATCGTGACGCCCGCCTCGGCGCCCCCCGAGCCCTCGATCCATGCCCGGTCTCCGACGACGGCCGCGCCGGAGATCGCGGCAAAGGAGCCCAGGACGATGTCGTCGCCGACCGTGCAGTCGTGGCCGACGTTCGCGCACGCGTGGAACCGGTTGCGCGATCCGATCCGCGTCGCGCCGCCGCGCGTGGCGGGAAGGTTGACGGTGACGGCCTCGCGGAAGACGTTGTCGTCGCCGATCTCGACCCGGCCGCCGGGGGCGGGCGGCTCGATGGACTGGGGCGCGCTCCCGATGACGACGTTGGGATGGAGGACGTTGCGGGCGCCGATTGCAGCGGGGCCGTTGACGATCACGCGGGCCACCAGGCGCGAGCCCGGGCCGATGCGGACGCCGGGCCCCACGATGCAGAACGGCCCGATCTCGACGTCGTCGGCGATCTGCGCGGAGGGATCGACGACGGCCGTGGGGTGGGCCTTCATGCCAGGAGCTCCGCCTCCGGGTCCTGCGGGGCGGCCGGCGTCGCGGTGCGCGAAGACTCGCGGGCGCGGCCCATGTGGCCCCGGTCGGAGGAGCGGAGGAACTCGACCAGGGTCTGGATCTCCGGGTACTGGCCGTCGGACTTCACGAGCTCGGCGAGGGCCTCGGGCTTGGGGAGTCCCGAGCGCCAGAGGAGCTTGTGGGCCTCGCGGAGCGCGTTGATGGCCTCGCCCTTGAAGCCGCGCCGGCGGAGGCCGACCGTGTTCACGCCGCGGATCTCGCCCGCCATGCCCTGCATGATCATGTAGGGTGGGGCGTCCTGGTTCACGCGCGAGCCGCCGCCCACGAACGCGTGCTGGCCCACGGTGGCGAAGTGGTGGACGACGACCCACCCGCTGAGGATCGCGTGGGACTCGATCCGCACGTGGCCCGCGAGAAGCACCGCGTTCGCGAGGATGCAGTGGTCCTCGATCACCGAGTCGTGCGCGACGTGCGCGGTGGCCATGATCAGGTTCCGGTTGCCGATCACCGTCTGGTTGCCGCCGGACCAGGTGCCCTTGTTGATCGTCGCCCCCTCGCGGATCATGTTCTCGTCGCCGATGACGAGGACCGAGTCCTCGCCCTTGTACTTGAGGTCCTGCGGGTCGCCGCCCAGGACCGCGTAGGGGTGGACGACGTTGCGCGCGCCGAGGGTGGTGCGGCCGGTGACGGTGACGCTGTGGAGGAGCTTCGTCCCCGGGCCCATCGTGACCTTCGGGCCGACGATGCAGAAGGGGCCGATGTCCGCGGTGGCATGGATGCGGGCGCCCGTCTCGATGACCGCGGTCGGATGGATGGGCATCAGGACCGCGGCCTCTGTGTTGGTAGTTGGGGCTTGGGATTTCGTTGGGATTTTGGATTTTGGGGTTGCATCATTGCCCGTCCATCAGCATGAACTTCATGGTCGCCTCGGCGACGAGCTGGCCGTCGACCGTCGCTCGGGCGATCACCTCGCCCGTGCGGGCCTTCACCTTGATCGTCTCGACCTCGATGCGGAGCTGGTCGCCGGGGACCACGCTCTTCCGGAGCTTGACGCCGTCGAGCGAGAGGAGCACGGCGACCTTCGCCTGGTTGTCGCTTTTCCTCATGAGGAGGACTCCGGCGAGCTGGGCCATCGCCTCGATCTGGAGGACGCCCGGCATGATCGGCTGGCCGGGGAAGTGGCCCTGGAAGAAGGGCTCGTTGAAGCTGACGTTCTTGATCCCCACCGCGCGGCGGTAGCCGTCGAGCTCGATCACCTTGTCGATGAGGAGCATCGGGTAGCGGTGGGGGAGGATCTTCGCGATCTCGCGGACGTCCAGGAGCGTCCCGCCCGCCTTCGCCACGAGCTGGCCCGCGTCCGTGAACGACGAGGCGATCTTCTTGACCAGCTTCATGTTGGTCGTGTGGCCCGACTTGAGCGCGACCACGTGCGCCCGGAGCCCGGCGCCGAGCGTGGCCAGGTCGCCCATCAGGTCGAGGATCTTGTGGCGCACCGGCTCGTCGGGGAAGCGGAGCGTGTTCTCGATCGGCCCGTCCGGGCCCCACACCACCGTCGTCTGGTACGAGGCGCCCTTTCCGAGGCCCTGCGCAACGAACGCCTCCGCCTCGCTTTGGAGGCAGAAGGTGCGGGCGGGGGAGATGAGCTTCGAGTAGTTATCGTCGGTCATCTCGAGCGTGAAGTGCTGCTGACCGATCGGGGTGTTGGGATAGTTGAGCGTGTAGGAGACGGTGAGGCCGCCCTCGCCCGGCAGGGCCACGATCGAGGCCTCGCTGTCGGTCACCGCGATGGGCTCGCGCACGACGTGCACCCGGCGGGGGTCGGGGAGTTCGACGAGCCCCGCTTTCTTCATCAGGTCGACCCACGGCTGGCTGGAGCCGTCGCCGTTGGGGAGCTCGGGGGCGTCGACCTCGACCTCGAGGTTGTCGACCTCGAGCCCGCCGCAGGCGGACATGAGGTGCTCGATCGTCTCGACTTCCGCGTTCTCCCCCGAGACCGCGCTCCGGCGGAACTTGGAGGCGACGGTGTCGGGGTTGACCGGGAGCCGCGGACGGGCCGGAAGGTCGGTCCGCACGAACGTGATGCCGGCGTTCGCGGCGGCGGGAAGGAGGCGGACCTTCCCCTTCAGGCCCCCGAAGAGGCCCACGCCCTCCAGCTCCACGGGCTTGCCGATGGTCCGTTGGTTCTTTTTCATAAGTCCGTAATGTGCAGGAAGTCTGAAGTTTGAAGTTCGAGGACCCCTCTCAACTTCTAACTTCTAACTTCTAACTTCGTAACTGTTTAGCGCGCCGCGCCGCGAAAGCGGCGCACGGCGCGCATTTTCTTTAGATCGCTGCAACCCCTCAAGCTCGAGTCACTTCCACTCGTCATCCTCCTGGTCCGAGCGAAGCGGCTCGAGTCGATTCTGCGCCGT
>JBGPCZ010000087.1:0-24938 GCA_041482015.1 Planctomycetota bacterium | reverse complement strand
CGAAGGCCAGAGCCAGGATCGCCACCCATGCATACCGCATACAGTCTCCCCTCGTTAAAGTGTTCAACCCCGTAGAGCCGGCGGTGTGGTGGAATCTTTCAAGATTCTGAAAGAAGTTGGCCCGAGACAGGCTCCACCCCACGGATGAAGAACGAGTGCCCGGCCTTTGAAACGCTCTCCCGGTTCTCCGACGGCGCCCTCGATGCGCGGGAAGAGGGGGGGGTCGCGGCCCACGTCGCGGGCTGCGCGGCGTGCCGCGGAACGCTCTCGGAGATCGAGGGCGTCGATGCGCTGCTCACGTTCTCGCTCCCTTCGGCGGCGAAGCGGTTCCGCCTCCTCCGTCCGGCGATGATCCCCGTCGCGGCGGCGGCCCTCCTCGCCGTGACGATCGGCGTCCTGCTCTCGATGCCCTCCCCGGTGGCCGATACGCCGCTCGCGGTGGCCGAGGTCAGCCCGCCGTCCTTCGAGGGTCCCCGCGGCGTCCCCGCCGAACCAATGCAAAACGTCTTTTGCCAGGACCAGTTCTCCTCGCCGACGCTCTCCCCCCTGTGGAAGACGACCGAGGCGATCTCCACCTCCAACGCGCTGGTCGACGCCCAGGGCCGGCGGGCGCTTTCCCTCGTGGCGCACCCGGGCGGCAAGAAGCGCTGGGCGCTGGCCAGCACCACGGGCGACTTCCCGGTCGGCGACGGGCTTTCGTTCGACGTCGACTACCGCGTCCCGCGTCCCGCGAAGGGCGGCCGGATGCAGGTGCTCCTCCAGTCCCCGCCGGCGAAGTCGGGCCGGAACGTGATCCGCTGGTCGTGGACGTCCGATGAGGAGTTCCTCGAGGCGCAGGCCGACGGCCGCGGCAAGCCCTCGATCCTCTGGTCCGCGAAGAACGCCGCGCCCGACTCCGGGTGGCACCGCGTGAAGGTCGTGGTGACGCCGGTCGACGTGGTGCTCTTCCGCGACGGGGTCGAATCCGCGCGCAAGCCCCACGGCCTCTCGCTGGAGCGCGCGGGCCTCAGCCTCGGCAGCACGACCGACCGGAAGTCAAAGGACCTCCGCGAGCCCTTCGAATGCCAGGTGGGGGGCGTGGTCGTGCGGCGCGAGCAGGCGCAATAACAGGAAGTTCGAAGTTCAAGCCGGCTATGTCTTCAGAGCCCCTTTGATTTCAGCAGGTCCCTCATCTTCTCGCGGGTTCTCGCCAGCACCGTCGCGATCGTTCCCATCGGCAGCTTGAGCGCGTCGGCGATCTCCTGGTAGGGCCGGCCGTCGATGAAGAACATCGTGAGGACCCGGCGCTCGCGGTCGGGAAGCGAGTCGAGGGCGTCGCGCACGGCCCGGGCCCGCTCGTCGGAGAGCATCCGCTCGAGCGGCGCGGGGGCGGCGGCCGGCGGCGGGACGTCCTTGGGGTCGATCTTCTTCCGCCGGACCGAGCGGACCGCGACGGTGCGGACGAGGACGCGGAGCCAGGTCTCGAACGAGCACTGCCAGCGGAACGACCGGAGCACGCGCGACCCGTCGGCCAGGAGCATCTCGAGCACCCCGGATCGGGTCTCCTCGACCTCGGCGTCGTCGGCCGGGCGGTTGAGCGAGCGGAGCACGACCTGCGCGAGGGTCCGGAGCGTGGGATCGTAGGTCTCGAGAAGCTCGCGCCAGGCCTCCTCGTTTCCCGAGATGCAGCGCTCGATGAGATCGCGTTCGTCCACGGTTGTCAGGAGTTTAACCCGCGCCGGGCGTATAGTTCTGCGGCGGAGGATCCAAATGAAACGAATCGCCGGCGCGCTGGTTCTCGTCCTGCTCCTCGCGGCCGCGCCCCGCGCCCAGGAAGGGCGCAAGCGCCTGCTCTACGTGGCGGTCCCGGGCATCCGGAACCTCCTCGAGTACGGCGGGGCGGGCGTGCTCGTGTACGACATTGACGCGGGCCACGCGCTCGTCCGGCGCATCAAGACTAACTACATGGACGAGAAGGACAAGCCGGACGCCGCGCCCGAGAACGTCAAGGGCGTCTGCGCGTGCGCGAAGACCAAGCGGCTGTACGTGACCACGATCACGCGGATGGCCTGCATCGATCTCGCGACCGAGAAGCAGCTCTGGGTGAAGCGGTACCCCGACGGGTGCGACCGGATGTCGATCTCGCCGGACGGCGCACTGATCTACGTGCCGACGTTCGAGAAGGACCACTGGAACGTCGTCGACGGCGCGACGGGCGAGCTCACCGCCCGGATCGAGACGAAGTCCGGGGCGCACAACACGGTCTACGGTGCCGATGGGAAACGCGTCTACATGGGCGGGCTCAAGTCGCCGATGCTGTTCGTCGCCGACACGGCCACGCACCTGGTCTGCCAGCAGGTCGGTCCGTTCGGCGGGGCGGTGCGCCCCTTCACGGTGAACGCGGCGCAGACGCTCGCGTACGTCTGCGTGAACGGGCTCCTCGGGTTCGAGATCGGCGATCTGAAGACGGGGAAGCTGCTCCACCGCGTCGAGGTGCCGGGGTTCAAGCCGGGGCCGGTCAAGCGGCACGGCTGCCCGAGCCACGGCGTCGGGCTCACGCCCGACGAGAAGGAGGTGTGGGTCGTCGATGGATTCAACCAGCAGGTCCATTTCTACGACAACACGTCGGCGCCGCCGAAATACGTGTCGAGCCTGAAGGTCTCCGAGGAGCCCGGGTGGGTGACGTTCTCGATCGACGGACAGTACGGGTACCCGTCGACGGGCGAGGTGATCGACGTGAAGACGAAGAAGGCGGTCACGCGCCTGAACGACGAGGCGGGGAAGCCCGTGCTCAGCGAGAAGATGGTGGAGATCGACTGGGAGGGGGGCGCGCCCGTGCGGAACGGCGACCAGTTCGGCGTGGGCCGGGCGAAACCGTAACGGGGTGGCAGGGGTAGGCTATGACAGTTCGGCCGGACCGCAACTCCGCTCGGTCCGCCCCTGTTTCATCCTTGGAGCGGTAGGCACAGCAGCTCGGGAGGGGACCATGCGTACAGCCTCCTTTCTGGTCGCAGTATTCCTGTTCGCCGCCGCGGGCGGCGCGCAGAACGTCCCCTTCAAGGGCGCCCCCACGCTCATCGACCGTCACCTCCAGAAGTCGTGGGAGGACGCGGGAGTGGCGCCCGCCACCGTCTCGACCGACGCGGAGTTCCTCCGCCGGCTGAGCCTCGACGTCCTGGGAACGATCCCGGCGGCCGACGAGGCGCTGGCGTTCATCCAGGACGCGCGCGCCGACAAGCGGGTGAGGAAGATCGACGAGATCCTCGCGCGGCCCGAGTACGCGCAGCACTGGGCCGAGGTGTGGGAGAGCGTGCTCGTCGGCTACGACAACCAGAACCGCCAGCAGTCGAAGCGGGCGCTCTACGGCTGGCTGAAGGACGAGATCTTCGCGAAGAACGTTCCGTACGACCAGATGGTCTCGTGGCTCCTGACCGCGAAGGGCGTCAACCAGGAGTCGGGCGCGGTGAACTTCCTCCTCCGGCAGGGGACGAAGGGCGCGGGCGCGATCAACATCGCGAGCAAGGTCTCGAAGACGTTTCTCTGCACGCAGATCCAGTGCGCGCAGTGCCACGACCACCCGTTCGACAAGTACACGCAGGACGACTTCTACGGGATGGTCGCGTTCTTCGCGCAGGTGAGCAGCCGGAAGGTCGACGCGAAGGACCAGAAGGACCAGCGGTTCGAGCTGTTCGACAACCCGAAGGCCGAGACGTCGTACGGCGAGGGCAAGGCGAAGAAGACGGCGAAGCCATGCTGGCTGGACGGCACGGCGGCCGACCCGTCGAAGTCGAGGCGGGAGGAGTTCGTCCGGCTGCTCCAGCGCCCGGACAACCTCCAGTTCGCGCGGGCGGTGGTGAACCGCTACTGGGCGCACTTCTTCGGCCGCGGGATCGTGCACCCGATCGAGGACTTCAGCGGGCGGTTCAAGCCGTCCCACCCCGAGATGCTCGACGAGCTGTCGCGCGAGTTCGTGTCGTGGGGCTACGACCTCAAGTGGCTGGTGTGGAAGATCGCCGGCTCGCGCGCCTACCAGCTCACGTCGCGCATGCCGCCGAAGAAGATGCCGGCCGAGCGGTACTTCGCGGTCGCGCAGACGCGCCCGCTGACGCCCGAGCAGATGGTGGCGGCGATGGGCCGCGCGCTCAACGCCGACGAGGCCTCGCCCGCCGCGGGGGCCGACCCGAAGGTGCTTGAGAAGGCGACGAACTCGAAGGACCAGCTCCTCCAGCAATTCCGCAAGGTGTTCGGCGACGAGGAGAACATCGACATCGGCACGTTCAACGGGACGATCCAGCAGGCGCTGCTCCTCATGAACGGCGGGACGGTCAACCAGGCGATCGTGGGGAAGAGTGGGCGGCTGGGCTCGATCCTCGCGTCGAAGCCGTCGCCCGGCGACCGGCTGGACCTGATGTTCCTCTCGGCGCTGACACGGCTCCCGTCGGACCGCGAGCGC
This sequence comes from Planctomycetota bacterium, assembly GCA_041482015.1. Taxonomy (GTDB): domain Bacteria; phylum Planctomycetota; class MHYJ01; order MHYJ01; family JACPRB01; genus JACQFK01. The sequence goes on along the minus strand of JBGPCZ010000087.1, from coordinate 20,506 downwards.
GCCACGTACCTTCCGTACCTGGCTGCCACTCAGAAACGCGAGCCCTACGAGGACGTCTACTGGACCCTTCTGAACTCCAGCGAGTTCCTCTTCAACCACTAGCAGTCGGCAAAAACAGACCGTCCGTTTTTTCCAAAGGAAAAAACGGACGGTCTGTTTTTGACAAACTTATAGTATATGTGATATGTTCTAGAGGCATGGGCCAACCTATCGCGATCCAGCCGATGGAACGCATCTCGTCCAAGAGCCTGGTCCGGCAGGTGGTGGAGCGGCTCGGCGAGTTCATCCTCGCCCACTCGCGGCAGGACCAGCGGGCCCTGCCGTCGCAGGGGGAGCTGACGAAGATGCTCGGCGTCTCCCGGACCGTGCTCCGGGAGGCGATGAAGCTGCTTGAGGCGCGGGGTCTCGTCACCATCTCGCAAGGCCGCCGGCCCCAGGTGAGGCCCGCCGGGCCCCAGGCGGCGATCGAGAGCCTCGATGCCCTCCTCGAACGGACCGACGGCACGCTCCTCCAGCTGGTCGAGGTCCGCCGCCCCCTCGAAGGAGAGATCGCCGCGCTGGCCGCCGAACGCATGGACGACCTGCACTTCACGCGAGCCGAATCCGCGGTCGTCGACCTCCAGGCCGCCACGACCCTCGAGCAGCAGGTCGCGGCCGACCTCCGTTTCCACCGAATCCTCGCCGAGGCGACCGGCAACCCCGTCTTCGGCGTGATCCTCGACACGATCGCCGGGCTGCTCAAAGCCTCGCGCGTCCACACGATCGGCACCTATGGCGCGCGCGCCGCGATCGAGGGCCACCAGGCGATCCTCGCGGCCCTCCGCCGTCGCGACCCGAAAGCAGCGCGCGAAGCGATGCTCCACCACTTCGATTGGAACGAGCGCCAGATCCGGAAGGGGAAGCCGTGACCCTGCTCCTCGCGCTCCTCCTCCAGGTCGATCGCGACGGCCTCGAATTCTTCGAACAGAAGATCCGGCCCGTCCTGGTCGAGCGCTGCTACAAATGCCACGGCGCCGAGGCGGAGAAAGTCAAAGGGGGGCTCCTTCTCGACACCCGTGACGGACTTCTCAAGGGTGGCGACGACGGCCCCGTCCTCGCGCCCGGCGATCCCGCAAAGAGCCGCCTCATCCTCGCGGTCCGTTGGACCGACCCCGACTTCAAGATGCCGCCCAAGGAGAAACTCCAGGCCGCGCAGATCGCCGACCTCGAGGCGTGGGTGAAGCGAGGCGCGCCCGACCCGCGCACGGGGAAGCCGATCTCGAAGATCAAGCCGCCCTGGTCCCTCGAGCCGCTCAAGTCATCGAAGCTCGACTCGATCGACGCTTTCATCGACGCGACCCTGGCCGCGAAGGGGCTGAAGCCCGCGCCACCCGCCGACCGCCGCACGCTGCTCCGTCGCGTCACGTTCGACCTCACCGGCCTCCCGCCGGGCGAGGACGACGGTGCCGACTACGAGCAGGTCGTCGACCGACTCCTCGCCTCGCCGCGCTACGGCGAGCGCTGGGGCCGCCACTGGCTCGACACCGTCCACTTCGGCGAGACCCACGGGTACGACAAGGACAAGCCGCGGCCGAACGCCTGGCCGTACCGCGACTACGTCATCCGCGCGCTGAACGAGGACATGCCCTACCCGCGCTTTGTCCGCGAGCAGCTCGCGGGCGACCTTCTGGGTCCCTCGACCGTCGTCGCGACCGGCTTTATCGCCGCGGGCCCGTGGGACTTCGTGGGCCACGTCGAGCTCCCCGAGACCAAGACCGACGGCCTGATCGCGCGGTACAACGACCGGGACGACATGCTCATGACCGCGATGTCGACCTTTGCGAGCCTCACCGTCCACTGCGCGCGCTGCCATGACCACAAGTTCGATCCCATTGCGCAGGAGGACTACTACGCGCTCCAGGCCGTCTTTGCCGGCGTCGACCGGGCCGACCGGACGGTCGACCTCGATCCCGCGGTCGCGGCGAAGCGCCGGGAGCTCGAGGGCCAGCCCGGGCGCCCGAAGGCGAGCCCGACGAACGGCTACCACAGCGCGATCTCGCGCGAGCGCGACGTGACCAAGTGGGTACAGGTCGATCTCGGTGAGGCGCGCGAGATCGACGAGATCCGTTTGATTCCCGCACGTCCCACCGACTTCGCCGACACGCCGGGCTTCGGGTTTCCCGCTCGATACGCAGTCGAGGTGGACGGGCGCGTCCTGGTCGACCGCAGCGTCGAGGACGAGAAGAATCCCGGCGACAAGGCCGTCGTGCTTCCCATCAAGGGGCCCGTGCGGCTCATCCGCGTCACCGCGACGCGGCTCTGGGAGCGGACGAAGGACTATGTATTCGCGCTCGGGGAGCTGCAGGCGTTCTCAAAGGGGGAGAACGTCGCGCTCCGCGGGAGCGTGACCGCGCTCGATTCGATCGAGGCGGGCCGCTGGGCGAAGACGTACCTCGTGGACGGCTACTCCAGCCGCGCGAGCCTGGACACGGCGGCCGAGGGCGACCGGCGCGCGCAAATCGAGAAGGAGCTGGCCGCGCTTCCCGTCCCGCTCAAGGTGTACGCCGCGCCGCCGCGGTCGCCGCGCACGATCCACGTGCTGGCCCGGGGCGACGTGAAGAAACCCCTGAAGGAGGCGGTGCCGGGCGCGCCTTCCTGCGTGGCGGGCCTCGCGTCGCGGTTCGAGGCCGGGCCCGAGGGCGCGCGGCGGATGGCGCTCGCGGACTGGCTCACCGATCCGAAGAACGTGCTCGCGCGCCGGTCGATCGTCAACCGCGTCTGGCACCATCACTTCGGCCGCGGGATCGTCGAGACGCCGAACGACTTCGGCAACATGGGCGCGTCGCCCACGCACCCGGAGCTTCTCGACTGGCTGGCGCTCCGGTTCACGGAGGAGGGCGGGTCGCTCAAGAAGCTCCACCGCCTGATCGTGACGAGCGCGACGTACCGGAGATCCTCGAAGTCAGAGGGGGCGAACGCGGCGATCGACGCCGACAACCGGTTCCTCTGGAGGATGAACCGCTCGCGGCTCGACGCGGAGAGCTTCCACGACGCGCTCCTGGCGGTGAGCGGCCGGCTCGATCCCGCGATGGGCGGGCCGTCCGTCCAGCAGTTCCGGTTCAAGGACGACCACTCGCCGGTCTACGACTACTCGGCGTTCGACGTCGACAGCCCGGGCGCGCGGCGGCGGAGCGTCTACCGGTTCGTCGTGCGGAGCGTGCCCGACCCCTTCATGGAGGCGCTCGACGGCGCCGACCCGTCGATCCTGACGCCGCGGCGGAACACGACGATCACGGCGCTCCAGGCGCTGGCGACACTGAACGATCCGTTCGTGCTGAAGCAGTGCGAGCACTTCGCGGCGCGGGCGAAGTCGATCGAGGCGGCGTGGCGGCTCGCGCTCGGTCGCGATCCGCGTCCCGAAGAGGTGAAGCTGATGGGCGACTACGCCGCGAGGCACGGGTTGGCCGCGGCGTGCCGGTTGATCGTGAACTCAAATGAGTTCTGGTTCGTGGATTGACCTTATATGAGCTGCTGCTCGCGCCGGGAATTCCTGTGGCAAATGGGCGGCGGCCTGGGCGGGATCGCCCTCGCCCAAATGCTCCACGCGCAGGATCATGCCGCGAAGGCGAAGCGGGTCGTCCAGCTCTTCATGTCGGGCGCGGCCTCGCAGTGCGACACGTTTGATTACAAGCCCGAGCTCGTCAGGCGCGACGGCCAGCCGTTCGACCCGGGCGAGAAGGTCGAGCTCTTCCAGAGCTCGCCGGGCGCGTGCATGAAGAGCCCGTGGGGGTGGAGGCAGTACGGCGGGAGCGGGAAGTGGATGAGCGACCTGGTCCCGAACCTCGCGACGTGCGTCGACGACATCGCGTTCATCCCGTCGATGGTCTCGAAGTCGAACGTCCACGGTCCGGCGACGTTCATGCAGAACACGGGGTTCGTGCTGCCGGGATTCCCGGGGATGGGCGCGTGGATGTCCTATGGACTCGGGAGCCTGAACCGGGACCTGCCGACGTTCGTCGTGCTGCCCGACTCGCGCGGCTTCGCGCCGAACGGGCCGGGGAACTGGAGCGCGGGGTTCCTCCCCGCGGCGCACCAGGGGACGATGATCCGCCAGGGGAGCGCGAACCCGATCTTCGATCTGCGTGCGCCGGCCGGGGCGGTGACGGCGGAGGGCGACCGCGACGGGCTCGCCGCCCTTCGCGAGCTCAACGAGGCGCACCGCGCATCGCGCGAGGGCGACTCGCGTCTCGACGCGCGGATTGCGTCCTACGAGATGGCGGCGAAGCTCCAGGCGAGCGCGCCCGAGGCGCTCGATCTTTCGGGCGAGACGGCGGAGACGCGGCGCCTTTATGGACTGGACCAGAAGATCACGGAGGACTTCGGCCGCGCGTGCCTCGTGGCGCGCCGACTTCTCGAACGCGGCGTCCGCTTCGTCCAGGTCTGGAGCGGCGCCGACAACGGCTTCCCGCGCCGGAACTGGGACAGCCACGAGGACCTCGCGCGGGACCACGGCGAGATGGGGACGAGCATGGACCGTCCGGCGGCGGCGCTCGTCAAGGACCTGAAGCGCCGCGGCCTGCTCGACGAGACGATCGTCCACTGGACGACGGAGTTCGGCCGGATGCCCTGCAGCCAGGGCTCCAAGGGTCGCGACCACAACCCCTTCACGTTCACCTCGTGGCTCGCGGGGGGCGGCGTGAAGGGCGGGACGACCTACGGCGAGAGCGACGAGTGGTCGTACCGGGCGGCGAAACATCCGACGTACTGCTACGACGTGCACGCGACGATGCTGCACCTGCTGGGGATCGACCACGCGAAGCTGACCTTCCGCCACAACGGGATCGACCGCCGCCTCACGGACGTGCACGGCAAGGTGATCCGCGACCTAATCGCGTAGTCCGCGTCGTATCCCCGCCGGCTCGGGATACTATTGGGGAGCCTTTGGGCCTCAGGAATTCCGTCCATCCGCGGTCAGGATCGACCGATTATCATCACCCTTTTGCGTCAAAAGTCCGGAAGGCATTTCTGTCGCCGACCGCCATCCCCGTTCCGCCCCGCCGGCGACCCCGTGGGGCCGCTGGCCGGGCGGCGGTAGGCGGCGCCCCGATGGCCGCCGCTTGCCTGGATCCTAATGGAGCACTTGATCCTTGTAACCCCGTCCCCGGCCCGGCCGTGCAGGCGGGCGCGATCCCGCCGCGGTTGGCGGGGGCGGCGGTAGGGCCGCCGGCGGGCTACGGCCAAGGCCGGCGCCGTTGTTTCTCAATTTGGGTTTACGTCGGGATTTAGGGGTTATTGTCACCCGGCGTGCTTGCGGAAGAACTCGGCGACGGCGCTCTTTGCTGCCTTTCCTTCGGCGACGGCGAGTACGAGATCGCCATATCCCCTCTCGGGGGCGTCGAGCGTCTTACCATTCAACTCGAGAAAGGCGTACGCAGCCATCGATCCGACACGTTTGTTGCCGTCCACGAAGGCGTGATTCTTCACGATATGAAACAAGTACGCGGCCGCCATCTCGAACAGGTCCGTGTGAAAGTACTGGTCGCCGAATCCCGCCTGTGGCATCGCCACGGCGGACTCCAGGAGACCCATGTCACGGATTCCGAGACTCCCTCCATAGCGCTGGATCTGGTCCTCATGGATTCTCTGGACCATTTCCGTGGTGAGAAATACGAGTGCCAAAGGTCAGTCCGCCAGTCGCTTGAACATCCGGGCGTACTTCTTATGGCCCTTCTCGAGCACCGCCTCCAGTCGCTTCTGGAGCTTCTCATCGGTGGCCTTGGCGATAACAAGGTGCTTTCCATCCGTGGTCATCGAGATCGGCGTGTCCGCGCCGATGTTTAGCAGATCGAGGATACCCTTGTCGATCACCAGCGCGAGGCTGTTGCCGTGCTTCGTCAGTTTCTTGATCATGCTGCCCTCCGGTTGCTCATAGTGATAACAATGTATCACCTCCCGGGGCGAACGTCAAGAGAGGGCCATCGGAGTACTGAAGTTCCACAGCCCGGGCCCTGCGAATCGAGCAGAGCGAGAAAAGCGGGTATGCCTCGAAGGCCTTCCAGCAAGTCCGTGCTCCCCACCCGTCACATGCCCCTCCTCCCCGTCCGCCCTGCCGGAGGCCGGCTGCTGGCGGGCGGGCCGCCGGGAGGAAGGACTGATGCTGTCGGAGCGTCCTTAAACCATGGACCTATCGCGCTCCCGGAGCTCGGTAACCTTCCTGCTCGTGGGCCTCATCTTGGTCTTGGGGCTTGGAGGGATGTTCGCGGCATTCGTATCGGTTACCCGGTGCCCAGGTTGCAGACTTTGATGGGGTGAACAAGGTCACGAGGTTGGGGGCGATCGGCAGGCGAACCTGCCCGAGCCTACTCGTTCGAGGTGGTGAAGTTGAGCTTGCCGCCGGTCGGGGCGGGGTGCTGGCGCCAGAGGACGGTGAAGTTCAGAAGGGGGTGCTGCCCCGCCATCTCTCGGCGCATCGATTCCGCCTCGTCGAGGCTCGCGGTCCAAGGCGTCAGTGCCTTGTGGTCCTCGATGCTCCAGGCCATGTATTGAATGTTCTCGCCGCGCGGCGGGTCCATCCGCAGTTCCTGGAGCAGGCTCCCCTGGATCGACGGGTTGTACGTCGGCATCACCACGTCGTCGGGCTCGCTCATGCCGCGGCACGAGACGATCGCCAGGAGGGCGACGGCCAAGGCGGCAAATTTCATCACGAGCGTCTCCGGTTTCCTACTTAGGACGTCGCGATTCTAGCATCCCCTGCGCGCGACGCTCCAGAAATTCGCGACAGTTCCCACCGTTCCATAGTAACGTAGCCCGGTAACGGACCCCGGAAAGGAGACCCGCGTGGACGCCCGAAAAGAGACCGAGTTCAACCGCCTCACCTGGCCGGAGATGAACGACGCCATCGAGATGCAGAAGGTCGTCATCCTCCCCACCGGCTCGACCGAGCAGCACGGTCCGCACCTGCCGCTCGACACCGACCTCTTCCTGGTCGAGTCGATCTGCCGCGAGCTCGCGCGCCGCGCGCCCGACAAGGTCCTCCTCCTCCCCGGGATCCCCTATGGACTCAACCTCCACCACATCGACTTCCCCGGCACGATCCACGTCCAGCCGCAACACTTCATCGACTTCTGCGTCGACGTGACCAAGAGCGTCGCCTACCACGGGTTCAAGCGGATCGCCGTCGTGAACGGCCACGGGTCGAACACGCCGATGATCGACCTGATCGCGCGCCACACGCTCCTCGAGACGCCGTCGCTCTGCTGCGCCTTCGGCTACTACAACATGGGCAAGGAGGAGACCCACGCGATGCTGGAGTCGGGCGTCTACGCCCACGCCGACGAGTGGGAGACCTCGCTCTATCTCCACTTCGCGAAGGACCGGGTCCAGATGGACAAGGCGGTCGCCGGCAACGACCGGATGGGGAAGACGATGACCTCCGACAGCACCACCCAGGTCCGCTTCAACGACTACTGGGGCCGGTGGACGAAGACCGGCGTGCACGGCGATCCCACGAAGGCGACCCCCGAGAAGGGCAAAAAGATCTGCGAGATCGTGATCAAACACATGCTGACGTGGCTCGACGAATACCGCGTCTGGCCCATCGAGGCGCGCGGCGACCAGCACCGCCTGCCGGTCCCGAAGGACATCCGTTGGTGAGACGCCACGACGATGGCCGCCCGGCTTTAGTGACAGGCATGCACGCTCGGTTGCTCCTGGCGATCCTGGTCCCGATCCTCTGCCTGGGCGCCCAGGAGGAGCGGAAGCCCTGGACGACTTCGAAGATCACCGGGACGCCCGAGCCGCCGCCGCCGTACCGCCTCGAACGCGTCTTCCCGAAGCTCACGTTCGACCATCCGCTCGAGATCGTCCGCGCGCCCGGGACGGAGCGCCTCTTTGTCATCGAGCACCACAAGGAGCATCTCGGGAGGATCTTCTCGTTCCCGAACGATCCCGCCTGCGCCGCGCCCGACCTCTTCATCGACCTGCCGGCCGAGATCGAGGGATGGCAGAAGGTGCAGGACTGCAAGGGCGTCGGCGCCGCGTACGGCATCGCGTTCCATCCCGACTTCGAGAAGAACCGGTACTGCTACGTCTGCTACGTCCTCGAACACAAGGTCAAAGGGAAGAGCCTGCCGCTCGGCTCGCGGATCTCGCGCTTCACGGTGGGCCGCACCGACCCGCCGCGCGCCGATCCGAAGAGCGAGGTCATCCTCCTGGAGTGGCTCGAAGGCGGGCACAACGGCTGCTGTCTGCGGTTCGGGCCCGACGGCTTTCTCTACGCCTCGACGGGCGACGGCACCGCCCCGAACCCTCCCGATGCGCTCAACACGGGGCAGGATCTCAGCGACCTTCTGAGCTCGATCCTCCGCATCGACGTGAACCGCGCGGAGAACGGAAAGGCTTACGCCGTGCCGCCGGACAATCCTTTCGTGAACACGCCCGGCGCGCGCCCGGAGGTCTGGGCTTATGGCTTCCGGAATCCGTGGAGGATGAACTTCGATACCGCGACCGGGAATCTCTGGGTCGGCGACGTCGGCTGGGAACGGTGGGAGATGCTCTACCGCGTCGTGCGCGGGGGGAACTACGGCTGGAGCGTCATGGAGGGGCCGAACCCCGTGAACACGGCGGGGAAGCGCGGGCCCACGCCGATCCTCCCGCCCGCGATGGCGATCGAGCACCCCGACGCCGCGTCGATCACCGGCGGGTACGTCTACCACGGGAAGCGGCTGCCCGAGCTGACGGGGAAGTACGTCTTTGCCGACTTCGAGATGTTCCGCGTCTTCGCCGCCCGCTGCGAGGGTGACGGGCTCTCCGAGCGGCAGGACCTGGCGCGGACCGCGGAGCGCGTCGTCGCGTTCGTCGAGGACAAGGACGGCGAGCTTCTCCTCTTGGATTACCTGGGCGGCGGGATCCACCGCCTCGTCCCGAACGACGGCGGCGCCCACAACCCCGCGTTCCCGAAGAAGCTGAGCGAGACCGGGCTCTTCGCCGCCGACGGCGCGCCCGCGCCGGGCGTCATCCCGTACTCGATCAACGCGGAGCAGTGGCTCGACCACGCGACGGGCGAGCGCTTCGTCGCGCTGCCGGGGTCGTCGTCGATCGCGCTCCAGGGCGGACGGCCGACGCTTCCCAAGGACGGCGTCCTCGCGAAGACGCTCTCGATCGAGATGGAGCGCGGGAAGCCCGCCACGCGCCGGCGCATCGAAACGCAGGTCCTGCACTACGACGGCCGCGACTGGCAGGGCTACTCGTATCAGTGGAACGACGAGCAGACGGACGCGACGCTGGTCGCGGCGGTCGGGGCGGAGAAGACGCTCTCCGTCGTCGACTCCCGCGCGCCCGGCGGGCGGCGCGAGCAGCGCTGGACGTTCCCGGCGCGGGCCGCCTGCGCGGGATGCCACACGGTCTCGTGGCCGCGCTACCTGGCGACGATCAACGACCCGCAGCTCGATCGCGACGGGCAGCTGGCGCGGCTGCGCGCGTTGAAGGTTCTCTCGCCCGGCACGCTGGCGGGCGGGCCGGGCGAGACGAAGCGGCTCTGCGATCCGCGTGAAACGGCGGGCGACCTCGACGCGCGGGCGCGGTCATACCTCCATGTGAACTGCGCCGTCTGCCACCGGCCCGGAGGCGGGACGTCGTCGATGCTCGACCTTCGGATCGACCGTCCGATCAAAGACATGTTCGCGTATGGCGTTCGCCCGGTGCTCGGCACGTTCGATCTCCACGACGGCTACATCATTGCCGGCAGCGATCCGTCGCGCTCGGTGCTCTTCTACCGCATGGCCAAGATGGGCCACGGCCGGATGCCGCACGTCGGTTCGACCGTGGTCGACGAGGACGGGCTGGCGCTCGTCGCGCGCTGGATCGAGCAGCTCCCCGCGACGCCCCGGGAGCCCGCGACGGTTCCGGACGCGTCGACGAGCGGCGCGCTCGACCTCATGCGCGCCATCGATGCCGGCCGGCTCCCCGACGATGTCCGCCGCGAGGCGATCCAGAAGGGTCTCGCGAGCGGGCAGGACGCGGTGCGCGGGCTCTTCGAGCGGTTCGTCCCGGCGGACCAGCGCCCGAAGCGCCTGGGAACGCGCGTGAACCCGGCGGAGATCCTCGCGGTCAAAGGGGACGTGGAGCGGGGCCGGCAACTTTTTTTCGAGAGCTCCAGCCTCCAGTGCCGGTCGTGCCACATGATCGCCGGGCGGGGCGAGACCTACGGTCCCGACCTGAGCCACGTCGCGGTGAAGTCGACGCGGGAGAAGATCCTGGAAAGCATCCTCGAGCCGTCGAAGGAGATCGACCCGAAGTTCGCCACGTACCTGGTGCAGACGGAGCAGGGCGCGGTCTACAGCGGGCTGCTCCTGGAGAAGTCGGAAAAGGCGGTGGTGCTGAGGGATGGGGCGCGGAAGGAGATCCGGATTCCCGCCGGGTCGGTGAGCCGGATGGTCGCGCAGAAGACGTCGGCGATGCCCGAGTTCCTGATCCAGGGCCTGACGGCCCTCGAAGCCGCCGATCTCGTGGAGTTCCTCGCCTCGCTTCGATAAGATAGGCCCACTTTTCACGAACCTTTGGAAGGGGATTCTATGAAGGCACTTTTGATGCTGGCTCTCTTCGGTGCGGCGCAGGCCGACGACGGCTTCACGCCGCTCCTCAACGGGAAGGATCTGACGGGCTGGGGCTACAAGAAGGGCGCCGCGTGGACCGACGAAAGCCAGGCCTTCGACGGGAAGCTCGAGGCGTCGGACGCCCGCTACACGGCGAAGGACGGGATGATCGTCGTCAATGCGGGGAAGGGGATCCGCCAGCTCTGGACGACGAAGGAGTTCCCGAAGGACTTCGAGCTGCGCCTCGAATTCCGCGCCGCGGTGAACGCCGACAGCGGCCTCTTCGTCCGCAAGCCGCAGCTCCAGGTGCGCGACTACCTGGTCGCCGGCCCGTACAAGACGCTCAAGGCCTACAAGGCCCAGGACTGGAACGAGATCATCGTCGTGGTGAAGGGCGAGGTCGCCCGCTGCACGTGCAACGGCGAGGTGCTCGAGGAGGCGCTCAAGGTCCCCGCGACCGGCGGGATCGGCCTCGAGGCCGACCGCGGCCAGATGGAGTACCGCAAGATCCGGATCAAGGAGCTGCCGTAGCGCTCACTCGATCGTCAGCAGGATCAGCGAGTCCTGGTCCTTGACGAAGAGGCGGTTCCCCGACACGACCAGGTGGGCGTACGTCGGCGTCCCGGCCACCTTGATCCGGGCGACCTCGGCGTACTCCTTCTCGCTCGGCTGGAACGCGATGAGCTCGGAGCCCGGGGTCAGCGCGAGAAGGACGGACCCCGCGTCCAGGATCGATCCGTAGCCCGCCGAGCCTCTCATCCGCCCGCCCCCGGCCGCGGCCGGTCCGGACGGCGCGGACCACGCCGTCTTTCCGTCGGCCGTGTTGATGCAGAAGAATTCGTTGGTCGCGCTGAGGGAGAAGAGCAGCCCGTTCCGGAGCACCGGCGAGTTGAACTGGACCGACTTCTCCGTGTTGCTCCAGAGCTCCTTCGCCGTGACCGCGTCCCCTTCCTTCTCCAGCTTGACGGCCTTCGTGCCGCGGCCCGACCCGGCGTAGATGAGCGTCTGGCCGTCGACGACGGGGGTCGAGGCGTTGTAGCCGCGCTGCTGGGGCGCGAAAGGGGCCGACCACGCGAGCTTTCCGTCGGCGGCGTCGATCGCGACCAGTTTTGATTCCGTCTCGGCCACGACCAGCTTCGTCTTGCCCACGGTCAGGAGGACGGGCGAGGCGTAGCCCGGCGAGTCGCCGGCCCACTTCCATTTCTGCTCGCCCGTGGCCAGGTCGCAGGCGACAAGTGCCCCGTTGTTGCCGCCGCCGAGCTGCGCGATGCACAGGCCGTCGACGATGATCGGCGAGGAGGAGGTGAAAAACCTGGGGACCGAGCCCTGGAAGTCGTCCTTGCGCCAGAGCTTCTTGCCCGTCGCGGCCTCGAAGCAGGAGAGCGTGCCGTGGATGCCGAGCGTCACGACCTTCCCGTCGGCGACGGCGGGCGAGCTGCGGGGTCCCGCGTGGCCGTTGGCCGGTCCGCTGATGGCCTTGGCCTCGACCTTGTCGCTCCACAGTTCCTTCCCGGTGGCCGCGTCGAGGCAGAGGGTGACTTCGTTCCCTTCCTGCCGCGCGAAGACGAAGAGCTTGTCGCCCACGAGGGAGGGCGCGGCGGCGCCGAGGCCGACGGTGACCTTCCACTTTTGCGCGAGCTCCTTGGGCCACGTCTTGGGCGGCGTGAACCCCGCGACTTTTGCATCGCGTCCGGGCCCGCGCCACTGCGGCCAGTCTTGCGCGACGGCGCTTGTCACGAGCGCACCGACGGCGAGCAGGGGTATGAAGCGTTGGGCGTGTTTCATGGGATCTCCCTCACTGGGGTTCGAGTGGAGGAACGCGGCGTTATTCCAGCACTTTGACCGTTCAAGGGAGGCCTGGGCGGGAGAGAATGGGTCATGATCCGCGCCGGGCTGGCCTTCGCTCTCCTGGCGGGCGCCTTCGAGAACGCCGCCCCGCAGGAAACCTACGCGCTGGACGGCGCGGACATCCTGGTCCGCCAGACGCCCGGCGCCGACGGCGTGCGGATGATCCCGCCCTCGATCGCGCTCGCGCTCAAGTACGGGCTCAAGCTGCGTGTCGAGGACGAGGCGGGCCGCGAGCTCGCTCTCACGGACGCGGGAAAGCCGACGCCCCACGGCCCCACGATTATTGCGGAGGGCTCGGGTCCGTTCCGGATCCGCGCCCCGTTCGCGAAATACGTCTTTGAAGCGCCCGCCTCCGGCGACGGCGCCGACCCGGCGGTCCGCGACGAACTGGCCCGCCGCGTGGCGGAGTTCTGCGCCGCCGGCCCCCAGGGTCCAGTCCCGCGCGAGTACGGCTACACGTCGGGCCTCGTCTCCTGGTTCGAGGGCGAGACGGTGAGCGCGCTCGCCCAGGCGATCCCGTACCTTCCCGACGATCTCCGGACGAAGACAAAGGAGTTCCTCGCCCGCGAGGTGGAGACGGTCCTCCTCGACGAAAAGCATCTCGCGTTCGAGCGGCAGGGCGCCGCGGGGAATGTCGAGTGGGGCAACAATTCGGCGACCACTGGACAGGCCATCGCGGCGCTCGGGGACTACGCGCGATTCACCGGCGACTGGGCGCGCGTCGGGAAAGTGTGGGAGGCGTGCCAGAGGCAGTTCGCCGCGTACGCCGCGATCGACTGGAACCACGGATGCAATCCAAAGGGGCGGCTCCACGTCGCCCGCTTCGTCGCGGTCAGCGACCTGCACGCGCAGATCGCCGCCGCGATCGCGGTCGCGCGGATGGCGCGGCACTTCAAGGACGCCGCCGTCGAGGCGCAGGCGGCGGGGATCGCCGCGCGGCTTCTCGTCACGCGCTACGCGTACGGCGTCTACGTGCGGCCCTATCTCTACGAGAACAAGCTCACCGAGGTGCCCAGCCGGAAAGTCAAAGAGGTCCCGATCGACACGCTCCCGGCGAAGGAGCGGTTGGCGAGGAACAACTGGCCGTACGATGCGCCCAACACGATGATCTGGCCGCGCGAGATGCGGATCCTCCCCGACGGCTCGAACGACCCGCGGGTCGTGGTCGAGCCACGCGAGGGGAAGAGCTACCGTGTGGGGATGACGCCGTCGGGGGCCAACCTGAAGGGGATGGCCCTCCACTATCCGATGGCGCCAGAGGTCGGGAGATTCCTGGGCGACGTCCTCCGCGAGCGCGAGCGAGAGATCTTCGACGCCTTCCAGGCCAACGTGCCGTGGTGGCACTGGTCGGACTTCGAGACGATCATCGAGCGGGGCGACGAAACGATCGCCTCGCCGGATCTTTCGTTCTCGATGTACCAGACGCTCGCGTGGGTGCTGGGGGGCGACGAGCGGGAACTCAAAAGGCGCCTCCCCTGGGAGTACCTCAACGTGGGCTTCCGCGACCGCTACCGTCTGATCAACCTCGGGACCTGGCTGCGCTGCCGGGGCGGGGCGAAATGGGAGGCGGTTCCATGACGACGCTGACGCTCGCGCTTCTCCTGGCGGCGCAGGACGACTGGCCCACGTGGCAGCACGACGGCGCACGGACCGGGCGCACGACCGAGTTCGCGAAGGTGAAGAAGTTTCCCGACCAGCCCGGGGCCGCGTGGAAATTCTCGTTCCCGGAGCGGGTCCATTTCCGCACGCAGCCGATCGTCGTGGGCGGGGTCGTCTATGTCGGCTGCATGGACGGGAATCTCTATGCCTTCAAGGGCCGGGCCGGCGAGCGCCTCTGGACGTTCGCGGCCGACGGCGAGATCACGAACGCGCCGACGGTCGACCGGGGCGTCGTGATCTTCGGCACGATCGCGGGGTCGGTCTACGGGGTTGACGCGAAGGAAGGCCGGGAGCTCTGGAAGCGCGCGACGGGCGGGCCGGTCATGTCGAGCCCCGCGGTGGAGGGCGGCCGCGCGTTCATCGCGAGCTTCGACGGGAAGCTCCACGCCTTTGACGTCAGGACGGGGAAGGAGCTCTGGTCGCTCGCGACGGGGAACAAGATCGTCCAGTCGCCGGCGGTCCGGGACGGGCGGGTCTTCGTCGGGTCGGAGGACCTCCACGGGTACGCGGCCGATGCGGCGACGGGGAAGCTCCTGTGGAAGTCAAAGGTGGGCGGCATCACGCTCAAGTGGGGGTTCCCGGTGATCGCGGGCGAGACGGTGATCTTCACGACCGTCCAGCCGGGCCGCGGCTTCGCGGGCGGCTACAAGGGCGGCGAGTACGAGGAGAAGGAGGTCGCGATCAAGGACGAGACGAAGATCTTCGACGCGAAGACGGGCGAGGCGAAATTCACCGATCTCCGGATCGCGTGCTGGTACTACAACATGATTCCGCCGGTGGTGAAGGACGACGAGACCGTCTGGCTGCTCGACGCGAACCTGCATGTCCTTGATCTCAAGTCGGGGAAGTGCGAGAAGATCGGCCGTCAGTCGACGCGGCAGGACGAGCGCCCGTGTCCCTCGATCGGCGGCGACGGGCTTCTCTACGGCGTGATCGACCAGAACCTCTTCACGTACGACGTGGCGAAGAGGAAGGTCGAGCGGAACCTGTGGGGAAGCGGCTACCTGCACCGCAAGCCGCCCGACCCGGTGATCGGGGACAACCTGCTGCGATTCTCGACGGGGACGGGCGGCGGGGGCGCGGGCTGTGGGAGCACGCTGGTGATGTCCGGCGGGATGGGCTATACCATCGTCTACAGCTGGCTCTACGCGTTCGCGCTGGAGTGATCGCTACCGGCGGGCGCCGCGGAAGCAGTCGCGGCAGAGGACGGGGCGGTCGCCGCGCGGCTTGAAGGGGACCTCGGCGGGGCGGCCGCATTGGCCGCAGGTCACGGTGAACATCTCGCGCGGGGGAGGCGGGCCCGCGAAGCCTGCCGGAGCCCCCACCCGGCCCGGGCCGGCGAAGCCGGGACGCGGCGGCGGACGACGGCCGCCGCCCGACATCATGCGGTCTTCGTTGCGCATCCGGCTCGCCTGGCGGCAGACCATGCAGCGCTTGGGCTCGTTCCGCAGGCCCAGCTTCGCGTGGTGCTCCTGCTGTCCCGAGGAGAAGACGAACTCTTCGTTGCAGTCCTTGCAGACCAGCTTCTTGTCGACGAATGGCATAACGACCCGCGTTGCAATCCCTGCGTCGCCGCCCCGCCCGCCATGGGCCCGTTGATTACAATCGCAATGGCGGGCGGACGCAACAGAAATCTCCCGGCACGCTATCAGTTCAGGGAGGGACGGAAACCTTCCCCCGCCCGGGGCCGTATCCTAGGTGAGAACCGCCTTCTTCTATATATGCGCAACTTCCCGGTCCTGGCCCTCCTCCTGGCGGCCGGCGGCGTGACCCTCGGCGCGCCCCCCGCGCCGCAGGAGAAGCCGGCCGACGCCGAGGGCGTCGAGTTCTTCGAGAAGAAGATCCGCCCCATCCTCGCCGAGCGCTGCTACGAGTGCCACAGCGAGACCGCGAAGCGGCTCAAGGGCGGCCTCCGGCTCGACTCGAAGGCCTCCCTGCTCAAGGGCGGCGACGCCGGGCCGTCGATCATCCCCGGCGACCCCGAGAAGAGCCTCATCATCAAGGCAGTCCGCCAGAAGGACGACGAGCTCAAGATGCCCCCGAAGGGGAAGCTCACCGACGAGCAGGTCGCCGACCTCGAGGCGTGGATCAAGCGCGGCGCGCCCGACCCGCGGACCGGCGCCTCCACCGCCAAGGGCGTCGACATGGACAAGGGCCGCCTGCACTGGGCGTACCAGCCTCCCCGCGAGCCCGCGATTCCGCCCGTGAAGAACGGCGCCTGGGTGAAGAGCCCGATCGACGCCTTCATCCTCGCGAAGCTCGAGGCGAACGGCCTCGCACCCCGCGCCCCGGCGGACAAGCGGACGCTGCTCCGCCGCGCGACGTTCGACCTCACCGGCCTTCCGCCGATGCCTGCGGAGGTCGACGCGTTCCTCGCCGATTCCTCGCCCGACGCCTTCGCGAAGGCCGTCGACCGCCTCCTGGCTTCGCCCCAGTATGGCGAGCGCTGGGGTCGCCACTGGCTGGACATCGCGCGCTACTCCGACACCAAGGGCTACGTCTTCCGCGAGGAGCGCCGCTACCCGTTCTCGTACACCTACCGCGACTGGGTGGTCCGCGCGCTCAACGAGGACCTCCCCTATGACCAGTTCCTCGTGCAGCAGATCGCGGCCGACCGGCTGAACCCCGGGGAGGACAAGCGGCCGCTCGCCGCGATGGGCTTCCTCACGCTCGGCCGCCGGTTCATCAACAACGTCCCCGACATCATCGACGACCGGCTCGACGTGGTCTGCCGCGGCACGATGGCGCTCGCCATCGGCTGCGCGCGATGCCACGACCACAAGTTCGACCCGATCCCGACCAAGGA
The DNA here is from genome assembly GCA_041482015.1 of Planctomycetota bacterium. Lineage (GTDB taxonomy): Bacteria > Planctomycetota > MHYJ01 > MHYJ01 > JACPRB01 > JACQFK01. The sequence goes on along the minus strand of JBGPCZ010000087.1, from coordinate 3,622 downwards.
CTACTATTCGCTCTATGGCGTCTTCGCGAGCTCGAACGAGCCCAAGGATCTGCCGCTCATCGATCCGCCGAGGAAGACGCCCGAGATGGAGGACTTCCAGAAGCAGATGGCCGAGCGGAAGGGCGAGGCGCAGAAGTTCCGCGACGAACGCTACAAGGAACTCCTGCCCGCGCTCCGCACGCCGAGGACGATCGCCTCGGCGCTCCTCGCGGCCCACGAGGCGAAGGACCTGGGCGACATGGAGAAGGCCCGCGCCCTCGCCCAGAAGTACGACGTGACGGCGTTCGTCATCGAGCGGTGGAAGACCCACGTGAAGAAGAAGGACCCCGTCTTCGCCCTATGGGCGGCCTACGAGGCGCTCCCCGAGAAGGAGTTCGCCGCGAAAGCCGCGGCGGTGAAGGTCGAGGGGAATCCGCTCGTCGCCGCGGAGTTCGAGAAGGCCCCCGCGACCCTGAAAGAGGCGGCCGAGCGGTACGCCGCGCTCCTGGTGAAGTTCGACAAGGAGGCGCCGCTCGCGGACGCGAACGAGGAGTCGATCCGGAAGGTCCTCCGCGCCGCCGACTCTCCCGTCGCCGTCGCGCTCGCCGACGTCGAGAAGCTCTTCAACCGCGCCCACCGCGACAAGCTCAACGACATCACGAAGAAGATCGACGCGCTTTCCGCGACCCACCCCGGCGCGCCGGCCCACGCGATGGTGATGGTCGACAACCCGTCGCCCACCGAGCCGAACGTCTTCGTCCGCGGCAACCAGAACAACCGCGGCGAGAAGGTCCCGCGGCAGTTCGTCGAGGTCCTCTGCCCGCCGGGGAAGCGGACGCCCTTCAAGGACGGGAGTGGCCGGCTCGAGCTCGCGAGGGCGATCGCTTCGAAGGACAACCCGCTCACGGCGCGGGTGATGGCGAACCGCATCTGGGGCCACCACTTCGGCGCCGGGCTCGTCCGGACGCCGAGCGACTTTGGCACGCGGTGCGATCCGCCCAGCCATCCCGGGCTCCTCGACTGGCTGGCGCTCCGGTTCGTCGAGGACGGCTGGTCGATGAAGAAGCTGCACCGGCGGATCCTGCTCTCGTCCGCGTGGCAGCAGGGGAGCGACGACGACGCGCGCGCGAGGGAGATCGACGCCGACAACAAGCTCCTCTGGAGGCAGGGTCGCCAGCGGCTCGACCTCGAGTCGATGCGCGACTCGCTGCTGGCGGCGTCGGGCGCGCTCGACCCGGAGATGGGCGGCCGGCCCGTCGGGTGGAGCTCGGCCTCCGGGATCAACATGAAGATGGACGGCGAGACGATCCGGAACACGGCGGGGGACACCGACCCCGGCCAGGAGGTCTTCTCGAAGCGCCGGACGATCTACATCTTCATCGACCGGCAGAACCTGATGGGGACGTACCGGGACTTCGACTTCGCCAGCCCCGACACGCACAGCCCGCAGCGTTACTCGACGACGGTGCCGCAGCAGGCGCTCTTCATGATGAACAGCGGGTTCGCGGTGGAGCAGTCCAAGGCGCTCGCGGCGCGGCCGGAGGTCGCGGGCGCGAAAGAGGGGGTGGAGCGGATCCGCCAGCTCTACCGGCTGCTGTTCCAGAGGGCGCCGACGGCGGAGGAGGTCTCGCTCGGCGTGCGCTACGTGCAGGCGGAGGCGGGGCGCGCGGGCGGCCCGATGGTCGAGAGCCCGGCGTGGTCCTATGGATTCGGCCAGTACGACGCGGCCGTGAAGCGCGTGACGAAGTTCACGGCGCTCCCGCATTTCACGGGGATGGCGTGGCAGGGCGGGAAGTCGCTGCCCGACCCGAAGCTCGGCTGGGTGCTGCTCACGGCCGAGGGCGGCCACCCGGGCGGCATCCCGGTGGGCGCGGCGATCCGCCGCTGGACCGCGCCGCGCGACGGTGCGATCTCGATCGAGGGCGTCCTCAGCCACAAGGCCGACCAGGGCGACGGCGTCCTGGCGCGGATCGTCTCGAGCGCCCAGGGCGAGATCGCTTCCTGGACCGCGCACCACACCGAGGCGTCGACCCGGATGACGCGCGTCGAGGTGAAGAAGGGCGACACGATCGACTTCGTCGTCGAGTGCCGCGAGAACGAGAGCTACGACGCCTTCGGCTGGTCGCCGGTGATCCGGATGACGGAGTCGCCCGCGACGACGGTGGGCGGCGACGTGATGCTCGAGTGGAGCGCGACGGCCAACTTCGCGGGCCCCCCCGGCAAGGCCCGGCGGGCGCTGTCGCCCTGGGAGAAGTACGCGCAGGTCCTCCTGGAAACCAACGAATTCATGTTTGTGGATTGATGCAATGATGCCACACGACGCCAAGCCCGAAGACGCGTTCCTGACGCGCCGCCAGATGCTCCATCGCTGCGGCATGGGGATGGGCGCGATTGCGCTCTCGAACCTGGTGGGGCGGGCGGCCGTGGCGCAGCAGTCGATCAACCCGCTGGCGCCCAAGCGGCCCCAGTTCCCCGGCAAGGCCAAGCGCGTGATCCACCTGTTCATGAACGGCGGGCCCTCGCACGTCGACACGTTCGACCCGAAGCCGTCGCTCGCGAAGTACGCGGGCAAGCCGCTCCCGATCGAGAACTACAAGACCGAGCGGAAGACGGGCGCCGCGTTCCCCTCCATGTTCAAGTTCGAGAAGCGCGGGAAGAGCGGCATCGAGGTGAGCGAGCTCTTCAAGCACACGGCGGAGTCGATCGACGAGATGTGCGTCATCCGCTCGATGCACGCGGACGTTCCGAACCACGAGCCGTCGCTCCTCCTCATGAACTGCGGCGAGGCGCGGGCCATCCGGCCGAGCATGGGATCGTGGCTGACCTACGGGCTCGGGAGCGAGAACCAGAACCTGCCGGGCTTCATCGCCATGTGCCCGGGAGGGTACCCGATCCAGGAGTCGCAGAACTGGCAGGCGGGCTTCCTGCCCGGGGCCTACCAGGGGACGTACATCGACACGCAGCACACGGATGTCCAGAAGCTGATCGAGAACATCCGGAACAACTTCGCGTCGGTCGACGAGCAGCGGCGGCAGCTCGATCTTCTGATGACGCTCAACAAGGAGCACGAGGCCCGGCGCCAGAACGACAGCCAGCTCGAGTCGCGCATCCAGTCCTTCGAGCTCGCGTACCGGATGCAGATGGATGCGGTCGACGCGTTCGACGTGACGCGCGAGCCCAAGTACATCCGCGACCTGTACGGCCCGGGGACGCAGGCGCGGCAGCTCATGATCGCGCGGAGACTCATCGAGAAGGGCGTGCGATTCGTCCAGGTCTGGTCGGGCGCCGGCCAGCCGTGGGACAACCACGACGACCTGGAGGTCAACCACCGCAAGCTCGCGCAGGACTGGGACCAGCCGATCGGCGCGCTCCTGAAGGACCTGAAGGCGCGCGGGATGCTGGAGGACACGCTCGTCATCTGGGGCGGCGAGTTCGGCCGGACGCCGACGGTCGAGCTCCCGACGCCCGGCTCGAACGCCGGGAAGATCAACGGCCGCGACCACAACCACTGGGGCTTCACCATGTGGATGGCGGGCGGCGGCGTGAAGGGCGGAAGCGTCTACGGCGCGACCGACGAGTTCGGGTTCAGGGCGCAGGAGAACCCCGTCCACATCCACGACCTGCACGCGACGATCCTGCAGCT